>NZ_JBIRUL010000006.1:0-383477 GCF_044335095.1 Streptomyces sp. NPDC020597 | reverse complement strand
CCCGAGCGCGACCCCGCTGCCGTCCGGCGTTTCCCGGGCGTCGGGCGGACCGCGTGCCCGGCCCCCCCCCCCCCCCCCCCCGGGGCGGGGGGGGGGGGGCGGCCCCCCCCCCCCCCCCCCCCGGCCGGTCCACGAAAGAATCCCGACAGCCCTACGGCGCCACTCGAGGACGTGGTCCGCAGATCCATACGAATGAGCAGGGGTCTGCGGCGATCCCGACCGGCGCCGTTCTACGTGCTGTTGCGGAGCAGTGTGCCACGGCCCTCCACCGCGTCACACAGCACTCTGCATTTTTCAGAGTGACACTTGCCAAGTGTTCACGGCGGGGCGATAGTGGCAAGCGTGATTCCGTCCGCGCCTTTAGGAACAGACGCCGCCGCAGGCCGCCCCCAGGGTCTCGGTGCCAGCGCGGGAGCAGGCCCCGACGAGGCCGCTGCCGAGCGCCGGTTCCGATTCGAGCTGGCCGCCCACCCGGGTTCCCCCGCCCAGGCCAGACGCCTGACGAGGGCCCGGCTGACGGGCTGGTCGGTGTGCGAGGACACCTGCGACACCGCCGCCCTGGTCGTCTCCGAGCTGGTCACCAACGCGATCGTGCACACCGCGAGCGACATCGTCGTCTGCGAACTGCACGACGGCGACGACCTGGTTCGCATAGCCGTGCGCGACCAGGGCTGCGCGCCCGGTGAGCCGCACCCCTCTCCGCAGCGTCCCGAGGAGGAGCACGGGCGGGGGCTGATCCTGGTCGAAGCCCTCTGTCACTCCTGGGGCGCCCAGGAACACGGGCCCGGCCTGCTGGTCTGGGCCGACCTGCCGCGCACGGCCGACGTGCCTCGCGCCCCGGCAGAACCCTGCGACAGCCTCGGCTTCGACGCCATCGCGCCGCACCCCTGCGACCTCGGCGGCCTCCTCGACGCCCAGGACGCGTTCCACACCGGCCCCGCCGGCCCGTCCGCGGGCCACGCGACGCCGCGGGGCGACCTCGGCTGGGGCGCCCGCCCGAAGCCGGGCACGGGCGACGACCCGGCCGACGAGGACGAGAGCGCCGAACAGCGACTCCCCGCGCAGGCCGGTCCGGCGGCGACCCGCCCGCACCCCGCGGCCGGCGCCGGCGTCCTGGCCGCCCGCGTGACGCCCCAGTGGCACCGCACGGCCGACCACGACGCCGTCGAGGGCCGCGACGCACGGCACGGCCGGGCGTCCGGCCACCCCGTGGCCGCGCTCCCCGCCGCCGCGCTCCCGCTCCCCCAGCTCCCCCACCCGCTCGAGCACGGTCGCGAGCGGGGAAGGACGTGAGTCCCGGCCCCGGCCGGGCCCCGGCGCGCACACTCGACACCCTCGTGCGCCTGCAACGCGGACCGGGCGGCCCGCGAGCCGCCGCGCCCCCGCGCCGGCTGGCCGTCCCGGAGGGCATGACCGCCCCGTTGGGCTGCGACGCCGTCTCCGTCCCCGCCCGTTGGGGCCCGCTGCTGATGTCGCGGCTGCCGCGCACGGGCTGCGTCTACGCCGACCAGGCGCACTGGTGGTGGCTGGTCCCGTCGGACTCCGACTACGCGCTGGAATGGCCGGCGCCCGCACACTACGCACCGGGCGCGCTCCTCACCGACTCCCCGCAGGACCCCGGTCTCATCCACCGGCCGGACGGCACCCTTCCCTACACCCCGCCCATACCGCTGTACCTGGCCCTGTGCCGTCTCACGGGCACGACGCCCGCCTGGTCACGGCCGATCAGCGCCTGAGAGACACCTCCCGGACCTCCGTCGAGCGGCCGTCGCCGCCCACCGTCCCGGCGCACGCCCGCGCGTCCTGTCCGCCCCCTCCTGCGCCCTGCCCCCGAGGCTCCTCCTCCCGCGATAGTGGCCGTCGTCCGCGATCGCGATCGGGGAGGCGACGGTGAGGCAGGCACGACAGGCGGGAAAGGGACGTCCGACGAAGAAGGAGCAGCGCGCGGGGACGCGGGAGACCCGTCCCGACGACCGTGACGTCTCCGAGTCGGAGCGGCTGCTGTTCGGCGGACCGCTCCGCTACGACACAGGCTGGAACCAGCACGGGGACGCCTTCCTGGAGCTCAACTTCCGGGCCATGGTGATCCGGCTGCCGTCCCTGCTCACCGCCACCCTCCGCCTGGCCCGGCAGGCCGACCCGCGAACCGCCCGCATCGTGCTCGCCGCCGAGATCGCCCGGGGCGCGGCACAGGCGGTCGGCCTGCTCGCGATGAACGCCGTGCTCGGCCGGCTGATCTCCGGCGCCGTGATCGAGGACCGGCTGCGCGGCGCTGCCCCGGCGCTGGCGCTGATGGCCGCCGTGCTCCTGCTCTCGGCTCTGCTGCGGGCCGCGTCGACGTACGCCATCGGGCGGCTGGAGCCCAAGGTCGAGCGGGTGGCGACGGAGCTGTACCTGGAGCGGGCGGCCGCGGTCGAGCTCGCCGCGATCGAGGACCACGCCTTTCACAAGCTGCTGGACACAGCGCAGTACGGGGCCCGTTCGAGCCGCTACATGATCAGTCACGGCACGCGCGTGGTGAACGCGCTGATCTCGCTGATCGCCTCGGCCGGCGTCCTGACGGTGCTGCACCCGCTCCTGCTGCCGCTGCTGGTGACGATGACCCTGCCCAGCGCGTGGAGCGCCCTGACGAACGCCCGGCGCCGCTACGAGTCCTTCCACACCTGGGTGCAACACGCGCGCGCGGGGCACCTCATCGCCGGTCTGCTCACCGAACCGGAGGCGGCGCCCGAGATCCGCGTCCACGGCGTCGGTCCGTTCCTGCTGCGGCACTTCCGCGCGATGTCCGAGACCGCCGAGGCGGAGCAGGCCCGACTGGCCCGGCTCGCCGCCCGCACCGGACTCGTCGCGGCGACCTGGACGGGCGTGGCCACGCTGGCCACGTACGCCACGCTCGGCGGACTGCTGTTCGCCGGCACGATGGCGCTGGCGGTGGCCGGCACGGCCGTCATCGCGATCCGCAGCGGCTCGGCGAGCCTCAACACCCTGGTGCTGGAGGTCAACCAGCTGCACGAGGAGGCCCTGTTCGTGGGCGATCTGCAGCGGCTGTACGTCGAGGCGGCCGAACGGGCGATCCCCGTCGGCGGCGTGGCCCTCCCGGACGATCCGCACGAGATCCGCTTCGAGAACGTCACGTTCGGCTATCCGGGCGAGTCGGCGCGCCCCGCCCTGGACGACGTCACCCTCTCGCTCCCGCTGGGCCGGATCATCGCCCTGGTCGGCGAGAACGGCTCCGGCAAGACGACGCTGGTGAAGCTGCTGGCCGGGCTGTACAAGCCGGACCGCGGCCGGATCCTCTGGGACGGTGTGGACGCCGCCGACGCGGACCGGCACCGGCTCGCCGAGCGGATCGCGATGGTGGCGCAGGACTTCAAACGGTGGCCGTTCACGGCCCGGGTCAACATCGCCGTGGGGCGTTCCGCCGCCCCGCTGACCGAGGATCGGCTGGCCGCCTCGATCGCGGAGGCGGGGGCCGGGGAGGTCGTCGCGGATCTGCCGCGCGGTCTGGACACCCTGCTCGCGCGGCACTTCAGCGGCGGACACGAGTTGTCCGGCGGCCAGTGGCAGCGCCTGGGCATCGCACGGGCGGCGTACCGGCGCGGGCGCATCCTGATCGTGGACGAGCCGACGGCGGCCCTCGACGCCCGGGCCGAGCTGGAGGTCTTCGAGAAGATCCGCGCGCTGGCCGACAGCGGCCAGACGGTCGTCCTGATCACGCATCGGCTGGCGTCGGTCCGGCACGCCGACCTGGTGCACGTCCTCGACCAGGGCCGGCTGGTGGAGTCCGGGACGCCGGACGAGCTGCTGGCGGGCGGCGGCGTCTACGCCGAGCTGTACGCACTGCAGGCCGAGCAGTTCACGGTGCCGACACCGGCCCGGGCCCCGTCCAGCTGACCCGCGCCGACGGGTCGCCGGCGCCCGGCCGCCTTGCGGTCACCGGGCGGCCGGCGCCTCACTGCGCGGCGTCGGCACCGCGCACGACCACCAGGAACGTGTCCGTGGCGAGGTCCATGACGACCTCGGCGGCCAGTCCCTCCATGCGCCGCGCGTGCGCGAACTCCTCCGCGGGCCACGACCCGCGCGGCCCGCCCGCGGGAAAGCGCTCGAGCACGGTTCGCCCGTTCACCATCTCGCACCTCCGATCAGCGTCGTACGTGTAGGAGTTAACGCTCCGCGGGGGTGGATCGCCTCGCCCGGTTGCGGGACTGAGACATAGGTGACACGCGTTCGGTGCGGAGTGTGAGAATCCGGTCACCCGACGAACATCTTCGGCACCGGGCGTGTCAGCAGTCGCACGTGTCGTGACGGCGGGGCGCGCACCGCCCCGCGGCAGCCCACGCGGTCGGACACGGCAGCCCGTGGTCGAGGGGGCCCGTGATCAAAGGGGCCGGTGGTCAAAGGGGCCCGTGGTCGAGGGGGGCCGGCGGTCGAGGCGGCCCGGTGGTCGAGGAGACGGTCGTGCAGGCGGGGCGGTAGTGGAGGCGGGGCGGTGGCCGAGGCGGGGCGGGCCGGCCGGCCGGCGCTCGCATGGCTGCCGCTCCTGTGCGGCGGTCCGCCGCGACGGTGGCCGACGGGCCGCCCGCGGCTCTTCGGCGTCGCGGGGAGCCTCAGCCCGATGCGAAGAGGTTCTCCCGCGTCTCGGGACTGAGGGAGGTCGCCGGGCCGGGCAGACCCACGCGTGCGCTGCCCGCCGCGAGTTCCCCGAGCAGCTCGGTCAGGCGATTGCGGTGCCGGGCGGTGAGCCGTCCGGTGTCGTCGAGGTGGACCGCGCAGGCGGTCGTCGTGTCGACGAGCCGTTCCAGGACGGCCGCCACCTCGTCCGTGCCCTGGGTGTGCCGGGCGAGCGCGGGCAGTTCATGGGCGGCGAGCGCGATGGCGGTGCGGGCCTCGGAAAGCGTGCGGTAGGCCTCGCGGCGCAGCGTCCAGCGGACGGAGCGGTCGTCGGAGCCGCCGCGGACGGAGGCGTCGCCGCGGACGGGGGCATCACCCGGGTCGGAGGCATCGCCGGAACCGCCGGGATCGGAACCGCCGCCGGAGCCGCCGAGGACGTGGGCGAGGTAGGCGTGTGCGGCGTCCGCGGCCGCGGCGAGCTGCGCGCGCACCTGCCCGCCGCGCTCCGCCGGCATCGGCAGATGCCCGACGATCAGGACGATCGCGCAGGCCAGCAGGGTCTCCACGATCCGGCTGACCGAGGCCTGCGGCTCTCCGCCGACCATCACCAGCGCCAGTACGAGGACGGTGGCGACGGCGGTCTGGGCGGCGAAGTGCCGGGTGGCGACGGGTATCAGCGCACCGCAGACGGCGACCAGGGCGACCAGCCCCTCCGGCCGGGGGAGCACGGCGGCGAAACCGGCGAAGAGCAGCGCACCGAACACCGTCCCCGCCGCCCGGCAGAGCACCCGGGACACGAGCGGCCCGAGGTCGGGTTTCACCAGGAAGACGGCGGTCGCGGGCAGCCAGTACCAGTGCGGGTGCCGCCCGTACCAGTGCGAGTGGTGGAGGACCTGGGCGACGGCGACGGCGGCGCCGAAGGAAAGAGCGACCCGCAGCCCGTACTCGCGGCCGCCCGCCCCGAACGCGGTGCGCAGCAGGTCGCGTGCGCCGCGCCGCCGGGTGTGCAGGTCGCCCCCGCGCCCCTGGTCGAAGGCGTCGGCGGCGTGCAGCAGGGCGTCGTCGAGGGCGCGCAGCGCCGGGGCGGACCGGGAGGGCGCCGGCAGCGGGCCGGTGTGCGTGTTCCGGCGCACGGCGTCCGCGAGCCTGCGGGGTCCGACCCAGGCCCGTTCCGACAGCGGTTCCCCGGTCCAGGCCAGCGCGGTCGCGGCCTCGGCGAGCGGCAGCGCGGCGGCGTACTGGGCGTGCAGCCGCCGCTCGACCGCGGAGCCCGCGCGGCGCCGCAGCCGGGGCCCGGTCAGGGCGTCCTGGGCATGGTCGAGGGCGGATGTGAGCGCGGCCCTGCGCTCCACGGCGCGCCCCGTGCCGACGGCGTCGAGGAGGTCAGCGACGGCGTCGTAGACGCGGGCCACCGCGTCCCGCTCCCCGTCGAAGCGGAAGTCGCCGGCCAGCGAGCCCGGTGTGGGCAACGCGAGCCGCAGCGCCAGCAGCCAGCCCGCCCCCGCGAGGTAGGCGAGCGCGCGCGCCCATCCCGCCTCCGGCAGCGGCATCCCGGCCCCGATCGCCGCGCCGACCAGCAACTGCGTGCCCGCCGCGGAGGCGACGGGCCCGATCGCGCTCACTCCGCCGGCGACGAGCCCGAGCCCGGTCAGGACGACCGTCAGCGCCACGGCCCCCAACTCGTCCCCGCCGTAAGTGCCCACGAGCAGTCCGGCCGCTCCGGCGAACGCGGGCGCCCCCAGCCGCTCGACGGAGGCCCGTCGGCTGCCGGGCCGGTCGTTGATGCCGGCGAGCATGGCGGCGATGGCGGCGACGACCCCGAGGGAGAGCTGCCCGGCGAGCAGGGCGGCCAGGAGAAGGGGGCCGGCCGACAGCGCCCCGCGGGTGACCGCGCTCCACGGGACCGGCCCGCGCTGGGTGCGCAGGGCGTGGGAGAGCCAGGGCGGCAGTACGGCATGTGCGCGAGCGGGAACGTGCGGGCGCGGGGACACGGAGCTCCTGTCGGGGCGAGGGCGGGGGTGCGCCTTCGGGCGACGGCGGCCGGGGCGGTCAGCGGTGAACTGTGGTGTCCACGGTAGGCGGTGGTTCCGTGCGGAGCGGGGCCGTTGCGTTGCCATGAGGTGACGGCTGCGGCCGATCCCGGGTTCTTTATGAACGCAACGCCCGAAGAGCGCCCCTGGTACCGAAACGTGTCGTTCAGTCCGATCCACCCGCTCCTCCCGCCGGGGCGGGGCACACGGGCGGGACGGATCGCGCCGGCATCGTCGTCGACCCCCACGCGCACGGCCTTGCCTGCGTCGTGCCGGTCGGCATCACCACAGGTTCTGGTGACGGTGGCGGGTCGGCGGATGGTCCAGCTCCTCGGCCTCGGAGAGCAGAGCGCCGGGCGGAGCCGCACGCAGACGGTTGCGGGCGGTCGAGCGGAAAACGGCCAGGGCTGCGCGGGCACGCCGCTCGTAGGGGCCGTCGACCTTCTCGTTCAGGCTCCGGGGGAAGGTGTGGGCGCGGAACGCCCGGACCAGCAGTACGGGCGTCGGACGTCGCCCTTCGCGCCGCGCACGGGCCAAGTCCGCCGCGCGGTAACGGAGTTCCACGAGACGGTGCCCGGTGACGAGGTGCCCGCCCCCGGCCGGCAGGTCAAGGGGCTCGACGCGATGCCGGGGAGGGACGTGATGGATGGTTCGGGACATGGCAGACCTCCTGGGGCCCGCCGGGACTTCCGGCGCGGCCCGCTAGAAGTCCGCCGCCGTGAAACGGCCCAGGTTCTTGCTGCGCATGACAGGAAGCCTGGCGAAGACGGTCCGCTCCGTCCAGCGGATTTTCCGCCGCGGACGAGCGTCGGCGGCGCCACCGGCGGGGTGACGGGCGGAGGCACTCCGGGGGCAGCCGGTCGCAGAGCTCTCCGGGGCCACGCCCACGCCGCTCCCCGGCGGACTCATGTCACCGGGCGGGGCACCGGGCCCGGGGGCCGTACGGGCCGCCACGTCCTCTCCTTGGGCTCGGGTTTCGCGAAGCTCCCCGCCCGACTGGTCGTCAGTCCCAGCCCCACCAGCCCCTCCGCCAGCTTCACCGCCGCCCCCACCCCGTCGACGACCGGAACGCCCAGCTTGTCGCCCACCGCCCGCTGCAGCCCCGTCATCCCGGCGCATCCGAGGACCAGCACCTCGGCTCCGGCCCGCCGGCACCGTTCGGCCGCGGCCAGGAAGGCCGCCTCCGTGCGCTCGACGTCGCCGAGGTCGAGGACGCCGAGCCCGGTGCCGACGACGGCGGCGCAGTTACGGCCCACTCCGGCGAGTTCCAGGCTGTCCTCGATCTGGCCGCAGGAGCGCTCCAGCGTGGTCACCACCCCGTACCGGCGCCCGAGCAGACACGCCAGGTGCGCCGCGGCCTCGGTGATGTCGACGACGGGGACGTCGACCAACTCCCGCACGCCCTCCCTGCCGTGCTCGCCGAAACCGGCCATGACCACGGCGTCGTAGGGCGCTCCGGCGTAGGTCCGCAGTGCGTCCATGACCGCCGCGGCGGAGAGATAGCTGTCCAGCCAGCTCTCCGCCGACTCGGGCCCCCACTCGGGGGTCAGTCCGGTCACGGCGGTGCCCGGGCCTGCCGCGGCCCGGGCGCCTCGCACGATCTCCTCGGTCATCTCCCGCGTGGTGTTGCAGTTGGTGACGACGATCCGCACGTTCCGCACTCCGGTCAGACCTCCACCGGCTTCTCGGTGACGGCCGCGGCGCCGGCCGTCCGCTCGTCGCGGCACAGCAGGACGTAGAGACCCGCGCCGAGGGCCGTCCCGATGAACCAGGAGTAGGGGGCGACATCGCTGAACGTCTTCACCAGTGCGAGGACCGCCGCGACCGCGGCCGAGGGCAGGAACGCCCACAGCGCCTTGGGGTTGACGCCCTTGCGGTAGTAGTAGCGGGAGCCGGGCCGGCCGTCGAACAGCTCCTGCACGTCGACCCGGCCGCGCTTCACCCAGTAGTAGTCGACCATGATCACGCCGAACAGCGGGCCGAGGAAGGCTCCGAGGCCGCCGAGGAAGTAGTTGACGACGGTGGGGTTGGAGAAGAGGTTCCAGGGCGTGACGACCAGGGCGGCGACCGTGCTGATCATGCCGCCGACCTTGAACGTGATCTTCTGCGGCCAGACGTTGGCGAGGTCGTAGGCGGGCGAGACGAAGTTGGCCACGATGTTGACGCCCATGGTCGCGACGGCGAAGGTGAGCGCCCCCAGGACGAGCACCCAGGTGTTGCCGACCTTGGCGACCAGTTCCGCCGGGTCGGTGATGGCCTCGCCGAACACCTCCAGCGAGCCGGCCGTCACGATCACGGAAACCACCACGAAGGCCGTCGAGTTGAGCGGCAGGCCCCAGAAGTTGCCGCGCCGGACCGTGCGGTAGTCGGGGGCGAAGCGGGAGAAGTCGCAGAAGTTGAGCATCAGGGTGCCGTAGGTGGCGAGGATCAGGCCGATCGCGCCGAACCACTGCCGCCACTGCTCTCCCACGGAGACCGGGTGCGGGGTGGAGGTGAGGGAGATGGTCCAGCCGGCCTTGGACAGCACCCACACCGCCAGGGCGATCATCACCAGCCAGATCGCCGGACCGCAGAAGTCCTGGAACTTGCGCACCGACTCCATGCCCTGACTGATGATCAGCGCCTGGATCAGCCACAGCGACACGAACGACACCCAGCCGAGCGCGTCGAGGCCCAGGAACGAGTTGTGCGTCCAGGACTCGAGGCCAGGCCAGGCCGCCAGCAGCATCACGTTGACGGCGACCGAGGCGAGGTAGGTCTGGATGCCGTACCACATGATGGCGATCACGGCCCGGATGAGAGCCGGGATGTTGGCTCCCCAGACTCCGAAGCTGATACGGCTGACGACCGGGAAGGGCACCCCGTGCCGCTGGCCGATCCTGCCCATCCAGTTCATGCCGACGTAGATGAGCACGAAGCCCACGAGGAGCGACGTGAAGATCTGCCAGACGTTCATGCCGAGGACCAGCAGACCGGCGGCGAAGGTGTAGTTGCCGAGGTTGTGGACGTCCGACATCCACATGGCGAAGAGGTCGAAGACCTTCCAGTTCCGCTTGTCGGCGGGCGCGAGGTCTTCGTTGGTGAGCCGGGGGTCGGGGACGAACGCTGGCGCGCCGGTGACTTCGGCGCTGTCGGCGAGGGACACGGGGCCTCCCTGGGCGAGGGGACGGATGAGGAGGACTACGACCGGTCGTTTGGTATACCAAACTGCGGACATGGTCCCGCCGTCAAGCGTCCTGACCGATGTCCGTCCCGTTACGGCCCCGTAAAAGCCCTCTCGCATCGGCGAGGATGGGTCCATGACGAAGATCGAACCGCTCGGAGCGGTGCGCGAACGGGTGCTGGGCGCCCTTCGGCAGGAGATCATCGCCGGCAGTCTCCGCCCCGGAGACCGACTCGTCGAGCGTGAGCTCGCCGAGCGTTTCGGCGTCTCCAGAGTTCCGGTGCGGGAAGCCATCCGGGCCCTCGTGGCCGAAGGCTTCGTCCTGTTCGAAACCCCGCGCCGTACCGTCGTACGCCCCCTGAGCCCCACCGACGTCAACGAGCTCTTCGAACTGCGCGAGGCCCTGGAGGTCTACGCCGCCGGGCTCGCCGCCACCCGCGCCACCCCGGAGGACCTCGCCGAGCTGCGCGAACTCCTGACACGCGCGGCGAGCGCCACCGAAGCCGGGGACGCCGAGACGATCACCGACATCAACACCCGCTTCCACGACCGTCTCCTCGCCATGGCCGGCAACACCTTGCTGATCTCGGTCATGGAACCCGTCGCCGGACGCCTGCAATGGCTCACCCGACGCAACGAGGAATGGCCCCAGCTCCTCACCGAACACCAGGAGCTCTACGACGCCATCGCCTCCGGCGACCCCGACCGCGCCCGCACGCACGCCCTCCATCACGTGCAGGCCAACTACCGCTCCACCGTGCGGCGCCTCTTCGGGGACGTCCGCGAAGAGCCGTCCGCATCCACGCGCCCCGGCCCCGAAGGACCGGGCTGAACCTTCCCGCCGAGGCTTCGACAGCCTCCCCGGCTTCGATCGCCTCCCCGACGTCGGGCCGCCTCCCCCCGGCGTCGGACCGCCGGCCACGGCCGCGAGCCATCGGCCCACGCGACGTCTACGCGGCGGACTGCGCCAGTCCCGCCGCTCCCGCAGCCGTGCGGAGCACATCGCGCAGCATCTCGACGGTGAGCCGACCGGTGAAGGTGTTGCGCTGGCTGACGTGGAAGCAGCCGAAGACGTCGAGACCGTCACCGTCGCGCAGACCGTCCAGGCGCACCCGCGCTCCGTGCGCGAAGCCGGGCCGCGGCCGCGGCAGAACCCAGCCCGCCTCGCCGAACGCGGGCAGCGCGGCCTGCCAGCCGAAGCCGCCGAGCACCACGACCGCGCGCAACGTCGGCCTCAGGAGCCGCAACTCCTGCACGAACCAGGGCCGGCAGGCGTCCCGCTCCCCCGGAGTGGGCCGGTTCGCCGGCGGCGCACAGTGCACCGGCGAAGTGACCCGCACCCCGTACAGCTCGAGGCCGTCGTCGACGGAGACGGCGGTCGGCTGCGACGCCAGCCCCACGTCGTACAGCGCCCGATACAGCACGTCCCCGGAACGATCTCCCGTGAACATCCGCCCCGTACGGTTCCCGCCGTGCGCGGCCGGGGCCAGCCCGACGATCAGCAGTCGCGCGTCGGCCGGTCCGAACCCGGGAACGGGCCGACCCCAGTACGTCCAGTCGGCGAACGCCGCCCGCTTGTCGCGCGCCACCCCCTCACGCCAGGCCACCAGCCGAGGGCACGCGCCACACCCCGCGACACGCCGGTCCAGCGCGACAAGAGCCGAGGCGGACCCGCCGCGCGAGCCGCCGGGAACGGCAGCAGCGGAACCACCGGAACCACCGGAGCGGGCGCCGCGGGCGCCGCGGGCGCCGGAAGCGCCGACGGTGTCGGAGGCGCGGGGGGTGCCGGGAGCGCGAGGGGTGCCGGGGGCGTCCATATCTCCACGTTGACGTGCTCCCTGGCCTAAAGTCCAGGGATTCCAGCCTGGGTCGTCTGACCCTTCCGGAGGCTTCCTGCTTCCACGCGCTGTGCGGGCACGTGTGCCCGTCTTGCCGGCGCTCCACAGGCGTTTAGCGTCTCCGCCCGTCCGGCGGCGACGATTCGGCGTCCCTCGAACAGGACGTTGCGGGCCGCGTTGTGGTCGCGGTCGTGCATGGTGCCGCATGTGCCGCACGTCCACTGGCGGACGTGCAGGGGCTTGGGGCCGTCCCGGAATCCGCAGGCCGAGCAGACCTGAGAGGACGGGAAGGCCCGGTCCGCCTTGGCGAAGGTGCGGCCGTGCTTGATGGCCTTGTACTCCAGCATGGAGACGAACGCGGACCATCCCGCGTCGTGCACGGACTTGGCGAGCCGGGTGCGGCCGAGGCCGGACACCGCGAGGTCCTCCACGTACACCGCTTGGCTGTCGCGGATGATCTGTGTGGAGGCCTTGTGGTGAAAGTCCCGGCGCCGGTCGGCGACCTTGGCGTGCTGGCGTGCGGCCTTGATGCGGGCCTTGGCCCGGTTCTTCGATCCCTTCACCTTGCGGGACAGTTCCCGCTGAAGGCGTTTGAGTTTCTTCTCAGCCCGGCGCAGGAAGCGGGGACTGTCGATCTTCCGCCCATCGGACAGGACCGCGAAGGCCGACAGACCGAGGTCGATACCGGCGTCGGTGTCCGCTTCCGGGAGGATGTCCGGCTCGGTGTCCACGACGAAGCTGAGGAAGTACCGGCCGCAGCTGTCCTTGGTGACGGTCAGGGACGTGGGTGCGGCCGGAAGCCGGCGGGACCACTTGGTCTTGAGGCCGCCGACCTTGGCCACGTACACGGTGCCATCGTCCTGGAGGGAGAAGGCGTTGGTGTTGAGACGGATCGACTGCCGGGCGTCCTTCTTCGACTTGTAGCGGGGAGGGCTGACTTTGCGGCCCTGCCGCTTGCCCTTGACCGAGTCGAAGAAGTTCTTGTAGGCGGTGTCCAGATCCCGCAGGGACTGCTGCAGGACGACCGCCGACACGTCGGCGAGCCAGGCACGTTCCTGGGTGCGCTTGGCCTGGGTGATGCGTAGCCGGGACAGCTCGGCCGACTTCACGTACGGCAGCCCTGCCGCGTGCGCTTCCTTGCGGTCGCGCAGGCAGTCGTTCCACACCACGCGGGCGCACCCGAACGCGCTCGCCAGCGCACGGCGCTGGGTGGCATCCGGGTAGGCCCGATAGTTGTAGCGGAGCTGCACACTCAAGATCCTACTACGATTGGTCTCATGGATGGACCGAATGATTACAGGCGTGGCAGGCACGTGGTTTCGGCGATGCATGTGCACTTGGTCTTTGTGACGAAGTATCGGCGTGGGGTGTTCACCGACGAGATGCTGACACGCTGCGAGGAGATCATGCGCAAGGTGTGCGAGGACTTCGAAGCGGAGCTGAAAGAGTTCAACGGCGAACGCGATCATGTCCACCTCCTGGTGCACTACCCGCCCAAGGTCGCCGTCTCGAAGCTGGTCAACAGCCTCAAGGGCGTCTCCGCCCGCCGGATACGGCAGGAGTTCACCGGCCGGATCGACCGCGCCATCATGCACGGGCATCTGTGGTCGCCCTCGTACTTCTCCGCGTCGTGCGGAGGAGCACCGTTGGCGATCGTCCGCCAGTACATCGAGCAGCAAAAACGTCCGCTCTAACGTGCGCGTCAGAGCAGCCTTGAGAGGCATTCATCCCCGACGTGAACGCCGGGGCTTTCTGCAAGAATCCCGGTAAGACCCGTCAGCCAGATCTGGGGGGCCGCCCCCCTCCCTCCCCCCGCCCCCTCCCCGTCACACCCAGCGTCGTGCAAGACGCAGCAGCCCCGCGTTCGACTCGCGTCGGGTCCAGGCGATGAGCGCGAGCGGCACCAGCAGGATGAGCGGTGTCGCCGCGTTCTGACCGCCGAAGACCGTGACCTGGACGACGAACGCGCCCACCATCAGCGCCCCCAGAGCGATCGCCGCCGCGGACTGGAGGACCGGGACCAGCAGGGCGATCGCACCGGCGAGTTCAAGGACGCCGATCGTGTACATGCCTACGCTGCCCCAGCCGATCGTGTCGAAGGCCTCGGAGGCCGACGGGTGCGCGATCAGCTTCGGGAGCGCGCTGGCGACGCCGTAGAACAGCGCGAGGATCACCTGCAGGCCCCGCAGCGCGATTCGGGCGCGGCGGCCTCCGGCAGGAGCGGAGGGGGAGTCGGTCGCGGCGAGCGGAGCGGTGGTCTCGGACATGGGATCTCCTGTGGTGAGCGGTCCGCCGTGGTGTCACGCCGGTCGAAGAGGTAGACCGACCTGCGACACCCGACTCATCGCCTCGCACCGAGATTTCCCGCCCGGAATCCTCGCCGTTCTCGCCTCGCCCTTCTCGCCCGGCTCCTTCCTCTCCCTTCTCGCTCCCCTGCCCCGCTCGCCGCCCGCTCCCTGTTCCCTCGCCTCCTCCTTCCCCGGCCGTCAGTACCGCCCGCGTCTCACGCCCCTCCGGCTCCGCTGCTCCGCGCAGCATCCCGGCTTCTCTCCGGTCCCCGATCCGTCATCGGCACCACCCGCACCCAGACCCTGTCGTCCGTCAGGTACCGGTCCACCCTGAGGCCGGCTTCGGCCAGTGCCTCCTCGAACTGTTCTCCGGTCAGGGGCCGGGACAGAAAGGTCTGCGTCCAGACGGCGTCGGGGAACTCGTACTCCGCGTGCACGGAGTGGACGCCGTCGCCTGCGGGCTCGGCAGAGACGACCCGTACCGTGAAGCCGCTCGGGTCGACCCGCTCGCGGGGTACGTCGGAGTGGTAGTTCTCGCCCTCCCGCTGGATCAGCACACATCCGCCCTCGGCGACGTGACGTAAGCAGGTCCGCAGCAGTCCACGCCGCACCTCGACGTCACCGCTGTGCACAAGGAAGGAGGCGAGCATGACCACGTCGAACGTCTCGCCCAGGTCGAGGTGCTCGATCGGGCTGCATATCGTCCGCGCTCCGCGGACGCGCTCCAGCATCTCGGCGGACTCGTCGACGGCGGTGACGGTGAATCCTCGCTCCAGGAGGGCGTGGGTCATTCGGCCCACGCCGCTGCCGAGTTCCAGGATGCGGGCGCCGGGAGGCACCGCCGCCGCGACGACGTCCGGCTCGTCCCCGATCGGGAGCCGGGTGTAGAACTCGACGGCGCAGCCGTCCGGGGTGATGGCACCGGGGCCGGTTCCCTTGTGTCCGTGGCGCATTTCTCGTGTCATGCCCGTCCAACGGGCGGGTTGCCGGGGGCCGTTCCAGCTCCGGTGCCGGTTCACCCGTTCGAGGGATGGCCTGCTGTTCGAGCGTGCGGGAGGGCGCACGGCGGCCTCTGGATGGCGTCCGGGCGGAGGAGTACGTTGGGGCCAGGAGCAGTGATCGGGATGCGTACGGGCAGTGAGCCGACGACAGCGCGCAGTGCGTTGCGGATGCGTCTGTGGCTGTCCCTGTGGGGACTGGTCTGGGCGGTCTTCGGGACGGCCGCGTTCGCCGCGGTGGGGCGCCCGGGGTGGGCGGCGGCCTGCGGGGTGCTGTGGGTGGTGGTCACCGTCGACCTGGCGGTGGTCCTCAGGCACCTGCGGCAGGGCCCGCACTACCAGCCCGGCCGGGACATCCCCCCGTACCGGCCGCCGGAGCACCGTCCGTGGTGAGGAGCCCGTCTCGGTCGTCGAGGGGCCGTCCGCGGTGAGGAGCGGTCTCAGCTGTCGAAGCGTGCGGCCTTGAGGTATTCGGGGTTGGGGTCGAGTGCGGCGGCCAGCCGGAAGTGGCGTTTGGCCTGGTCGGCGCGGCCCTGTCGCTCGTAGGTGCGGCCGAGTGCGAAGTGGGCGAACGCGTTGTCCGGCTCCCGCTCCAGGACGACGGTGAATTCCAGTTCAGCGGGGCGCAGTTGCGCGGCGGCGAAGAAGGCGCGCGCCCGCAGGAGCCGGGCGGCGGTGTTCTCGGGGTGTGCGGCGATGACCGAGTCGAGCAATTTCACCGCGCCCCGCGGGTCCCGTGCGGCAAGCAGCTGTTCCGCGGCACGGAAGTCTATGACGTGCGTCTCCGGAGTACGTCCGGTCGAACCTGCGGTATTGGGCACGGAAAAATCCTTCCCTTGCTGGAAGGGTTCAACGCGCGGAGCCGGCGGCGCTATTCCGGGGAGGCCTGGTGCCGGGATTCCGGGGAGGCCTCGTGCCGTGCGTGTGCCCGGCGTACCAGGTCGTCCCAGACGTCCTGGACGCGGTGTTCCAGCTCGGCCAGCGGCACGTCGTTGTCGATCACGATGTCGGCGATCTCCCGGCGGTTCTCCCTGGTCGCCTGGGCGGCCATGCGGGCGCGGGCGTCGTCCTCGGTCATGCCGCGCAGCCGGACGAGCCGGTCGAGCTGGGTGTCGGGGGCCGCGTCGACGACGATCACGACGTCGTACAGGGGTGCGAGGCCGTTCTCGGTGAGGAGGGGGACGTCGTGGACGACGACGGCGTCGTCGGGGGCCTCGGTCTCGAGGGCGTGGGAGCGGGCGCCGACGAGGGGGTGCACGATCGAGTTGAGGACGGCGAGTCGCTCGGGGTCGGCGAAGACGATGGAGCCCAGCCGGGGACGGTCGAGGGCGCCGTCGGGCGTCAGCACGTCCTTCCCGAAGGCGTCGACGACCGCCGCGAGGCCGGGGGTTCCCGGGGCGACGACCTCACGTGCGATGCGGTCCGCGTCGATGAGCACGGCTCCGTGCTCGACGAGCAGCCGTGACACCTCGCTCTTGCCGGCGCCGATCCCGCCGGTCAGGCCCACCTTCAGCATGAGCGGAAGCTTAGGGCCTGCCGGCGGCGGTGTGCCCGGCGGGCCGGGGCGGACCGCTGTCCGGGCGGCGGCTCGGCGCCGCTCCCCGGAAAGCGGCCGCTGCTCAGCCTTCGCCTTCCCGTTCCGCCAGGAAGCGTTCGAATTCCAGGCCGATCTCGTCGGCGGACGGGATGTCGACCGGCTCGGCGAGCATGTTCCCGCGGGTCTCCGCGCCGGCGGCGGCGTCGTACTGGTGCTCGAGGCCCTGGACGAGCGAGGTCAGTTCCTCGTCGCCTTCCTGGATCTGGCGGTCGATCTCGGTCTGCGTACGGTGTGCGTCGGTGCGCAGGGCGTGGGCGATGGCGGGCAGGACCAGGCCGGTCGCCGCGGTGATCGCCTCGACGACCGTCAGAGCGGCGTCGGGGTAGGCGGAGCGGGCGATGTAGTGCGGCACGTGGGCGGCGACGCCCAGGATGTCGTGGCCGGCTTCCATCAAGCGGTACTCGACGAGTGCTTCGGCGCTGCCGGGGACCTGGGCCTCGTCGAAGGGGCTGCGGTGGCCGGGCATGAGGTCGGTGCGGTTGCCGTGCGGGGTGAGGCCCACAGGGCGTGTGTGCGGTACGCCCATGGGGATGCCGTGGAAGTTCACGGACAGGCGGACGCCGAGCCGCTCGACGATCTGCTGTACGGCGGCGGCGAAGCGTTCCCACTCGACGTCCGGCTCGGGGCCCGACAGCAGGAGGAAGGGCGCTCCGGTGGTGTCCTGGAGGAGCCGCACCTCGATGGCGGGTTCCTCGTAGTCGCTCCACCGGTCGCGTTTGAACGTGAGCAGCGGGCGGCGGGCGCGGTAGTCGACGAGCCGGTCGTGGTCGAAGCGGGCGACGAGTTGGTGGGGCAGCGAGTCGAGAAGCCGCTCGACGATCTGGTCGCCGGTCTCGCCCGCGTCGATGTATCCGTCGAAGTGGTAGAGCATGACAAGTCCGGCCGACTCCTGGGCCAGCGCCATGTCGACGACTGCCAGGCCCTTCGGCTCCCATGCGTACAGACTCTGCGGATCAAGCACTTGGACCGCTCCTCCTCGTGTTCCTTTCGGACAACGCCCTTGGGAGCGTGGGCATTCCCGCCCGCGCCTCATGATCGGACGATTCGTGCGGGGCGGGGCGGCGGGCAGCACCGAGGGCCCGCACCTCGAAAGGTGCGGGCCCTCGGCTACGTGCTACGCCTCAGTGGCTGCGATCTGCTGCAACCTGCTGCGATCTGCTGATCAGCTCTGGCCGCCGGCCAGCTTCTCGCGCAGCGCGGCAAGCGCCTCGTCCGAGGCGAGCGCGCCGGACGTGTCGGCGCCCTCGGAGGAGTAGGAGCCGCCACCGCTGGACGCGGCCGGAGCAGCACCCGCGGTGTCGCCACCCTCGGCAGCGGCCTTCTCGTCCGCCTCGCGG
Organism: Streptomyces sp. NPDC020597; assembly: GCF_044335095.1. Taxonomy (NCBI): domain Bacteria; kingdom Bacillati; phylum Actinomycetota; class Actinomycetes; order Kitasatosporales; family Streptomycetaceae; genus Streptomyces; species Streptomyces sp. NPDC020597. The sequence goes on along the minus strand of NZ_JBIRUL010000006.1, from coordinate 365,615 downwards.
GACTTGATGACCTGAGCCTGGTGCTGCTCGAAGCGCGTCTGCGCCTCGGCGTACTGGTTCTCCCAGACCTCACGCTGCGACTCGAAGCCCTCGAGCCAGTCGTTGGTCTCGGGGTCGAAGCCCTCGGGGTAGATGTAGTTGCCCTGGTCGTCGTACGACGCGGCCATGCCGTAGAGCGTCGGGTCGAACTCGACCGAGGCCGGGTCGGAACCGAAGGACTCGTTGGCCTGCTTCAGCGACAGCGAGATCCGGCGACGCTCGAGGTCGATGTCGATGACCTTGACGAAGATCTCGTCGTTGACCTGGACGACCTGCTCCGGGATCTCCACGTGGCGCTCGGCCAGCTCGGAGATGTGGACCAGACCCTCGATGCCCTCGTCCACGCGGACGAACGCACCGAACGGAACCAGCTTCGTGACCTTGCCGGGCACGACCTGGCCGATCTGGTGGGTGCGGGCGAACTGCTGCCACGGGTCTTCCTGGGTCGCCTTCAGCGACAGGGAGACGCGCTCGCGGTCCATGTCGACGTCGAGGACCTCGACCGTGACCTCCTGGCCGACCTCGACGACCTCGGAGGGGTGGTCGATGTGCTTCCAGGACAGCTCGGAGACGTGGACCAGACCGTCGACGCCACCCAGGTCCACGAAGGCACCGAAGTTGACGATCGAGGAGACGACGCCGGAGCGGACCTGACCCTTCTGGAGGGTCGTGAGGAACGTCTGGCGCACCTCGGACTGGGTCTGCTCCAGCCAGGCGCGGCGGGACAGGACCACGTTGTTGCGGTTCTTGTCCAGCTCGATGATCTTGGCCTCGAGCTCCTTGCCCACGTAGGGCTGGAGGTCGCGGACGCGGCGCATCTCGACGAGGGAGGCCGGCAGGAAGCCACGGAGGCCGATGTCAAGGATGAGACCACCCTTGACGACCTCGATGACGGTGCCGGTGACGATGCCGTCCTCTTCCTTGATCTTCTCGATCGTGCCCCAGGCGCGCTCGTACTGGGCGCGCTTCTTCGAGAGGATCAGGCGGCCTTCCTTGTCCTCCTTCTGGAGAACGAGGGCTTCGATCTCGTCACCGACGGCGACGACCTCGTTGGGGTCGACGTCGTGCTTGATCGAGAGTTCGCGGCTCGGGATGACACCTTCGGTCTTGTAACCGATGTCGAGCAGGACCTCGTCCCGGTCGACCTTCACGATGACGCCGTCGACGATGTCGCCGTCGTTGAAGTACTTGATCGTCTCGTCGATCGCGGCGAGGAAGGCTTCCTCGTTACCGATGTCGTTGACCGCAACCTGCGGGGTGGTGGCGGTGGTCTCGGTGCTGCTCGTCATGTGGGAAAGGGCTCCGGTTACGGACAGAAAGTCGTAGGTACTGCTACGCCGGGAGCCCGTGTCGCTCTGAAGAAGCCGGACAGCCAAGGACGCGCCCCACCAGTGACTGGTGACGACGCCTCGAAAACCGAGGGGACATACAACAGATGCGAGCGCAGCCTGCTACGTCTGAGGTGCGCAGGCTCGCAGCGCAACTTGTAGCATACGGGGGCAGCCGGGCAGGGTCAATGCGCGAAGGCGCACACCCGGGGCGGATCACCGCATACCCGGCACACAACCTTTCTCCTGAGGCCACGCAGGCCGCAGGAAGCACCTCCGGCGACACCCAGGTGCGCCGTCGGGCAGGTTGCACGGAAGAGTACGACGAGGGAGCCCATCATCCAAGAGCCCGCATCGTCCGAGCCGGCCTTCGAGCCGGAAGCCACCAGACGCGACGCCGACGTCGCCGAGAGCTCCCGGGCCAACCGGGGCTGGTGGGACCGCAACGCGGACGAATACCAGATCGAGCACGGCACCTTCCTCGGCGACGACCGCTTCGTATGGGGGCCCGAGGGCCTGGACGAGGTGGAGGCCGAGCTGCTCGGCCCGCCGGAGGACCTGAAGGGCAGATCGGTCCTGGAGATCGGCGCCGGCGCGGCGCAGTGCGCGCGCTGGCTGGCCGCCCAGGGCGCCCGCCCGGTCGCCCTGGACCTCTCCCACCGGCAGCTCCAGCACGCGCTGCGCATCGGCGGCTCGTTCCCTCTGGTGTGCGCCGACGCGGGCGCGCTGCCCTTCGCGGACGCCTCCTTCGACCTGGCGTGCTCGGCGTACGGGGCGCTGCCCTTCGTCGCCGATCCGGTGCTGGTGCTGCGGGAGGTGCGGCGGGTGCTGCGACCGGGCGGGCGTTTCGTGTTCTCCGTGACCCATCCGATCCGCTGGGCGTTTCCCGACGAGCCGGGCCCCGAGGGCCTGTCCGTGTCCTCGTCCTACTTCGACCGCACTCCGTACGTCGAGCAGGACGATCAGGGCCGTGCCGTGTACGTGGAGCATCACCGGACGCTCGGCGACCGGGTCCGGGACATCGTGGCGGGCGGGTTCCGGCTGGTGGACCTGGTGGAGCCGGAGTGGCCGGCCTGGAACTCGTCGGAGTGGGGCGGCTGGTCCCCGCTGCGCGGGAACCTGATCCCCGGCACGGCGGTCTTCGTCTGCGAGCGGGACTAGCGCCCGGCCGCTCTCCCGCTCCGGCCGCTCTCCCGCTCCGGCCTCCCGCCTGCCGTCCCTCACTTACACGTCCGCGCACGCGCGCGTGCGTGAGGGACGGCGGGCGTGCGTGAGGGACGGCGGGCGTGTGTGCGGGACGGCGGGCGTACGACACTGGGTGGGTGATCCCCCGTTTCGACGCCCTGGACGCGCTGCCCGTGCGGGCCGCCCTGCCCGATCTGAACGACGCTCTGGAGGGGCACGGTGCGGCCGTGCTCGCCGCGCCGCCGGGCACCGGCAAGACGACGCTGGTCCCGCTGGCGCTGGCCGGACTGCTCGGCGGGGGGCCCGCGCGGCGGGTGGTGGTGGCCGAGCCGCGGCGTATCGCGGCGCGGGCCGCGGCTCGGCGGATGGCATGGCTGCTGGGCGAGAAGCCCGGGAACAGCGTCGGGCACACCGTGCGCGGGGAACGGGTCGTCGGGCGGCACACGCGCGTGGAGGTCGTCACGACCGGCGTGCTGCTGCAACGGCTCCAGCGCGACCAGGAGCTGACGGGCGTCGACGTGGTGGTGCTGGACGAGTGCCATGAGCGTCATCTCGACGCGGACGCGTCGGCCGCGTTCCTGTGGGACGTGCGCGAGACGCTGCGGCCCGAGCTGCGGCTGGTGGCCGCTTCGGCGACGACGGACACGGCCGGGTGGGCGCGGCTGCTGGGCGGGGCTCCGGTGGTGCGGGCCCAGGGCGCGGCGTTCGGCGTCGAGGTGGTGTGGGCGCCGCCGGCGCGTGCCGTGCGGCCGCCGCACGGGATGCGGGTCGATCCGGCGCTGCTGGCGCACGTGGCGTCGGTGGTGCGGCGGGCGCTGGCGGAGCGGTCGGGGGACGTCCTGTGCTTCCTGCCGGGTGTCGGGGAGATCTCACGGGTCGCGGGGCAGCTGGGGGCGCCGGACGGGGTGGACGTGGTGCAGGTGCACGGGCGGTCGCCCGCGGAGGTGCAGGACGCGGTGCTGTCGCCCGGTGTGCGGCGCCGGGTGGTCCTCGCGACGTCCGTGGCGGAGTCCTCACTGACGGTGCCGGGGGTGCGGGTCGTCGTGGACTCGGGGCTGGCGCGGGAGCCGCGGGTGGACCACGCGCGCGGGCTGAGCGCGTTGACGACCGTGCGGGCCTCGCAGGCGGCGGGGCGGCAGCGGGCGGGGCGGGCCGGGCGTGAGGCGCCGGGGGCGGTGTACCGGTGCTGGGCGCAGGCGGAGGACGTCCGGCTGCCGGCGTTCCCTGCTCCGGAGATCAAGGTGGCCGATCTGACGGCGTTCGCGCTGCAGGCGGCCTGCTGGGGCGATCCGGACGCGTCGGGCCTCGCGTTGCTCGACGCTCCGCCGGCCGGGGCGATGGCGGCGGCGCGGGAGCTGCTGACGGCGATCGGCGCGGTGGACGCGGCGGGCCGGGCGACGGCCCGCGGGGTGCGGCTGGCTCGGCTCGGGGTGCATCCGCGGCTGGGGAGGGCGCTCCTTGACGGGGCGGCGCTGGTGGGGGTGGAGCGGGCGGCGGAGGTGGTGGCGCTGCTGAGCGAGGAGGCGCCGCGGGAGTACGGCGACGACCTGGCGGCGGCGCTGCGGGGTGTCCGGCGCGGGGGCGACGCCTATGCCGGGCGTTGGCGGTCGGAGGTGCGGCGGCTGCGGGCGGTCGCGGCGGACGTAAAGGCGCCGGCCGGGCGGGAGTCGTCGTCGGGTCCGGGGAGCGGCGGGGGCGGGGCTGCCGGCGTCGAGGATCTCGCCGTGGGCCATGTGGTGGCCCTGGCGTTTCCGGAGCGGGTCGCGAGGTCCGACGGGGGGTCGTGGCTGATGGTCTCGGGGACCCGGGCCGAGGTGCGGGACGGGTCGGGTCTGCGGGGCGCCCGTTGGCTGGCGGTCGCCGTCGCGGACCGGCCGGTGGGCAGGGGGCACGCGCGCGTGCAGCTGGCGGCGGTGGTGGACGAGGAGGTGGCGCGGCTCGCGGCCGGTGCGCTGCTGGACGAGCGGGACGAGGTGCGCTGGGCCGACGGGGACGTGGTGGCACGGCGGGTGGAGCGGCTCGGGGCGGTGGAGCTCGGGGCGCGTCCGTTGCGGGACGCCGACGCGGCGTTGGTGCGCGGGGCGCTGGTGGAGGGGCTGGAGAAGGAGGGGCTGGGGCTGTTGCGCTGGTCGGCCGACGCGGCCGTCCTGCGACAGCGGCTGGCCTTTCTGCACGCGCGGCTCGGTGAGCCGTGGCCCGACGTCTGTGACGCGTCGCTCCACGCGCGCGTGGACGAATGGCTGGAGCCGGAGCTCGGTCGGGCGCGGCGGCGGAGCGATTTGGGGCGGATCGACGCCGGGGCGGCGCTCGGACGGCTGCTGCCGTGGGCGTCGGGTGAGGCGGGCCGGCTGGAGGAGCTGGCGCCCGAACGGATCGCGGTCCCGAGCGGGTCCAGGGTGCGGATCGACTACGCGGACCCGGAGCGGCCGGTTCTCGCGGTGAAGTTGCAGGAGATGTTCGGGCTGCAGGAGTCGCCGCGGGTGGCGGGGACGCCGTTGCTGGTGCATCTGCTGTCGCCCGCCGGGCGGCCCGTGGCCGTCACCGCCGACCTCGCGTCGTTCTGGAGGGACGGCTACAAGGGGGTGCGGGCGGAGTTGCGCGGCCGGTATCCGAAGCATCCCTGGCCGGAGGATCCGGCGGCCGCCGAGCCGACCCGGCACACCAACGCGCGGCTCAGGCGGTGACCGAGGCGCGGTGCAGGCGGTGACCGAGGCGCGGCTCAGGCGGTGACGGGCTGCGGTGCCGCGGGGGCCGTGGGAGCGGGCGGCCGGGGGCGGCGGGCGCGGGCCTCCAGGTAGAGGGAGAGCGACATGAGCAGGACGGCCAGCAGGAGGAAGCTCCACGGCAGGTAGGAGGTGAGCAGCAGGACCAGGGTGCGGTTGGCCTTGACGACGGACACCGTGTGGTCGATGTAGTCCTCGCGCATCTTGACGTGTCCGGCGAACGCGGTGACCTTGGCGCGCCCGCCGAGGAGGGTGCCGCCGCGCAGTTCCTCCTGGTGGATCTCCTCGCCGTTGACGGGTGCCCCGGTGACCGGTTCGACCCAGAACCTGCGGACGGTGGTGTACCAGCGGGTGGTGCCGGTCTTGGCGATGTCGGCCGGGGTGATGCCCTTGACGGGCATGGTCCTGGGCATGGCGACCCGGGTCCAGGGGACGGTCTGCTCGAAGTAGTAGACCTTCAGGCCGCGGAAGGTCCGGGTGCCCTGGTAGTGGATGGGGGCGCTGGTGCGGGTCTGGGCGTCGAAGTACTCGTAGTCGCGCTTCTCCGTCAGGAACGGCCACTTGAACTCGATGCCCGTGCGGCGGACGGGGTCGCCGTCGACCGTCTCGCCGGCGGCGTGGACGGGTTCCTGGGTGTGGGCGTCGAAGATGTAGCGCTCGGGGACCTGGGAGACCATCTTGCCGTCGGGTCCCTGGACGTAGGACAGGCCGTCCCAGACGACGACGTCCCGGCCGGCCGTCTTCTCGATCTTCTCGGAGGCTTCGACGTCGCCCTTGAGGGTCTGCACGATGGTGACCTTCGGGACCGTGCGGGCGGTCAGGCTGCCGTAGTCGAGGAGGGTGGCGTTCCTGGCCTCCAGGACCATCGTCTGGTACTCGTTCGCGGGGATCTTGGCCAGGCGGGGGAAGGCGTACCAGCGCATCAGCGGGGAGAGCGCCGCGAAGAACACGGCGAGGGCGAGCAGGATCAGGCTTGTCGTGCGGCGCATCCCGGCCTCCTTCGCGGGCGGTGGGGCGGTCAGGGGTGGGCGGGGACCGTCGTCAGCAGGGGTTTCGGGGAGGTCGGGCCGGTGGGGGAGCCGAGCGCGGTGAGGGCGAAGACCAGGCCGAGTGCGAGGGCGAGGCCGCTCGCGGCGGCGATCAGTGCGCGCATCGGGCCTCCTGAAGCGGTGCGGTCGCCACGGAACTGATAGTTCGTCAGGTCGGGCACCGTAGCAACGGGCGCGCGAGATGAGAACACGTCGGACACGACGACGGCGGCCCCTCGGTGCGGAGAGGGGCCGCCGTCGTCGTGCGGAGTGCGGTGTGGGGCGCGGTGCGGACCGCGTGCGGGCGGGTGCGCCCGGCTGCGGGCCTTACGAGGCGGTGGGCGTCGCCTCCGGCTCCGGCGCCGACTCGACGGGGGCGGGGGTCGGGTTCGGGGTCGGCGTCTCGGCGGCCGTGACGGTCAGTTCGACCGTGAGGACGGCCCCGCCGGTGGTGGTGATGCGCAGCAGGTAGGTGCCGGCGGTGTCGTCCGCGTACAGCTGGGGCAGCCGCAGCAGGCCGTCGGCGTCCGTCTGCAGGTCCAGGGTGCGGACGGGGTTGCCGGCCGCGTCCTTGAAGTAGGGGCCCTTGTCGTTGGTGGACGGGTCGTCGGCCGACTTGACCAGGGTGGCGGTGGCCGCGACCTTGTCCGCCGCCGCCCCCTTGTAGGTGGCCTTCACCTCGACCGGGTCGGCGCACCGGCCGCCGGCGGTGCAGGTGAGTGCGGCGTCGCCGGTGCGGGCGAGCGCGTCGGCGGCCCGGGCGGTGACGGTGGCCGCGTAGTCGAGGGCGGTCAGCGTGCGGCCGAGGACGGTGGCGCGGACGGTGAACGCGCCGTTCTTCTCGCCTGCCTGGAGGGCGGGCGCGAGGGCGACGCCCTTGCTGTCGGTGAGGATCGTGGCGATCTTCTCGCCGCCGGTGAACCGGGCGTCGGTGTCGCCGACGATGGTGAAGCGGACCCTCACCTTGGCGACGGCCTTGCCGGCCGCCGTCTCCGCCCGGGCGCTGACGCGGTCCGTGTAGAGGTGCCCGGCCATGGCGGTGATCTTCGCCGGGCCCGCGGCCTCGAGGTGGTGGACCGTCTCGGTCGGCGTGGGCGCCGGGGTCGGCCTGGTGGGCGTGGAGGGCTTCGTCGGCTTGCCGGGAGTGGACGGCTTCGTCGGCGTGCCGGGCCGGTTCGGGACCGACGGCCTGCCGGGCGTCGTGGGCACGGACGGCGAGGACGGCCTGTAGTCGTCGCTGCGGTCGGTGGGCACGGTGCCGGTGCCGTCGGGGATCTCGTGCGAGCCCTTGCGGTAGTACTCCAGCCACGACAGGACGGTGTTCAGGTAGTCGGTGGAGTTGTTGTAGCTGAGGATCGCGGTGCGCATCCCGGACGTCGTCGCCATGTCCCAGCCGTAGCGGCACAGGTAGTGGCCGGCGGCGAGTGCGGCGTCGTAGATGTTGTTGGGGTCCTTCTTGCCGTCGGCGTTGCCGTCGCGGCCCGCCCACGCCCAGGTGGACGGGATGAACTGCATGGGGCCGACGGCGCGGTCGAAGGTGCTGTCGCCGTCGTAGGCGCCGTTGTCGGTGTCCTTGATGTTGGCGAAGCCGCTGCCGTTGAGGACGGGTCCGAGGATCGGCGAGACGGTCGTGCCGTCGGCGGTGACGTTGCCGCCGCGCGCCTGGCCGGACTCGACCTTGCCGATGGCGGCGAGGAGTTGCCAGGGCAGGTTGCAGCCCGGCTTGGCCTGCGCCAGCTGTGCCTCGGCCTTCTTGTACGCGTCGAGGACGGTCGCGGGGATGCCGGCCTCGCCGGTGCCCGTCGGGGTGGTGGCGGTGCTCTGGGTCGGCGCGGGGTTGGGGCTGTGCAGGGGCGGCAGGTCCGTGTAGTACGGCGAGTTGCCGGTGGCGCTGTCGTCCGTGCCGGCGGCGGCCCCGGCGTCGGTCTCGGCGGCGGGGGTGTCCGCGGCGGTCCTTCTGCCCTGGGTGTCGGCCGTGACGTCCGGCGCCTGGGATGCGGCCAGAGCCGCGACCGCCAGTGCGGCCACGGTCGTGTTGACCGCTCCCTTGCGCAGCCTTGTGCCGAAGTGCGCCGACATGAAGTGAGACCCTCCCGGAGTCGCCGTTGCCACTCGTGTGACGAACCAACTGCCACTCGTGTGACGACCAACCCGCCCCGCAGGTTGCACTCGTGGGCGGTTTGCGCTGTTCTGTTCTTCTGTTCGGCGCGCCTTCGGGCGCGGCGACCCAGGTGACCCTACGACAACTTCTTTTTGACCGGCACCCGTTCGTGCGCCGTTTTCACCTGCCGCTCACGCGGCTGGGGCCGGGAACCGCGCCCCGTGCACCGGACGTCGTTGATCATCGGGCCGGCCGGCCCGCCGACGTCCACCCCAGGGAGCCCTGTTGCCGTTCACCCTCAGTCACGCGGCGGCCGTGCTGCCCGCCGTACGCACCGACGGCTCCGGCCGCGGACGGCTGGTGCCGGCCGTCCTCGTGGCGGGCTCGTTCGCCCCCGACCTGACCTACTACGCGGCGAGCGTCCGGCCCGAGGCCATGGAGTTCGGCGACGTCACGCACTCCTTCGCGGGCGTGTTCACGGTCGACGTGCCGCTGGCGTGGGCGCTCGTGGGGCTGTGGCTGCTGGTGCGCGAGCCACTGGTCGCGCTGCTGCCGCGCGCCCGGCAGGGCCGGACCGCCGCGCTGACCCGTTGCGGAGCGCCACGCGCGCGTGCCCGGCCGTCCATGGTCCTGTGGTGGTACGTCTCGGCGGTGCTCGGCGCGCTGACCCACGTGGTGTGGGACGCGTTCACGCATCTCGACCGCTGGGGCATGCGGTTGTTCCCCGTGCTCGGCGAGACCGTCGCCGGCTCGCCCCTGTACTGGTATCTGCAGTACGGCGGGTCCGCGGTCGCGGCGGTCGTGATCGCCGCGTTCTGGGTACGCGCGGTGCGCCAGGTACCCGATGCCGAGCCGGTGGGGGTCATGGCGCTGTCGGCGGCGGACCGGTGGTGGGCCGCGGCCGTGATCGGCGGCTGTGCGCTGGCCGGGGCGGTGCGGCGAGCGACACGGTGGTGGGACTACTGGGGTGCGCGCGACGCGAAGCCGTGGGATCTCGTCCCGACGGTGTGTTTCGGCGCGGGGGCGGGACTGCTCCTGGGTCTGCTGGTGTACGCCGTCGGCGTGCGGGTGTGGCGTCCGGCCGCCCCCGGCGGGCGCGCCGGGAGGCCGGAGCCGGCGGAGGTCAGCGCGGGAGGAAACCGTCCGGGGGCCCGCTGAGGGGCGCGGCGGGCACGACGAGGAGAGGGCCGCCGGGGGCCGGCCTGCGCGGTCCGCGAAGCCGGCCGAGGACGCGCAGGGCGAGCGCGAGGCGGCTTCGCACCGCCCCGGCCCACAGCCGCCGGGCGTCGCCGCGCGGCACGAGCCGACGGGCGAGCGGGCGGACGAGCCGTGACACCGGCGAGGGGACGAGCCGTGACACCGGCGGGCGGACGAGTCGGGCGGGCCCTGTGCCGCGCAGCCGTGCGGTGGCCGTGCGCAGGGCGGTGGCCGTACGCAGGGCGGCGCCGGCGGTGCTCGGGATGCGGGGAGCAGAGGCCCGGGGGGCGCGGGCGGGGCGCGGGCGGCTCCAGGGAGCGCCGCCGGGGCGGAGCCGCCCGGGCGCGGCCGTGGCGTGAACGCGTGCGTGGGCCTTTCGGCGGTGGAGCATGCGTATACCCATGGCGGCATCCTGGCGGCGGAAGCCGGCCGGGTCCTGTTCTCGGGGGCCACCCGGGTGAAGCCCTGCACGCCGCCGCGTCGTATCCGAGGCGGGAGACGACGCCGCGTCGTCGCCCGCCCGGCTGCCGAAAGCCCGGACCGCGCCGCCGCAGGCACGGGCCGGCCGCTCGGAGACCGGGATCGGGCGCCGCAAAGCCCGAAGGAGGCCGCCGGGCCCGGCGGCCTCCTTCGGGGCGAGTGGACCGTGCGGGTCCGCCCGGTCCTAGTGCGCCGCCGACTCCCAGTCCGTGCCCGCGCCGACCGACACGTCGAGAGGGGCCCTGAGCTGGACGGCCCCGGCCATCTCACGGCGCACCAGCTCCTCCGCGGCCGCGCGCTCGCCGGGGGCGATCTCCAGGACGATTTCGTCGTGGACCTGGAGCAGCATGCGCGACGTGAGGTCCGCCGCCCGCAGCGCGGTGTCCACCTTGAGCATGGCGATCTTGACGATGTCCGCCGCCGTGCCCTGGATGGGCGCGTTGAGGGCCATGCGCTCGGCCGCCTCGCGACGCTGGCGGTTGTCGCTGTTGAGGTCGGGCAGGTAGCGGCGGCGTCCGAACAGGGTCGCCGTGTAGCCGGTCGCCCGTGCCTCGTCGACGGCACGGCGCAGGTAGTCCCGCACGCCGCCGAAGCGCTCGAAGTAGGCGTCCATCAGGGCGCGGGCCTCACCGGCCTCGATGTTCAGCTGCTGGGACAGGCCGAACGCCGACAGACCGTACGCCAGCCCGTACGACATGGCCTTGATCTTGCGGCGCATCTCGGCGTCCACGGTGTCCGGCTCGACGCCGAAGACCTGGGAGGCGGCCGTGGTGTGCAGGTCCTCGCCGGAGGTGAACGCCTCGATGAGACCGGCGTCCTCGGAGAGGTGGGCCATCACGCGCAGTTCGATCTGGCTGTAGTCGGCCGTCATCAACGACTCGAAGCCCTCGCCGACGACGAACCCGCGGCGGATCGCGCGGCCCTCGTCCGTGCGGACGGGGATGTTCTGCAGGTTGGGGTCGGTGGACGACAGCCGGCCCGTCGCGGCGACCGTCTGGTTGAAGGTGGTGTGGATACGGCCGTCCGCGGCGATCGTCTTGATCAGGCCCTCGACGGTGACCCGGAGCTTCGCCTGCTCACGGTGGCGGAGCATGATCACCGGCAGCTCGTTGTCCGTCTGGCCGGCGAGCCAGGCCAGCGCGTCGGCGTCGGTGGTGTAGCCGGTCTTGGTCTTCTTCGTCCGGGGCAGGCCCAGTTCGCCGAACAGCACCTCCTGGAGCTGCTTGGGCGAGCCCAGGTTGAACTCGTGGCCGGCGGCCGCGTGCGCCTCCTTCACGGCCTGCTGGACCGCGCCCGCGAACATCTGCTCCATGGCCTCCAGATGGGCGCGGTCGGCCGCGATGCCGTGCCGCTCCATCCGGGCCAGGAGCGCCGACGTCGGCAGCTCCATGTCGCACAGCAGATCCGCCGCGCCGACCTCCTCCAGGCGGCCGCGGAAGGACTCGCCGAGGTCCACGATCGTGCGGGCCTGCACCATGAGCGCCTCGGCCTCGGCGCCGTCGTCCGTGCCGAAGGCGAGCTGGCCGTCGGCCGCGGCGGCCGGCGCCAGCTCACGGCCCAGGTACTCCAGGGACAGCGCGTCCAGGTCGAAGGAGCGGCGGCCCGGCTTGACCAGGTATGCGGCGAGGGCGGTGTCCATGAAGACGCCGGCGACGGACCAGCCGTGCTCGGCGAAGACCCGCATGACGCCCTTCGCGTCGTGCAGCACCTTGGGGCGGTCCTCGGCGGCGAGCCAGGCCGCCCACGCGTTGTCGTCCGCCTCGTCGAGCTCCGTCGGGTCGAACCAGGCGGCCGCTCCCCCGGCGGCGGCGAGGGCGATCTCGGTGACCGAGCCCGCGCCCAGCGCCCAGGCGTCGACGGTGGCCACGCCCAGGGTCTGCGCGCCGTGCTCGGCGAGCCAGCCGGCCAGCTCGCCGGCGCCCAGCACCGTGCCGTCCAGTTCCACACCGCCGGTGACCACCGGGGCGGCCTCGGCCTCCTCGCCGCCCGGGTCGACGGCGAACAGCCGCTCGCGCAGCGAGGGATTCCTGATCTCCAGGGTGTCCAGGACCATCGCGACGGCCGTGCGGTCGTACGGGGCGCGCTCCAGGTCGGTGACCGACCTGGGCAGCTCGACGTCGCGGACCATCTCGGTGAGGCGGCGGTTGAGCTTGACCGATTCCAGGTGGTCGCGCAGGTTCTGCCCGGCCTTGCCCTTGACCTCCTCCACGCGCTCGACGAGCTCCGCGAACGAGCCGAACTGGTTGATCCACTTCGCGGCCGTCTTCTCGCCGACGCCCGGGATGCCCGGCAGATTGTCCGACGGGTCGCCGCGCAGGGCCGCGAAGTCGGGGTACTGCGCCGGGGTCAACGCGTACTTCTCGAAGACCTTCTCCGGGGTGAACCGCGTCAGCTCCGACACGCCCTTCGTCGGATACAGCACGGTGGTGTGCTCGGAGACCAGCTGGAAGGAGTCGCGGTCGCCGGTGACGATCAGCACCTCGAAACCCGCGGCCTCGGCCTGGGTGGCCAGGGTGGCGATGACGTCGTCGGCCTCGAAGCCGTCCACCGCGAAGCGGGAGACGTGCATCGCGTCGAGCAGTTCGCCGATCAGCTCGACCTGGCCCTTGAACTCGTCGGGCGTCTTGGAGCGGTTCGCCTTGTACTCGGTGAACTCCTCGGATCGCCACGTCTTGCGGGAGACGTCGAACGCGACCGCGAAGTGCGTGGGCGACTCGTCGCGCAGCGTGTTGGCGAGCATCGACGCGAAGCCGTAGATCGCGTTGGTGGGCTGGCCCGTCGCGGTGGTGAAGTTCTCCGCGGGCAGCGCGAAGAACGCGCGGTAGGCCAGGGAGTGCCCGTCCATGAGCATCAGGCGCGGACGGCTTGCGCCGGAGGGGGTCTCGGTCTTCTTCGATGCTGTCTCTGCCACGACCCCGATCCTGCCACGCCCCACTGACACTCGGTCCCGGCCGCCACGGATCCCGCCACCCCTGCCCCCGGCCACGGCTCGCGGACCCGCCCCCGCCGACGGGCACGCCGGCCCGCCTCCGCCGCTCCGCCCGGTGGACGACCGGCCGCGAGCCCGCGCGGGTTCGCGCAGGCCCGCCCGGGTTCGCCGTCGGCGCCGCGTGCGAGGATCGGATGCGAACCGCACCCATGGCAGGTCGAAGGAGAGCGTGCGATGGCAACGAAGCCGCCGAAGGCTGATCCGGTCCAGGACGCGCCGCTCGTCGACGAGCCGAAACACGCGGCGGCGGGCCTGCCGGCCGTAGGCCACTCCCTGCGGATCGCCCGGCAGCAGATGGGCGTGAAGCGCACCGCGCTGACGCTGCTGCGCGTCAACCAGAAGGACGGCTTCGACTGCCCCGGCTGCGCCTGGCCCGAGCCCGAGCACCGGCACGCCGCCGAGTTCTGCGAGAACGGCGCGAAGGCGGTCGCCGAGGAGGCGACCCTGCGCCGCGTCACCCCCGAGTTCTTCGCCGCGCACACCGTCGCCGACCTCGCCGGCCGCAGCGGCTACTGGCTCGGCCAGCAGGGCCGCCTCACGCACCCGATGTACCTCCCCGAGGGCGCGGACCGCTACGAGCCCGTCACCTGGGAGCGCGCCTTCGACATCATCGCCGAGGAGACCGCCGCCCTCGCCTCCCCCGACGAGGCCGTCTTCTACACCTCGGGCCGCACCAGCAACGAGGCCGCGTTCCTCTACCAGCTCTTCGCGCGCGAACTCGGCACGAACAACCTGCCGGACTGCTCCAACATGTGCCACGAGTCGTCGGGTTCGGCGCTCTCGGAGACCATCGGCATCGGCAAGGGCAGCGTCCTGCTCGAGGACCTCCACCAGGCGGACCTGATCATCGTCGCCGGGCAGAACCCGGGCACCAACCACCCTCGCATGCTCTCCGCGCTGGAGAAGGCCAAGGCGGGCGGCGCGAAGATCATCAGCGTCAATCCGCTGCCCGAGGCCGGCCTGGAGCGCTTCAAGAACCCGCAGACGCCGCAGGGCATGGTCAGGGGCGCGGCGCTCACCGACCTGTTCCTGCAGATCCGCATCGGCGGCGACCAGGCCCTCTTCCGCCTCCTCAACAAGCTCGTCCTAGAGACCGACGGCGCGCTCGACGAGGCGTTCATCGCCGAACACACCCACGGCTTCGAGGAGTTCGCCGAAGCCGCCCGCGCCGCCGACTGGGACGAGACGCTCGCCGCGACCGGCCTCCCGCGCGCGCAGATCGAGGAGGCCCTGCGCATGGTGCTCGCCTCGAAGCGCACCATCGTCTGCTGGGCGATGGGCCTCACCCAGCACAAGCACTCCGTGCCCACCATCCGCGAAGTCGTCAACCTCCTCCTGCTGCGCGGCGACATCGGCCGCCCGGGTGCGGGCGTGTGTCCGGTGCGCGGCCACTCCAACGTGCAGGGCGACCGCACCATGGGCATCTTCGAGCGGCCCGCCCGGGCCTTCCTGGACGCCCTGGAGAAGGAGTTCGGCTTCGTGCCGCCGCGCGAGCACGGCTTCGACGTCGTCGGGGCCATCCGCGCGCTGCGCGACGGCGAGGCGAAGCTGTTCTTCGCCATGGGCGGCAACTTCGTGTCGGCCTCCCCCGACACCGACGTCACCGAGGCGGCCATGCGGCGCGCGCGGCTGACGGTGCACGTGTCGACGAAGCTGAACCGCTCGCACGTCGTCACGGGCGCACGCGCGCTGATCCTGCCCACCCTCGGGCGCACCGAGCGCGATCTGCAGGACGGCGGCGAGCAGTTCGTGACGGTCGAGGACTCCATGGGCATGGTGCACGCCTCCCGGGGCCGCCTCGCGCCCGCGAGCGCCCACCTGCTGTCCGAGCCGGCCATAGTCTGCCGCCTGGCGCGCCGGGTCCTCGGCGCGGACAGCGCGACGCCGTGGGAGGAGTTCGAGAAGGACTACGGGACGATCCGTGACCGCATCGCGCGCGTGATCCCCGGCTTCGAGGACTTCAACGCGCGTGTGGCGCGGCCCGGCGGCTTCACCCTGCCGCACGCCCCGCGCGACGAGCGGCGCTTCCCCACCGCCACCGGCAAGGCCAACTTCACCGCCGCGCCGGTCGAGTACCCCCGGCTGCCGGAGGGCCGTCTGCTGCTGCAGACGCTGCGCTCGCACGACCAGTACAACACCACGATCTACGGCCTCGACGACCGCTACCGGGGCATCAGGAACGGCCGCCGGGTGGTCCTCGTCAACGCGGAGGACGCGCGCGCGTTCGGCCTCGCGGAGGGCGCTTACGTGGACCTGGTGAGCGAGTGGCGGGACGGCGTGGAGCGGCGCGCCCCCGGCTTCCGCGTGGTGCTCTACCCGACCGCGCGGGGCTGCGCGGCCGCGTACTACCCGGAGACCAACGTGCTGGTCCCGCTGGACGCCACCGCGGACACCAGCAACACGCCCGCCAGCAAGTCCGTCGTGGTCCGTCTGGAACAATCGGCGACCGACTGAGCGTTCGCTTAAGTCACCGCCGGACTTGTATCGACGAACGGAGCCGGGCCCCATGGGCGAGCAGCAGCACGTGAAGTTCCCGCAGGAAGTCATCGACGAGTACGCCGCGCTCGGCGTGGACATCCTCGCCCTGTTCTCCGCCGGGCACCTCGGCACCCGCATGGGTGTGCAGATCCTCGAGGCCTCCGCCGACCGGGTCGTCGCCACCATGCCCGTCGAGGGCAACACCCAGCCCTACGGGCTGCTGCACGGCGGCGCCTCCGCGGTCTTGGCCGAGACGATCGGCTCGGTCGGCGCCATGCTGCACGGAGGCAGCTCCAAGATCGCCGTCGGCGTCGACCTGAACTGCACCCACCACCGCGGAGCCCGCTCGGGCCTGGTCACCGGCGTGGCCACCCCCGTGCACCGCGGACGCTCCACCGCCACCTACGAGATCGTGATCAGCGACGAGCAGGAACGCCGCGTGTGCACCGCCCGGCTGACCTGCCTGCTGCGCGACGTCCGCGCCGGCGACGGGGCCCACCTCCCCTCGGGCGGCTGACACCTTCGGGGTGCGCCGGCCGGCGTCCCGTGCCGCCCGGCGCCGGAACCGGCGGCGCGCCCCGCCCGGACCCAACTCACCCGCCCCGCCCCGCATTCCGCCGATTTCCCCGTAGCGGAGCGGGCAACTCCCCGCGAAAAAGCGTCGCTTAACGTCGGACTTTCTTTCCCTGGCGTAACTCTACGTAATGTGCGCGCAATGCAGGAACGGGGTTCCGACCCCGGCCCGCCCTATGCGCACAAGCCCTTCGGGGCCCTACAGGTCGCCTCCAGCAACGAAATCCGGTCATTACCAAAACGCTCGAGACACCTGAACCCCGCCAGGTACGTCCTGCACGTTCTCACTATGTGGACAGGACGAATCGGCCTTAATTCCGCTCTTCCACCCTCCAAGTACCGCTCTGCATTACCTCGTGTCATAACAAGAGCGTCACAGCCTTCGTCAGACCCTCCTCCGAGTTCCCTCCCCGCGCCTAGAGTCACGCCCAGTCACCGCGCCACCGGTTTCGAAGTCCATTCGGCCCAGCGCTCGACTCGGCGCGTTCCAGGGGGGACCGCCGTGCCAGGGAAAGGACCTGATTCGTGCGTCAACGTTCGATCATCGCCATCACCGCCGCACTCGCGGCGGGATCGCTGACACTCACCGCCTGTGGGTCGCGTGACGACGACGGCAAGAGCAGCAGCGGAGACAAGACCACCGTCGTGATCGGCGTCGACGCCCCGCTCACCGGCGACCTGTCCGCGCTTGGCCTCGGCATCAAGAACTCCGCCGACCTCGCCGCCAAGACCGCCAACAAGAAGGAGTACGTCAAGGGCGTCGAATTCAAAATCGAAGCCCTCGACGACCAGGCCCAGCCCTCCGTCGGCCAGCAGAACGCCCAGAAGTTCATCAGCGACAAGGAAGTCCTCGGCGTCGTCGGCCCGCTGAACTCCAGCGTCTCCCAGCAGATGCAGAAGCCCTTCAGCGACGCAGGCCTCACCCAGGTCTCCCCCGCCAACACCGGCACCGAGCTGACCCAGGGCGACGGCTGGAAGACCGGCAACTCGGTCCGCCCGTTCAAGACGTTCTTCCGCACCGCCACCACGGACGAGATCCAGGGCGCCTTCGCCGCCGAGTACCTCTTCTCCAAGGCCGGCAAGAAGAAGGTCTACCTGATCGACGACCAGAAGACCTACGGCGCCGGCCTCGCCGCCTCCTTCAAGACGAACTTCACCAAGCTCGGCGGCCAGATCGTCGGCACCGACCACGTGAACCCCGACGACCGCGACTTCAACGCCGTCGTCGCCAAGATCAAGAAGACCGGCGCCGACGCCCTGTACTACGGCGGCGAGTACCCCGCCGCCGCACCCCTGAGCCAGCAGCTCAAGGACAGCGGCCAGAACATCCCCCTCATGGGCGGCGACGGCATCTACTCCGGCGAGTTCCCCAAGCTCAACAAGAAGGCCGAAGGCGACCTCGCCACCTCCGTCGGCAAGCCCGTCGAGGACCTCCCGTCCGCCAAGGAGTTCATCGCGAACTACAAGACGGCCGGCTACAAGGACGCCTACGAGGCCTACGGCGGCCTCACCTACGACGCGACCTGGTCCGTCATCGAGGCCGTCAAGCTCGCAGTCGAGGGCAACGACGGCAAGGTCCCGGCCGACGGCCGCAAGGCAGTCCTCGACGCCATGTCCAAGGTCAAGTTCGACGGCGTCACCGGCACCATCTCCTTCGACGAGTTCGGTGACACCACCAACCACATGATGACCGCCTACAAGGTCACCGGTGGCGCGTGGAAGCCCGAGTACAGCGCCGCACCCAACGTCAGCTGAACGAAGCCGGAGCAACCACACCTCCCCACACCACGCATTGATCAGGCCGCGCGGGAGTGCCTACCAGCGCTCCCGCGCGGCGCCATATCCGAACCACTCCACGGAGGCCCTGCGGTGCACGAACTGCCGCAACAGCTGGCCAATGGACTCATCCTCGGCGCGATGTACGGACTCATCGCGATCGGTTACACGATGGTCTACGGCATCGTTCAGCTCATCAACTTCGCCCACGGCGAGATCTTCATGGTCGGGGGCTTCGGGGCCCTCACCGTCTGGCTCACCCTCCCCGACGGCTTCGCCCTCGGCGCAGCGATACCCCTCATGATCCTCGGCGGCGTCGTCGTCTCCGTCGCCGTCGCCACCGCAGCCGAGCGCTTCGCCTACCGGCCCCTGCGCACCGCCCCGCGACTGGCACCCCTCATCACCGCCATCGGCCTCTCCATCGTCCTCCAGCAGGCCGTGTGGATGTGGTACCCCGACGCCAAGAAGGACCGCCCCTTCCCCCAGTTCGACGGCGGCCCCATCGACGTCCTCGGCGCCAACATCCAGCGCGGCGACCTCTTCGTCCTCATCGCCGCACCCCTGTGCATGGTCGCCCTCGGCCTCTTCGTCACGAAGACCCGCTCCGGCCGCGGCATGCAGGCCACCGCCCAGGACCCCGACACCGCCAAGCTCATGGGCATCAACACCGACCGCATCATCGTCATGGCCTTCGCCATCGGCGCCGCGTTCGCCGCCATCGCAGCAGTCGCCTACGGCCTCAAGAACGGCCAGGTCGGCTTCCGCATGGGCTTCCTCATGGGCCTCAAGGCCTTCACCGCAGCCGTCCTCGGCGGCATCGGCAACATCTACGGAGCCATGCTCGGCGGCCTCGTCCTCGGCGTCGCCGAATCCCTCGCCACCGGCTACATCGGCGACATCCCCGGCATGGACCTCTTCGGAGGCGGCGCCTGGAAGGACGTATGGGCCTTCGCCCTCCTCATCCTCGTCCTGCTGTTCAGGCCACAGGGCCTGCTCGGCGAACGCGTCGCGGATCGGGCGTGATAGCGATGACCACCAACATCCCCACCCAGAAGAACACCGACGCCGTCGACACGCCCCCCGGCGACACGGCACCCCTCATCCCCCTGCCCGCGGCCCTCGCCCCCGTCCTCGCCCTCGCCGGATCCGCCGTCGCACTCGCCGGCACCTTCCTCCCCTGGACCTGGACCGACGAGTTCCCCGGCAAACTCACCATCACCGGCTACCCCGGCGGCCTCCAGGTCCTCACCCTCATCGGCGCCGCCCTCACCATCCTCTTCGTCCTCTCCGGGTACGGAATCCGCGGCCTGCGCTGGCTCACCCCCGGCGGCACCCACAGCCCCGCCCGCGCCACCAGCCTCGGCGTCCTCGGCGCCACCGGCTACGCCCTCGGCGCCATCAGCTACGTCCTCGGCGGCATCGTCAACCTCGAACCCGGCGCCTGGGTCTCCGCCATCGGAGCCCTCATCGCCGCCATCGGCGCCTTCGCACTCCCCGCCGACGTCCCCCGCGACGCCGACGACGCGAAGAACCCCTGGGCACTCTTCCGCCACAGCCTCGCCGCACCCGAACCCGGCCGCGCCAAGGAACTCCCCTCCTGGGCGGAGATCCTCATCATCGCCGCAGCCTTCGGCATCGGCCTCTACGTCTTCTCGTTCGGCATCGGCATCGACACCGACAACCCCGAACTGTTCATCGGCTTCCTCATCATCACCGGGTTCAGCTTCACCGCACTCACCCGCGCCGGCCTCCTCAAGCGGCTCTCGGCACTGACGGCCAAACACCGCACCGTCACGCTCACCGCCGCCTTCGTCGCCGCGATCTGCTTCCCCTTCACCCAGACCAACGACCAGTTCGCCCTCATCGGCGCGAACATCCTCATCTTCGCCACGGTCGCCCTGGGCCTCAACGTCGTCGTCGGCCTCGCCGGCCTCCTCGACCTCGGATACGTCGCCTTCCTCGGCGTCGGCGCCTACGCCGCCGCCCTGGTCTCCGGCTCCCCCCAGTCGAGCATCGGCGTCCAGTTCCCCTTCTGGGCGGCCGTCCTCACCGGCGCCGCCGCCTCACTGATCTTCGGCGTCCTCATCGGCGCCCCGACCCTGCGGCTGCGCGGCGACTACCTCGCCATCGTCACCCTCGGCTTCGGTGAGATCTTCCGCATCACCATGAACAACCTCAACGGCAACAGCGGACCCGACGTCACCAACGGCTCCAACGGCATTCCGAACATCCCCGACCTGGAGATCTTCGGATTCAACCTCGGAATCCCCCACGACGTCCTCGGCCAGGAGCTCACCCGCTCCGGCAACTACTACCTGCTGATGCTGCTCTGCACCCTCGTCGTCGTCACGGTCTTCCGCCGCTCCGCCGACTCCCGCATCGGCCGCGCCTGGGTCGCCATCCGCGAAGACGAGACGGCCGCCACCGCCATGGGCATCAACGGCTTCCGCCTCAAGCTCCTCGCCTTCGCCCTCGGCGCCTCCCTCGCCGGCCTCGCCGGCACCGTGCAGGCACACGTCTCCTACAGCGTCACCCCCGAGCAGTACCAGTTCGCCGGCTCCGTGCCGCCCAACTCGGCCTTCCTGCTCGCAGCGGTCATCCTCGGCGGCATGGGCACCATCAGCGGGCCGCTCGTGGGCGCCGCACTGCTCTACCTCATCCCCGCCAAACTCCAGTTCATGGCGGAGTACCAGCTGCTCCTCTTCGGCGTCGCGCTCATGCTCCTCATGCGCTTCCGCCCCGAAGGCCTCGTCGCCGACCGCAGGAAGCAGCTCGAATTCCACGAGACCGGACAGCTCGACGTACCCGACGACAAGGGCCTGCCCGAGAGCGCCACCGGCGTCGCCAAGGCAGGGGCGTGACCGCGATGACCACCACCACGACAACCGCCACGACCACCACGGTCCTCGACGCATCCGGCGTCACCATGCAGTTCGGCGGCCTCACCGCCGTACGCTCCGTCGACCTCACCGTCAACAGCGGCGAGATCGTCGGACTCATCGGCCCCAACGGAGCCGGGAAGACCACCTTCTTCAACTGCCTCACCGGCCTCTACATCCCCACCACCGGCACAGTCAGCTACAAGGGCACCGTCCTCCCGCCCAAACCCCACCTGGTCACCCAGGCCGGCATCGCCCGCACCTTCCAGAACATCCGGCTCTTCGCCAACATGACCGTCCTGGAAAACGTGCTCGTCGGACGCCACACCCGCACCCACGAAGGCCTCTGGGCCGCGCTCCTGCGCCTGCCCAGCTTCAAGAAGGCCGAAGACGCCTCCCGCGAACGAGCCATGGAACTCCTCGAGTTCACCGGCCTCGCCGCCAAGGCCGACCACCTCGCCCGCAACCTCCCCTACGGCGAACAGCGCAAGCTCGAAATCGCCCGCGCCCTCGCCAGCGACCCCGGGCTCCTCCTCCTCGACGAGCCCACCGCCGGCATGAACCCCCAGGAGACGCGCGCGGCCGAAGAGCTCATCTTCGCCATCCGCGACAAGGGCATCGCCGTCCTCGTCATCGAGCACGACATCCGGTTCATCATGAACCTCTGCGACCGCGTCGCCGTGCTCGTCCAGGGCGAGAAGATCGTCGAAGGCCCCGCCGAGGTCGTCCAGGCCGACGAACGCGTCATCGCCGCCTACCTCGGCACCCCCTTCGAGGGCGCGCCGGGAGCGGAGGAAGTCGCCGAAGTCGAAGCCGCAGAGGCTGCCGAGGCGCACAGCACCACGGAAGGAGACGAGAAGTGACCGCACTGCTCGAGGTCGAAGACCTCAGGGTCGCCTACGGCAAGATCGAGGCGGTCAAGGGCATCTCCTTCAAGGTCGACGCAGGCGAGGTCGTCACCCTCATCGGCACCAACGGCGCCGGCAAGACCACCACCCTGCGCACCCTGTCCGGCCTGCTCCAGCCGCTCGGCGGCCAGATCAAGTTCGACGGCAAGGTGCTCAACAAGATCCCCGCCCACAAGATCGTCTCGCTGGGGCTGGCCCACTCCCCCGAAGGCCGGCACATCTTCCCCCGCATGACCATCGAGGACAACCTCCGCCTCGGCGCCTTCCTCCGCAACGACAAGGAAGCCATCGAGAAGGACATCCAGCGCGCCTACGACCTCTTCCCCATCCTGGGAGAACGCCGAAAGCAGGCCGCAGGCACCCTCTCCGGCGGCGAACAGCAGATGCTCGCCATGGGCCGCGCCCTCATGTCCCGGCCCAAACTGCTCATGCTCGACGAACCCTCCATGGGCCTCTCGCCGATCATGATGCAGAAGATCATGGCCACCATCCAGGAACTGAAGTCCCAGGGCACCACCATCCTGCTCATCGAGCAGAACGCCCAGGCGGCCCTCTCCCTGGCGGACCACGGCCACGTCATGGAGGTCGGCAAGATCGTCCTGTCCGGCACCGGCCAGAAGCTCCTCCACGACGAGTCGGTCCGCAAGGCCTACCTCGGCGAGGACTGAACCACCCGCACACGACGAGGCCCGCGCCCCTTCTCCGGGCGCGGGCCTCGTCGTGTGCCGCCGTGCGGACGGCACGGGGACTACCCCTTGTCCGCCTTCTTCTCCTCGGCGTCCTGGATCACGGCCTCCGCCACCTGCTGCATCGACATCCGACGATCCATCGACGTCTTCTGGATCCACCGGAACGCCGCCGGCTCCGACAGCCCGTACTCCGTCTGCAGGATCGACTTCGCCCGGTCCACCAGCTTGCGCGTCTCCAGCCGCAGCGTCAGATCCGCGACCTCGTTCTCCAGCTCCCGCAGCTCCGTGAAACGCGAGACGGCCATCTCGATCGCCGGGACGACATCGCTCTTGCTGAACGGCTTCACGAGGTACGCCATCGCCCCCGCGTCACGCGCCCGCTCGACCAGGTCGCGCTGCGAGAACGCGGTCAGCATCAGGACCGGCGCGATGCGCTCCTCGGCGATCTTCTCGGCCGCGGAGATGCCGTCCATCTTGGGCATCTTCACGTCCAGGATGACGAGGTCCGGCTTGTGCTCGCGGGCGAGCTCGATCGCCTGCTCACCGTCACCGGCCTCGCCGACGACGCTGTAGCCCTCCTCCTCCAGCATCTCCTTGAGGTCGAGGCGGATCAGCGCCTCGTCCTCGGCGATGACGACACGGGTCGTCAGCGGAGGCACGTGCGACTTGTCGTCGTCGGGCGCGTCTACTGGCTGGGGCGACTCGGGGGCGGTCACGGGGGCTCCTCGTTCAGGGGCGGGTACTGCTGACAAGAGCCTACCTAGCTGCGGTAAGGTGGGTGTCCGAGGGGTTGGAGTCCTCCTTCCTTTCTAAGGCCCCAGTACTCCAACTTGGTTAGAGAGGCCGCTCTCAAACAGCGGACAGTGTGGGTTCGAATCCCACCTGGGGCACTTTTCCTTCGTTTCCAAGGTTGATCTTAGAAAGCGGATGTTCCCGTTCCGGTGAACATCCGCTTTTTGCTGCGTGTCGTCGCGAGCACGCTCACACAGTGGGCACATGTACGACGTCAGCACACGCAAGCGGGCACTCGCGCTGGTTGCGCAGGGCCGCAGTCTCAACTCCGTGAGCAAAGAAACCGGCATCTCCCGCGCCGCAATCCGCTCCTGGCAGGACCGACTTGAGCCAGTGCCCCGAATGGCACCCCCACTGCCCGAACCACCGAGCGACCGAGTCGCGTACTCGTATCTGCTCGGCCTCTATCTCGGCGACGGGTGCATCAGCGCACATCCACGCGGTAGCGGGCACTATCTCCGCATCGCCTGCGCGGATGCCTGGCCGGGACTCATCGATGCGTGCGAGACCGCCATTCGCGCCGTCAATCCCGCACGCACGGCGCATCGAGTCCAGGCCCAGGGCTGCGTGTCGGTGGTCGGCTACTACGCCCATTGGCCGTACCTGTTCCCCCAGCACGGCCCCGGCAAGAAGCATGAACGCCTCATCGTGCTCGAACCGTGGCAGCAGGCCATCGTCGATGAGCACCCCTGGGAGTTCGTCCGCGGCCTCATCCACTCCGACGGATGCCGCATCACCAACTGGACCGAGAAGACCATCGGTGGCGTACGCAAGCGCTACGAGTACCCCCGGTACTTCTTCACCAACAGGTCGGACGACATCCGGCGGCTGTTCACCGACACCCTCGACGAGGTCGGCGTGGAGTGGACGACGCTCGCCCGCGGCCGTGAACCCCTCAACATCTCCATCGCGAAGAAGGCCTCGGTAGTGCTCATGGACGCCCACGTAGGCCCCAAGCACTGACCCCCGGTGGGCTACCTCGGGCTGTCGTCCTCGCCGATGTGGTGGACTCGGACCAGGTTCGTGGAGCCCGAGACGCCGGGCGGGGAGCCGGCGGTGATCACGACGACGTCGCCCTTCTCGCAACGGCCGTACCGCAGCAGCAGCTCGTCGACCTGGTCGACCATCGCGTCCGTGGAGGCGACCGCCGGGCCGAGGAACGTCTCGACGCCCCAGGTCAGGCTCAGCTGGGAGCGGGTCGCCGGTTCCGGGGTGAAGGCGAGGACGGGGATCGGGGAGCGGTAGCGGGAGAGGCGGCGGACGGTGTCGCCGCTCTGGGTGAAGGCGACGAGGAACTTCGCGCCGAGGAAGTCGCCGATCTCGGCGGCGGCGCGGGCGACGGCGCCGCCCTGGGTGCGGGGCTTGTTGTTCTCCGTCAGCTCGGGCAGGCCCTTGGCGAGGAGGTCCTCCTCCGCCGCGGTGACGATCCTGGCCATGGTGCGGACGGTCTGGACGGCGTGTTTGCCGACGCTGGTCTCACCGGAGAGCATCACGGCGTCGGTGCCGTCGAGGACGGCGTTGGCGACGTCGCTGGCCTCGGCCCTGGTCGGGCGGGAGTGCTCGATCATGGAGTCGAGCATCTGGGTGGCGACGATGACCGGTTTGGCGTTGCGCTTGGCGAGTTTGATGGCGCGTTTCTGGACGATCGGGACCTGTTCGAGCGGCATTTCGACGCCGAGGTCTCCGCGGGCGACCATGATGCCGTCGAAGGCGGCCACGATCTCGTCGATGTTCTCGACGGCCTGGGGCTTCTCCACCTTGGCGATGACGGGGAGCCGGCGGCCTTCCTCGTCCATGATGCGGTGGACGTCGAGGATGTCGCGGCCGCTGCGGACGAAGGAGAGGGCGATGACGTCGAAGCCGGTGCGCAGCGCCCAGCGCAGGTCTTCTTCGTCCTTCTTGGACAGGGCGGGGACGGAGACGGCGACGCCGGGGAGGTTGAGGCCCTTGTGGTCGGAGATGACGCCGCCTTCGACGACGCGGGTGTGGACGCGGGGGCCGTCGACGTGGGTGACTTCGAGGGTGACTTTGCCGTCGTCGACGAGGATGCGTTCGCCGGGGGTGACGTCGGCGGCGAGGCCGGCGTGGGTGGTGCCGCAGCGGGTGCCGTCGCCTGCGATGCCTTCTTCGACGGTGATGGTGAAGGTGTCTTCGCGTTCGAGGAGTACGGGGCCTTCCGCGAAGTGGCCGAGGCGGATCTTCGGGCCTTGAAGGTCGGCGAGGGTGCCGACGCTGTGGCCGGTTTCGTCTGCGGCCTTGCGGACGTGGCGGTAGCGCTCCTCGTGTTCGGCGTGGGTGCCGTGGCTGAGGTTGAAGCGGGCGACGTCCATTCCGGCTTCCACGAGGGCTTTGAGCTGGTCGTAGGAGTCGGTTGCGGGGCCCAGGGTGCAGACGATTTTTGCTCGGCGCATGTTTCGAGCTTATGTCTTACCGGTGGGTAGCGAATTGGGGGCACGTGACTGCTCAACAACCTTTGGGTGAAGGGTTGTTGACAACTTCTAAAGTGTGCGGGGTGCCGCTCTTTTGAGCGCCCGTGCCGATATCCACGGGATTCTTTCCCGGTACACGGATTCCCCGAACGGGTGAATTCACGCCGTCGGCGGATTTACAGGGCCGGTGGATTCATGGTGAACCGTGCGGTGACCTCGGCGCGGACCTGGATGCGCTGGGGTTCGAGGTCGAGGGGTTCGGGGTCCTGGGGTTCGGTGTCCGCCGCGGCGCGGGAGAAGCGGACGGTGCGGCGGTCGAAGGCGGAACGGGGCCTGGGGCCGCCTGTCGCGGTGTCGGTGAGTTCGAGGAGGGCGGCGACGGTGGTGTCGAGTGCTTCGGCGTATTCCCTGGCGCGTTGGACGGCGTCGTGGACGGCGTGGCGGCGGGCGGTGCGGTGGGCCGGCGAGGTGGGGCGCAGGTCCCACCAAGGGCCGTCGACCCGGGTGAGTTCGAGGTCGGCGAGGCGGGTGGCGAGTTCGCCGAGGGCGGTGAAGTCGGTGAGTTCGGCGGTGAGGCGGACGGTGCCGTGGTAGGTGCGGACGCGTTCGCCTCGGCGGTGCGGTTCGAGTTCGGGGGTGAGGGTGAGTGCGCCGGTGGAGAGGTTCTCGACGGTGTCGCCGTAGGACTTGATGAGGTCGAGGGCGGTGGCGTTGCGGCGGGTGAGGTCGTCGAGGGTGGTGCGGCGGTCGCGGCCGCGGGCGGTGAGGGTGACGGCGATGCGGGCGATCTCCGGGTCGACTTCGAGTTCGGCCTCGCCGCGGACCGTGAGGTGAGGGGTGTCGGGGGTGCCGTAAGGGGGGTTCTGCGGGGAGGTCATACGTCCCACCTTGTCACTGGTTCCGGTGTTCGGGGGTGTGGGCCGACCCTTGCGGTCATCAGATCGCAACCTCCTGGACCTGTTGCCGTCGGCGGTTGCCGGGTCAGAATCTACGCGCGTCGTTGACCATCCCCCGAGGAGCACGAGACATGCCGTTGAACCGCCGGAAGTTCCTGAAGAAGTCCGCCGTGACCGGGGCGGGGGTGGCGATCGCGGGGGCTGTGGCGGCTCCGTCGGCGCAGGCCGCGACGTCGCAACTGCCGGGCAAGCCGGGCAAGCAGCCGAAGCGGTACTCGCTGACCGTGATGGGCACGACGGACCTGCACGGTCATGTCTTCAACTGGGACTACTTCAAGGACGCGGAGTACAAGGACGCGGCGGGCAACGCGCAGGGTCTGTCGCGGATCTCGACGCTGGTGAACCGGATCCGGGCGGAGAAGGGGCGCGAGAACACGCTGCTGCTGGACGCGGGTGACACGATCCAGGGCACTCCGCTGACGTACTACTACGCGAAGGTCGACCCGATCACCGCCAAGGGCGGTCCGGTGCATCCGATGGCGCAGGCGATGAACGCGATCGGGTACGACGCGGCGGCGCTGGGCAACCACGAGTTCAACTACGGCATCGAGACGCTGCGCAAGTTCGAGTCGCAGTTGCGCTTCCCGTTGCTGGGGGCGAACGCGGTGGACGCGAAGACGCTGCGGCCGGCGTTCCAGCCGTATGTGATCAAGACGTTCTGTGTGAAGGGCGCGCCGCCGGTGAAGGTGGCGGTGCTGGGGCTGACGAACCCGGGCATCGCGATCTGGGACAAGGCGTACGTGCAGGGGAAGCTGGCGTTCCCGGGGCTCGAGGAGCAGGCGGCGAAGTGGGTGCCGAAGCTGAAGTCGCTGGGTGCGGACGTGGTGATCGTGTCTGCGCACTCGGGTTCGTCGGGTACGTCGTCGTACGGTGACCAGTTGCCGTATGTGGAGAACTCGGCGGCGTTGGTGGCGCAGCAGGTGCCGGACATCGACGCGGTGCTGGTGGGGCATGCGCATGTGGAGATTCCGGAGCTGAAGGTCGTCAACGCGAAGTCGGGGAAGACGGTCGTGCTGTCGGAGCCGTTGGCGTACGCGGAGCGGCTGTCGGTGTTCGATGTGGAGCTGGTGTTCGAGAAGGGGCGGTGGTCGGTCGAGTCGGTGTCGTCGAAGGTGCTGAACTCCAACTCGGTCGCCGACGACCCGAAGATCACGAAGCTGCTGGGTGACGAGCACGCGAAGGTCGTGGCGTATGTCAACCAGGTGGTGGGCACGGCGACGGAGACGTTGACGACGGTGGAGGCGCGGTACAAGGACGCGCCGATCATCGACCTGATCACGAAGGTGCAGGAGGACGTCGTGAAGGCGGCGTTGGCGGGGACGTCGTACGGGTCGCTGCCGGTGATCGCTCAGGCGTCGCCGTTCTCGCGTACGTCGGAGATCCCGGCGGGGCAGGTGACGATCCGGGATCTGTCGAGCCTGTACGTGTACGACAACACGCTGGTGGCGAAGTTGCTGACGGGTGCGCAGGTGCGGGCGTACCTGGAGTACTCGGCGCAGTATTTCGTGCAGACGGCGGCGGGCACGGTGGTCGACACGGAGAAGCTGACGAACGCGGCGGGGCGTCCGGACTACAACTACGACTACGTGTCGGGTCTGTCGTACGAGATCGACATCGCGCAGCCGGCGGGTTCGCGGATCAGGAACCTGACGTTCGCCGGTGCGGCGTTGGACGATGCGCAGCAGTTCGTGCTGGCGGTGAACAACTACCGGGCCAACGGGGGCGGCGCGTTCCCGCATGTGGCGGCGGCGAAGGAGCTGTGGTCGGAGTCGACGGAGATCCGTACGCGGATCTCGGAGTGGGTGACGGCGAAGGGTGTGCTGGACCCGAAGGACTTCGCGTCGGTGGACTGGAAGCTGACGCGTGAGGGTGTGCCGGTGTTCTAGGGGTTCTGGAGCTCCCCGGTCCCTGGGGCGGTGTGTCGTGCGGTGGCCTGGTCGGTCACCGTGGGCGCACCGCCCTTTTCGTGTCCTGCGGGTCGTCCTGGCGGTGTCTAGCGCAGGTCGACGAGGGGGGTGAGGGTGGGCGCCTGCCGGGCCGTGGGGACGCGGGGGTGGGGCTGGGGTTGTTCGAGTCCGAAGGTGGTGAAGGCGGTGCGGGTGGGCAGGGGGTAGGTCTCTTTTCCGGTGAGGGCGTTGAGGATGGTGGCGCTGCGCCAGGCGGCGAGGCCGAGGTCGGGGGCTCCTACGCCGTGGGTGTGGCGTTCGGCGTTCTGGACGTGGACGTTGCAGCCGGTGGCGGTGATGGAGGGGTCGAGGACGAGTCGGTAGTGGGCGTCGATGCGGGGGCGTTCGCTGTTGTCGCGGCGGATGTAGGGGTCGAGTCCGGCGAGGATGCGGTCGAGGGTGCGTTCGCGGTGGCCGGTGGCGAGGACGACGGCGTCGGTGGTGAGGCGGCTGCGGGTGTTCTGCTGGGTGTGTTCGAGGTGGAGTTCGATCTGGGTGGTGGAGATGCGGCCGGCGGTGCGGACGGTGACGCCGGGGGTGAGGACGGCGTCGGGCCAGCCGCCGTGGAGGGTGCGGCGGTAGAGCTCGTCGTGGACGGCGGCGAGGGTGTCGGCGTCGATGCCTTTGTGGAGCTGCCATTGGCCGGTGAGCAGGCGGTCGCGGACGCTTTCGGGAAGGGCGTGGAAGTAGCGGGTGTAGTCGGGGGTGAAGTGTTCGAGGCCGAGTTTGGAGTACTCCATGGGGGCGAACGCTTCGGTGCGGCCGAGCCAGTGGAGTCGTTCGCGGCCGGCGGGGCGGTGGCGGAGGAGGTCGAGGAAGACCTCGGCGCCGGACTGTCCTGTTCCTACGACGGTGACGTGGCCGGCGGTCAGGAGGGCGTCGCGGTGGGCGAGGTAGTCGTCGGCGTGCAGGACGGGGACGCCGGGTGCGTCGGCGAGGGGGCGCATCGGGTCGGGGATGTGGGGTTCGGCGCCGATGCCGAGGACGACGTTGCGGGTGTGGGTGCGGCCGAGGGCCTCGGCTTCGCCGGCTGCGTCGAGTTGGGTGAAGTCGACTTCGAAGAGGTCGCGTTCGGGGTTCCAGCGGACGGAGTCGACCTGGTGGCGGAAGCGGAGTCCGGGGAGTTGGTCGGCGACCCAGCGGCCGTAGGCGTCGTATTCGGCGCGCTGGATGTGGAAGCGCTCGGCGAAGTAGAAGGGGTAGAGGCGGTGGTGGGTCTTGAGGTAGTTGAGGAAGGTCCAGTCGCTGGTGGGATCGGCGAGGGTGACGAGGTCGGCGAGGAAGGGGACCTGGATGCGGGCGCCGTCGATGAGGAGGCCGGGGTGCCAGTCGAAGCGGGGGCGTTGTTCGTAGAAGACGGCGTCGATTTCGGCGAGGGGCTGGGCGAGGGCCGCGAGGGAGAGGTTGCTGGGGCCGACGCCGATGCCGACGAGGTCGCGGGGGGTGTCGGCGTCGGGGTGCGGGGGCGTGTTCATGCGGGGGTGTTTCCTTCCACCAGTCGCAGGAGGGCGGTGAGGTCGGCGGGCCGGGTGTGGGGGTTGAGGAGGGTGGCCTTGAGCCAGAGCCGGCCGTCGAGGCGGGCCCGGCCGAGGACGGCGTGGCCTTGGGTGAGGAGGCGGCGGCGGATGTCGGCGACGGCTGTGTCGGTGGTGTGTGCGGGCCGGAAGAGGACGGTGCTGAGGGTGGGTGGGGCGTGGAGTTCTAGGTGGGGGTGGGCGGTGATGAGGTCGGCGAGCTGCCGGGCGTGGTCGCAGACCTGGTCGACGAGGGCGCCGAGGCCGCTGCGGCCGAGGGTTTTGAGGGTGACGGCGATCTTGAAGGCGTCGGGGCGGCGGGTGGTGCGCAGGGAGCGGCCCAGGAGGTCGGGGAGGCCGGCTTCGGTGTCGTCGTCGGCGTTGAGGTAGTCGGCGTGGTGGTGGAGGGCGGTGAGGTCGTGGGGGTCGCGGACGGCGAGGAGTCCGGCGGCGACGGGCTGCCAGCCGAGTTTGTGGAGGTCGAGGGTGACGGTGTGGGCGGCTTCGAGGCCGGTGAGGAGGGGGCGTCGGCGGTCGCTGAAGAGGAGGCCTCCTCCGTAGGCGGCGTCGATGTGCAGTCGGGCGCCGTTGGTGCGGCAGAGGGCGGCGAGGGTGGGGAGCGGGTCGATGAGTCCGGCGTCGGTGGTGCCGGCGGTGGCGGCGACGAGGAGGGGGCCGGACCGGGTGGTGAGGGTGTGGTGGAGGGCGGCGGGGTCGAGGACGCCGGTGGGGGTGGGGAGGACGACGGGTTCGGGGAGGCCGAGGAGCCAGGCGGCGCGGGGCAGGGAGTGGTGGGCGTTGGCGCCGCAGACGAGCCGGAGGGCGGGTCCGTGTGCTTCCCGGGCGAGGAGCAGGGCGAGGTGGTTGGCTTCGGTGCCGCCGGTGGTGACGAGGGCGTCGGCGGGGGCCGGGTCGGTGGCGGCGGCGGACGGTGTGGGGGCTGTGCCCGACGGCGTGGGGGTGGAGGTGGGGGTGGGGGGTGTCCGGTTCGGGTGGCCGTAGATCTCCGCGGCGAGGGCGTGGGTGAGCAGGGCTTCCAGTTCCGAGGCGGCGGGCGCCTGGTCCCAGGAGTCGAGGGAGGGGTTCAGGGCGGAGGCGGCGAGGTCGGCTGCGGTGGCGACGGCGAGGGGCGGGCAGTGCAGGTGGGCGGCGCACAGGGGGTGGGCGGGGTCGGCGGCGCCTGCGGCGAGGGCGTGGACGAGGGTGTGCAGGGCGTCGGGGTCGCCGTGTTCGGGCAGGGGGTCGCCGACGGCTTCGCGGACGCGTGCGGCCACCGTGTGCGGTCCGCCTGCGGGCAGGGGTCCGCCGCGGGAGCGGGCACCGGCGTCGAGCGCGTCGAGGACGGTCGCCAGCAGCGGGCGCAGGGCGTCGGAGCCTTCGGGGCCTGAGGCGAGGGGCGGCATGCTCACGGGGAATCCTCCGGGGCCGGGGGCGGATGCCCGCAGCGGGGAGGTCCAGCTTGTCGGCCGGGGCGGCGACGCGCCCGGAAAGCCCGGCGACAGGAACCCGAAAGTGGGTACTTCGGCGCGTGCGAGGGCTGCCGGCGTGGGAGGTGGGGTTCGGGCGCGTGGCGGCGACCGTGCCGTCGAGTCGGTCGCCGGGGAACACTTCCTCGAACGGCTGGGCTGCGCCGTGGCGGAGCCGGGTTCTCGGAGCGTGTCACGGAACGCACGGGAAGTCGGTGCGCGCCCGAGCACCGCGTCCCGCCGGGGCCGTCGGCAACCGGCGGTCGGGGCCGCGTGAAGGGGCGGTGCGGCGGGCCGAGTGGGGACTCGGCCCGCCGGCAGGGCCCCGCACGCGCCGGCCCGGGGCGTGCGGGGCCCTCGTGCGGGGCGTCGCCGGGTGTCAGGCCTGGTGTGCCTCGCGTACGCGCAACGCGCGTGTCAGGTCGTCGAGTTGGTCGACGAGTTTGCGGCGCAGGGCCGGGATGGGCCGGGCGTCGGCGAGGCACTGTTCGCCCAGCCGCAGGGTGTCGGGGTCCACGGCGTGGGCGGGGAAGGCCCAGCGGCCGGCGGCGTCCGCGATGGCGGGGCCGCGGCGGGCGGCGACGGCGACGGCGTCCTGGTAGAAGCGCGGGACGTAGCCGGCGACGAGGTCGGCCTGTTCGGGCTGCCAGAAGCCCTGGGCGGTGGCCGTGAAGAGGTAGTTGGAGAGGTCGTCGTCCTCGAACATGGCGGCCCAGGCGGTGCGTTTGGCCTCGGCGTCGGGCAGGGCGGCGCGGCAGCGGGCGGCGCCTTCGCGGCCGGTGGCTGAGGGGTCGCGGTCGAGTTCGGCGGTGATGGCGTCGTCGTCGATCGCGCCGAGGACGGCGAGCCGGGCGAGGACGCGCCAGCGCAGGTCGGGGTCGAGTTCGGGGCCGCCGGGGACGGTGCCGTCGGCGAGCCAGGCGGCGATGGTCTCGGGGTGGGCGGCGACGGCGATGAAGTGGCGTACGGCGATGAGCCGCAGGCTGGGGTGGTCGCCGTCCTCGGTGCGGCGGATGAGGTCGCGGCACAGTGCGGAGAGGGCGGCGAGGGCGGCGGGGCGCTGTTCGGGGGTGGCGTAGCGGTCGGCGGCCTGGCCGGAGGCGAAGGTGAGGACGCCCTGGACGAGGGCGAGGTCGGTCTCGTGCGGGAGGTGGGCGCGGGCGGTCTCGAGGTAGGCGGCGGGGGCGAGTTCACCGTCGCGGACGGCGTCGCGCAGGGCGTTCCAGACGACGGCGCGGGTGAGTGGGTCGGGCAGGCCGCTGAGGCGGGCGCGGACGGTGTCGAAGGATCCGGGGTCGAAGCGGACCTTGGCGTAGGTGAGGTCGCCGTCGTTGAGGAGGAGCAGGGCGGGGCGTTTGCCGAGGGGTTCGGGTGCGCTCTGCGGGATGTCGATCTCGAGGCGTCGGCGCAGGGTGAGGTGGCGGTCCTCGTCGGCGAGGTCGAGGTCGTAGAGGCCGACGCCGACGCGGTGGGGCCGGCTGCCCTGGTGGTCGACGGTGAGGGTGTGGTCGCCGTTGGAGCCGCTGACGGTGGGGACGAGGGTGTCGACGCCGGTGGTGCGCAGCCAGGCGTCGGCCCAGGCGTGGACGTCGCGGTCGGTGTGGGCGGCGAGGGAGTCGATGAAGTCGGCGAGGGTGGCGTTGGCGAAGCGGTGCCGGGCGAAGTGGGTGTTGATGCCGGCGAGGAAGTCCTTCTCGCCGAGCCAGGTGACGAGCTGGCGCAGTGCGGAGGCGCCCTTGGCGTAGGAGATTCCGTCGAAGTTGAGGAGTGCGGAGGCGGTGTCGTCGACGTTCTCGGGGGCGACGGGGTGGGTGGAGGGTCGCTGGTCGGCGTCGTAGCCCCAGGGTTTGCGGACGACGCCGAACTCGGTCCAGGTGCCGTGGAAGCGGGTGGCTTCGATGAGGGTCTGGTAGCCCATGTACTCGGCGAAGGACTCGTTGAGCCAGATGTCGTCCCACCACTGGAGGGTGACGAGGTCGCCGAACCACATGTGGGCCATCTCGTGGGCGATGACCATGGCGCGGGTCTGGCGTTCGGTGTCGGTGACGGCGGAGCGGTAGACGAACTCGTCGCGGAAGGTGACGAGGCCGGGGTTCTCCATGGCGCCGGCGTTGAACTCGGGGACGAACGCCTGGTCGTAGGAGTCGAAGGGGTAGGGCTCCTCGAACTTCTCGTGGTAGCGGTCGTAGCAGGCGCGTGTGATGTCGAGGAGTTCGTCGGCGTCGGCGTCGAGGTAGGGGGCGAGGGAGCGGCGGCAGTGGAGGCCGAAGGGCAGTCCGCGGTGTTCGGTGCGCACGGAGTGCCAGGGGCCGGCGGCGACGGCGACGAGGTAGGTGGAGACGAGGGGGGTGGGTGCGGCCTGCCAGCGGCCGTCGCCGAGGTGTTCGGTGATGCCGTTGGCGAGGACGGTCCAGCCTTCGGGGGCCTGGACGGTGAGTTCGAAGACCGACTTGAGGTCGGGCTGGTCGAAGGCGGCGAAGACGCGCTGGACGTCTTCCATGAACAGCTGGGTGTAGAGGTAGGTCTCGCCGTCGGTGGGGTCGGTGAAGCGGTGCATGCCTTCGCCGGTGCGGGAGTAGCGCATGCTCGCGTGGACGCGCAGTTCGTGCTCGCCGGCGGTGAGGCCGGTCAGGGCGAGCCGGTTGTCGTCGAGCGTCTGGGGGTCGACGGGCTCGCCGTCGAGGGTGACGGAGTGCAGTTCTGCGGGCCGGATCTCGACGAAGGTGTCCCCGTGGGTGCGCGCGGCGAACCGGATGACGGTGCTGGACTCGAAGGTCTCGTCGCCGGTCGTCAGGTCGAGCTCGATGGTGTAGCGGAGGACGTCGAGGAGTTTGGCACGGCTCTGCGCTTCGTCGCGCGTCAGTACGGACATGCACGACATGCTGCCTGATGCCGCTGGCCGGGCACAGGGGCGGATCGGTACGCGCCCTATGTCCGTTCTCGCGCCGGAGCGCCGGTCAGGGGCCGTTCTCGTGCCGGTCGTGTGCCGGTTCCGCGCCGGTGACGGGCTGGTGGTGGGCCTGTGCCGGGGGCCGGTTCGAGTGGGTTGCCGTGCGGTCCGGGTCAGTCGCGTGGGGGCGCGGCGGTGTCCTCGGCGATGCGCTCGTGGTGGCGGATGACCTCGGCGATGATGAAGTTGAGGAACTTCTCGGCGAAGGCGGGGTCGAGCTTGGCGCTCTCGGCGAGGGTGCGCAGCCGGGCGATCTGGCGGGCCTCGCGGGCCTGGTCGGCGGGCGGGAGCTGGTGGCGGGCCTTGAGGTGGCCGACCTGCTGGGTGGCTTTGAAGCGTTCGGCGAGCATGTGCACGACGGCCGCGTCGATGTTGTCGATGCTGTCGCGCAGCCGGGCGAGTTCCTCGCGGACGGCGGGGTCGACGTCGCCGGCGCCGGGCGTGCGGGTGTTGCTGGTGGTCATGGGCGATCACCCTAGGGCATGTCCGGACGGGCTTCGCGGGCTGCCCGTACAGTGGAATCGGGTCCTCGGCGTGTTGGGGGTGCGGCGTGGCGAACGGTGGGCCGGTCGAGCACGGTTACCCGCATCTGGAGACGGTGCGGGCGGCGTTGACGGCGTTGTACAGACGGTTGTCGTACGACACGATCCACCAGTTCGCGACGAGTGTGGCGCCGGCCGATGTGGCGTTCTGCGACACCGACGACCTGCATCTGGGGGCGCAGCGGGTGGCGCGGGAGCTGGTGCGGCACTACCGGTTGCCGGATGCGCGGATGGTGGTGGCGTTCCGGGAGATGGAGCATGCGGCGCACATCGAGCTCGCGGCGGGGCCGGAGTACTTCGTCGAGCTGAACGATCGTTTCCGTACGCATCGCCGGGACATCGGTGCGGCGCTGGCGCACGAGATCATGCACGTCTATCTGCACCGGGTGGGGTTGTCGTTCGCGGGGACGCGGGACAACGAGATCCTGACGGACACGGCGACGACGTATCTGGGGGCGGGCTGGCTGCTGCTGGACGCCTACCGGGTGGACGGGGTGTCGTCGCAGAAGCTGGGGTATCTGACGCCGGAGGAGTTCGGGTACGTGCTGGCGAAGCGGTCGCTGGTGTTCGGTGAGGATCCGTCGGTGTGGTTCACGAGCGCGCAGGCGTACGCGGCGTACGGGCGGGGTCTGGAGCGGGCGCGGTGCGACGAGCGGGAGCCGCCGCTGACGGCGGCGGGCTGGGCGGGGCGGCGGCGTTACGCCCGTGACCGCCGGCATGCGCAGGGTGTTCGGGCGGGGTCGGGGGATGCGGGCGCGCCGTATGCGTTCGTGCGTGATCCGCAGGGGCCGTTGCGGGTGATGTTCGCGTGTCCCACCTGTCGTCAGCGGATCCGGGTTCCGGTGCGGGGGCGGGTCCGGGCGCGCTGCGGGTTGTGCAGGACCGTGCTGGAGTGCGACACGTGAGGTGCGGTGCGGTCGCGGGCGGGCGGACGGGTGCCGCGGTGCGGGTGTCACGCGCCGTAGACGCGTCCCGGTGGTTCCGCGTCCGCGAGGAGCTTGCGTGCGGTCTCTCCCGCCTCGGCGGGGCTGCGGCGTCTTGCGGTGTCCGCTGTGGGGCCGGGCCGCCAGCCCTGCATGACGGTGATCCGGCCGCCCTCCGTCTCGAAGACGTGTCCGGTGACGCCTTCGCTGGCGGTGGAGCCGAGCCAGACGACCAGCGGGGAGACGTTGCCGGGGGCCATGGCGTCGAAGCCGGTGTCGGGGGCGGCCATGGCGGCGGCGAAGGTGTGTTCCGTCATGCGGGTGCGGGCGGCGGGCGCGATCGCGTTGACCTGGACGCCGTAGCGGGCGAGTTCGGCGGCTGCGACGAGGGTGAGGCCGACGATGCCGGCTTTCGCGGCGCTGTAGTTGCCCTGCCCGACCGAGCCGAGCAGTCCCGCGCCGCTCGCGGTGTTGATGACGCGGGCGGCGGGTGTGCGGCCTGCCTTGGTCTCGGCGCGCCAGTGCGCGGCGGCGTGCTTGAGGGTGAGGAAGTGGCCCTTGAGGTGGACGCGCAGGACGGCGTCCCAGTCGTCCTCGTCGAGGTTGACGAGCATGCGGTCGCGCAGGAAGCCGGCGTTGTTGACGAGGGTGTCGAGCCGGCCGTACGCCTCCAGGGCGGTCGTCACGAGGGAGGCGGCGCCCTGGGGGGTGGCGATGTCGCCGCCGTGGGCGAGGGCGGTGCCGCCGGCCGCGCGGATCTCGTCGGCGACCTGCCGGGCGGGGTTGTCGGGGCCGGGTGCGCCGTCGAGTCCGACGCCGAGGTCGTTGACGACGACCCGGGCGCCCTCGGCGGCGAAGGCGAGGGCGTGGGCGCGCCCGAGGCCGCGGCCGGCGCCGGTGACGACGACGACCCGTCCGTCGCAGATTCCGTTCATCGCGGGTCTCCTCTCAGGTCTCTCAGGTCTCTCATGTGGCTCATGTGGCTCATGTGGCTCATGTGGCTCATGTGGCTCATGTGGCTCACGCTTCTCGGGTCTCTCACGTCTCTCGGGTCGGCCTGTCGGCGGTGGCGGCGTCGAGGAAGGCGGGTCGTTCGCCCCCGCCGTGCAGGAGCAGGCTCGCCCCGCTGATGTAGGCGGCCGCGTCGGAGGCGAGGAAGACGGCCGCGTCGCCGACGTCGTCGGGGAGGGCGAGGCGGCCCAGCGGCACGGTGCGGGCGACGGCCTCGACGCCGTCGTCGTCGCCGTAGTGGAGGTGGGTGCGCTCGGTGTGGACCATGCCGACGACCAGGGTGTTCACGCGGATCTCCGGCGCCCATTCGACGGCCATGGACCGAGCGAGGCTCTCCAGGCCCGCCTTGGCCGCGCCGTAGGCGGCGGTGCCGGGCGAGGGGCGGCCGCCGCTGACGCTGCCGATCATCACGATGGAGCCCCGGGTGCGCCTGAGGTGGTCGTGGGCGGCGAGGGACACCGTGAGCGGGGCAAGGAGGTTGAGCTCGATCACGCGCGCGTGGCGGTGCGCGTCGGCCGCGGCGAGCGGCCGGTAGGGGGCGCCTCCCGCGTTGTTGACGAGGACGTCCAGCCGGGGCAGCCCGGCGAAGAAGGCCGTCACGGCGTCGGCGTCCCGTACGTCCAGCGGCGCGAACCGGGCTGCGTGGACGGGGGTGTCGGGCGGGCGGCGGGCGCAGACGACGACCTCGGCGCCGGCGCGCGCGAGGGAGCGCGCGATGCCGGCGCCCACTCCCCGGGTGCCGCCGGTGACGACGGCGACCTTCCCGTCCAGCTTCATCGGCTGCTACCTTTCCACCTAACAAACGTTTGGTGGAAAGGTAGCTGATGCTTCCATGGGTGTCTCCACCTCGTCCCCGGAAAAGGGGGCGGAAAAGGGAATCGCGCTCGTCACGGTCGACTTCCCGCCGGTGAACGCCCTGCCGGTGCACGGCTGGTTCGCCCTGGCCGACGCCGTGCGCGCGGCCGGCCGCGATCCGGCCACGCGGTGCGTGGTGCTGGCCGCCGAGGGGCGGGGCTTCAACGCGGGCGTCGACATCAAGGAGATCCAGGCACAGGGGCCGGGGGCGCTGATCGGCGCCAACCGCGGCTGCTTCGAGGCGTTCGCGGCGGTGTACGAGTGCGAGGTCCCCGTCGTGGCGGCCGTCCAGGGGTTCTGCCTGGGCGGCGGCGTCGGCCTCGTGGGGAACGCGGACGTGATCGTCGCGAGCGAGGACGCCGTGTTCGGGCTGCCCGAGCTGGACCGGGGCGCGCTGGGCGCGGCCACCCATCTGGCCCGGCTCGTGCCCCAGCATCTGCTGCGCGCCCTCTACTACACCTCGCGCACGGTCACGGCGGCGGAGCTGCACGCGCACGGCTCGGTGTGGCGGGTGACGCCCCGCGGCGACCTGCGCGCGGCCGCGCTGGAGCTGGCCGGGGAGATCGCCGCGAAGGACGGCGAGCTGGTGCGGCTGGCCAAGGCCGCCATCAACGGCATCGACCCGGTCGACGTGCGTCGCAGCTACCGCTTCGAGCAGGGGTTCACGTACGAGGCGAGCGTCGGCGGTGTGGCCGACCGGGTCCGCGGCGCCTTCGGCGGGGCCGCACGGGAGGAGAGCTCGGGTGAGTGACAAGACGATGAGCGCCGAGGAGGCCGTCTCCCGTCTGGAGAGCGGCATGACCCTCGGCATCGGCGGCTGGGGCTCGCGCCGCAAGCCGATGGCGCTGGTGCGTGCGCTGCTGCGGACGGACGTCACCGACCTCACCGTGGTCTCGTACGGCGGCCCGGACGTCGGCATGCTCGCGGCGGCGGGTCGGATCCGCAGGCTGGTCGCCGCCTTCGCCACCCTGGACTCGATCCCGCTCGAGCCGCACTACCGGGCGGCCCGCGAGCGCGGGACGCTGGAGCTGACGGAGGTCGACGAGGCGATGTTCCTGTGGGGGCTGCGCGCGGCGGCGCACCGGCTGCCGTTCCTGCCCGTGCGGGCGGGCCTGGGCTCCGACGTGATGCGGGTCAACCCCGGTCTGCGGACGGTGACGTCGCCCTACGAGGACGGGGAGACGTTCGTGGCCATGCCCGCCCTGCGGCTGGACGCCGCGCTGGTGCACGTCAATCGAGCCGACCGGCTGGGCAACGGGCAGTACCTGGGCCCGGACCCGTACTTCGACGACCTGTTCTGCGAGGCGGCGGACACGGCGTACGTCAGCTGCGAGCGCGTCGTCGACACGGCCGAGCTGACCAAGGAGGCCCCGCCGCAGTCGCTGCTGATCAAGCGGCACACGGTGACGGGGGTGGTCGAGGCCCCGAACGGGGCGCACTTCACGTCCTGCGCACCCGACTACGGCCGGGACGAGGCGTTCCAGAAGCGGTACGCGACGACGCCCTGGGCGCAGTTCTCGGCCCGTTATCTCGCCGGGGACGAACAGGCGTACCGGTCTGCGGTCGGGGAGGACTCGTGAGCGGGACCACGCGCGCCGAGTACTGCGTGATCGCCTGCGCGGAGGCCTGGCGGGACGCGGGCGAGATCCTGGCGAGCCCCATGGGCGTGATCCCCTCGGTCGGCGCCCGGCTCGCCCGGCTCAGCTTCTCGCCGGATCTCCTGCTGACCGACGGCGAGGCGCTGATCGTGCGTCCGGACGGGACGACGGAGGGCTGGCTGCCCTACCGGCAGCATCTGGAGCTGGTCACCGGCGGCCGGCGGCACGTGATGATGGGCGCGAGCCAGATCGACCGGTACGGCAACCAGAACATCGCGTGCGTCGGCGACTGGGCGAAGCCGGTGCGGCAGCTCCTCGGGGTGCGCGGTGCGCCGGTCAACACCCTGAACAATCCGACGAGTTACTGGGTCCCGAAGCACTCCCGGCGGGTGTTCGTCGCGAAGGTCGACATGGTGTGCGGCGTGGGGTACGACCGTGCGGCCGGGGCCCGGCACCACCGCCTCGGGCGGGTCGTCTCCGACCTCGGCGTCTTCGACTTCGCCACGCCCGACCGGTCGATGCGGCTGGCCTCGCTGCATCCCGGGGTGAGCGTCGAGGAGGTACGGGAGGCGACGGGGTTCGATCTCGCCGTCGCCGACGAGGTGCCGTACACCCGTGAGCCGACCGCTCAGGAGCTGCGGCTGATCCGTGAGGTGATCGACCCGGGCGGCGCGCGGGCCCGGGAGGTGGCGGTCTGATGGAGACGGCGTTCACCCGGCTGGTCGGGGTGCGTCACCCGATCGTGCAGACCGGCATGGGATGGGTGGCGGGTCCGCGGCTGGTGTCGGCGGCGGCGGACGCGGGCGCGCTGGGCGTCCTGGCCTCGGCGACGATGACGCCGGACCGGCTGCGGTCGGCGGTGCGGGAGGTGAAGTCGCGCACGGACGCGCCGTTCGGGGTGAACCTGCGGGCCGACGCGGCGGACGCCGGCGACCGGGTCCGGATCATCGTCGACGAGGGGGTGCGGGTCGCGTCGTTCGCGCTCGCCCCCTCCGCCGAGCTGATCGCCGCGCTCAAGGAGGCGGGGGTCGTGGTCGTCCCGTCCGTAGGGGCCCGCCGGCACGCCGAGAAGGTGGCTGCGTGGGGTGCGGACGCGGTGATCGTGCAGGGCGGCGAGGGCGGCGGCCACACCGGAGAGGTGGCGACGACGGTCCTGCTGCCGCAGGTGGTGGACGCGGTGGACGTCCCCGTCGTGGCGGCGGGCGGCTTCTTCGACGGGCGCGGTCTCGCCGCCGCGCTGGCGTACGGGGCGGCCGGCGTCGCGATGGGCACGCGGTTCCTGCTGACGTCGGACTCGCCGGTCCCGGAGGCGGTGAAGGCGCGGTATCTGGCCGCGACGGTACGGGACGTCACGGTCACCCGGGCGGTGGACGGCCTGCCGCACCGCATGCTGCGCACTCCGCTGGTCGACGGCCTGGAGGACGCGGGCCGGGTCCGGGCGCTGCTGCGGGCGGCGCGGCACGCGGCGGGCTTTCGCAGGGTGTCCGGTCTCACCTGGCGGCAGATGGTCCGTGACGGCCTGGCGTTGCGGCACGGCAAGGACCTCGCCTGGAGCCAGGTGCTGCTGGCCGCGAACACGCCGATGCTGCTGAGGTCGGCGATGGTGGAGGGCCGCCCGGAGGCGGGCGTGATGGCCGCCGGGCAGGTCGCCGGGGTGATCGACGACCTGCCGTCGTGCGCGGAGCTGGTGGAACGGATCATGAAGGAGGCGCAGGACGTGCTGGCCGCCCTGGACCGGCTCGCCGCGACGTGACGGCCGCCGCGCGAGCCCCGTCCCGCGCACCCGTCAGAGCCGCTCGATGATCGTCACGTTGGCCTGGCCGCCGCCTTCGCACATCGTCTGCAGGCCGAACCGGCCGCCGGTGCGCTCCAGTTCGTGCAGCAGCGTCGTCATCAGCTTCGCGCCGGTCGCGCCGAGGGGATGACCGAGGGCGATCGCGCCCCCGTTGACGTTGACCTTCTCCGGGTCCGCGCCGGTCTCCTTCAGCCAGGCCAGGACGACGGGCGCGAACGCCTCGTTGATCTCGACGAGGTCGAGGTCGTCGATCGTGAGGCCGGTCTTCTTCAGGGCGTGCGCGGTGGCCGGGATCGGGGCCGTCAGCATGCGGATGGGGTCCTCGCCGCGCACCGAGAGGTGGTGGACGCGGGCCCGCGGCCGCAGCCCGTGCTCGCGGACGGCGTCCGCGGAGGCCAGCAGCAGCGCGGCCGCGCCGTCGGAGACCTGTGAGGAGCAGGCGGCGGTGACGGTGCCGCCGTCGATGACGGGCTTCAGCGCGGCCATCTTCTCCAGAGAGGTGTCCCGGCGCGGCCCTTCGTCGGTCGTCACGTCCCGGTAGGCGACGGTCTCGCGGGTGAAGCGGCCCTCGTCGATCGCGCGTACCGCCCGGCGGTGCGAGCGCAGCGCGAACTCCTCCTGGTCCTGCCGGCTGACGCCCCACTTGGCGGCGATCATCTCGGCGCCGGCGAACTGGTTGACGGGCCGGTCCCCGTAGCGGGCGCGCCAGCCCTCGCTGCCCGCGAAGGGGCCCTGGGTGAAGCCGAGGGGTTCGGCGGCCTGCCGGGTGGCGAAGGCGATCGGGATCTGCGACATGTTCTGCACGCCGCCCGCGACGACCAGGTCCTGGGTGCCGGACAGCACGCCCTGGGCGGCGAAGTGCACGGCCTGCTGCGAGGAGCCGCACTGCCGGTCGACGGTCACGCCCGGCACCTCCTCGGGGAGGCCGGCGGCCAGCCAGCAGGTCCGCGCGATGTCCCCGGCCTGCGGTCCGACCGTGTCCAGGCAGCCGAAGACGACGTCCTCGACGGCCGCCGGGTCCACGCCCGAGCGGGCGACGAGCTCCTTCAGCACATGCGCGCCGAGATCCGCCGGGTGCACCCCGGACAGACCTCCCCCCCGCCGCCCGACGGGCGTACGGACCGCTTCGACGATGTAGGCCTCGGCCATGGCAACTCCCTCATGCAAAGGGGCACGTCAGTGGACTATTCACGGACGGCGATGCCGTCCAGCACCATCGACAGGTACTGGCGGGCGATCTCCTCCGGGCTGTGCTGCCCGCCGGGCCGGTACCAGGACGCGGCGACCCACACCGTGTCGCGGACGAACCGGTAGGTAAGACGGACGTCGAGATCGGCCCGGAAGACCCGGGCGCCGACGCCCCGTTCCAGCGTGGAGAGCCACGCCGTCTCGAACCTGCGCTGCGAGTCGGCGAGGAACGCGAAGCGCTCCTGCGCCACGAGCTGCCTGCTCTCCTTCTGGTAGATCGCGACGGCGGCGCGGTGCCGGTCGATCTCCCGGAACGACTCGGTGACCAGGGCTTCGAGGGTCTCGCGGGGGCCCAGTGGGGCGGCCAGGACGGTGTCGTAGCCGTCCCACAGCTCGTCGAGGAAGCTGCGCAGGATCTCCTCGAGCATCGACTCCTTGGAGTCGAAGTGGTAGTAGAGGCTGCCCGCGAGCATGCCCGCGTGGTCGGCGATCTTGCGCACGGTGGTGGCGTTGTAGCCCTGCTCGGCGAAGACCTCGGCGGCGGTCTCGAGGAGTTCGCGGCGCCGGGCGGGCGCGGCGGTCACCTGGGGCTTCTTCTTCGCCGCCGGTTTCGCAGCAGGCTTGGCGGAAGGCTTCGTAGGAGGCACGCGTCCATTGTCGTCCTAGGGATGCTGGCCACTGACGGAGACCACTTCGCCGGTCATGTACGAGGAGTAGCCGGACGCGAGGAACACGATCACGTTGGCGACCTCCCAGGGTTCGGCGTACCGTCCGAAGGCCTCGCGCCCGGTGAGCTCCTCGAGCAGCTCGGCGGAGGTGACCTTCACCAGGTGGGGGTGCATGGCGAGGCTGGGTGAGACGGCGTTGACCCGTACGCCGTAGGAGGCGGCCTCGATCGCGGCGCAGCGGGTCAGCGCCATCACGCCCGCT
Organism: Streptomyces sp. NPDC020597; assembly: GCF_044335095.1. Taxonomy (NCBI): domain Bacteria; kingdom Bacillati; phylum Actinomycetota; class Actinomycetes; order Kitasatosporales; family Streptomycetaceae; genus Streptomyces; species Streptomyces sp. NPDC020597. The sequence goes on along the minus strand of NZ_JBIRUL010000006.1, from coordinate 322,347 downwards.
TTCGCGGCGGCGTAGTGCGCCTGTCCGGCCTGGGCGCGCCAGCCGACGACGGAGGCGTTGTTGACGATGACGCCGCCGCCGGTGTCGCGCATCCGCCGCAGGGCGGCCCGGGTGCAGCGGAAGGTGCCGTTCAGCGTGACGTCGAGGACGCGGGTCCACTGCTCGTCCGTCATGTCGGCGAGGTGCGCGGTGCCGCCGAGGCCGGCGTTGTTGACGACGACGTCCAGCCTGCCGTGGGCGGCGACGGCGGCGTCGAAGAGGGCCCGCACCTGCTCCTCGTCGGTGACGTCGCAGGGCAGGGCGGCCACCGAGGCCGGCCCGAACTCCTCGGCCAGCGCGCTCTCGTGGGCCTTGAGCCGACGGGTGTGGGCGTCGCTGATCAGCACCCGGGCCCCTTCCTCCAGGAAGCGGCGGGCGACGGCTCCGCCGATGCCGGCCCCGGCCGCGGCCGTGACGACGGCGGTGCGCCCCCTGAGCAGCCCGTGACCGGGCACGTATGCCGGACTCTCGACGACTGTCATGGAGCCACGCTAACCTACCAAACACTTGTTAGGGAAGAACGGTCCCGCGAGAAGCACCCGTAGGAGAGCGCCCGTGGATCTCACGCACTCCCCCGCCGACGAGGCGTTCCGCGCCGAGGCCCGGGACTGGCTGCACGCCCATGTGCCGCCCGAGCCGCTGCCCTCGCTGGAGACCGCCGAGGGCTTCGCCGCGCACCGCGCGTGGGAGGCCGAACTGGCCGAGGGCTGCTGGTCGGCGGTGAACTGGCCGCGGCGGTACGGCGGCCGGGACTGCGGCCTGGTGCGCTGGCTGCTCTTCGAGGAGGAGTACTGGGCCGCGGGCGCCCCGGGCCGGGTCGGCCAGAACGGCGTGAGCCTCCTCGCGCCGACCCTCCTCGCGCACGGCACCGAGGAGCAGCGCGCGCGGGTGCTGCCCGCGATGGCGCGCGGCGAGACCGTCTGGGCGCAGGCCTGGTCGGAGCCGGAGGCCGGTTCGGACCTGGCGTCGCTGCGCGCCCGGGCGGTACGGGTTCCCGGCGGCTGGCGGCTCACCGGCCAGAAGACCTGGTCCTCGCGTGCGGCCTTCGCCGACCGCGCCTTCGGCCTGTTCCGCAGTGACCCCGAGGCCCCGAAACCCCATCAGGGCCTCACGTACGTCATGTTCGACCTGCGGGCGAAGGGCGTCACCGTCCGCCCGATCGGCCGCCTCGACGGGAAGCCGGCGTTCGCCGAGCTGTTCCTGGACGAGGTGTTCGTGGCGGACGACGACGTGATCGGCGAGCCGGGCCAGGGCTGGCGGATCGCGATGGCGACGGCGGCCGACGAACGCGGGCTGACGCTGCGCTCCCCGGGCCGCTTCCTCGCGGCGGCCGACCGGCTGCACGCGCTCTGGCGGGACCGGGGCAGTCCGCAGGACGCGCGGGCACGGGTCGCCGACGCCCTGATCGGCGCCCGCGCCTACCAGTTGGCCACCTACGCGACAGCCTCCCGGTTCCTCGGCGGTGAGCGCGTCGGGGCCGAGGCGAGTCTGAACAAGGTCTTCTGGTCCGAGTACGACATCGCCCTGCACGAGACGGCGCTGGATCTCCTCGGCGAGGAGGGCGAGTTCGCGGAGGAGGAGTGGCCGCAGCGATATGTCTTCGCTCTCGCCGGGCCGATCTACGCGGGCACGAACGAGATCCAGCGCGACATCATCGCCGAGCATCTGCTCGGCCTGCCGAGGGGGCGCCGGTGACGGTCTCGCCGCGCACCCCGGCAGCGGCGGCGCCCGGGCCGGCGCCGCATTTCCTCCTCGACGCCGAGCAGCGGGCGTTCGCCGGGTCGCTGGGCGCGATGCTGGCCGCGGCCGGCGTACCGGCCGTGATCCGCGACTGGAGCCGCGGCGAGCGGGCGGCCGGGCGGGCGCTGTGGTCGCGGATCGCCGCGGCCGGCGTCTTCGCGCTTGCGGTCCCTGAGGAGTACGACGGGCTGGGACCGCGGCCCGTGGAACTGGCGGTCGCGTTCGTGGAGTTGGGGCGGTATGCGGCGCCCGGCCCGCTGGTGGAGACGGTGGCCGCGGCCGCGGCGCTCGGCGCGCCGGGTCCGGCCGGGCGGTTCCTGCCGGGGCTCGCCTCGGGCGAGTCGATCGCGACGCTGGCGCGGGAGGGCGGGTACGCCCTGGACGGCGACGCGGCGACGGCACGGCTCGTCCTGGCCCGGGACGGACTGCGGCTCGCGCCGGGGCACGGTCCGGTCCGCGCGTGCCTGGACCCGGCCCGCCGGCTCACCCGGCTGCTGCCGGGCGGTGAGCTCCTCGACCCGGACCCGCCTGCGGACCGGGCCCTGCTGTGGGCGCGACTGGCCACCGCAGCGCAGGCGCTGGGCGTGGGTCTCGCACTGCTGGACCGGACGGTGGGGTACGTGCGGCAGCGCGTCCAGTTCGGGGTGCCCATCGGGTCGTTCCAGGCGGTCAAGCACCGGCTGGCGGACGCGAAGATCGCGCTGGAGTTCGCCCGTCCCCTGGTGCTGGGCGCCGCGGTGACGATGGCCCCGGCGGACGTGGCCGCGGCGAAGGTGAGCGCCTGCGAGGCGGCGTACGCGACCGCGCGCACCGCGCTCCAGCTGCACGGGGCGATCGGCTACACGGCGGAGTACGACCTGTCGCTGTGGCTGGCCAAGGCCCGCGCGCTGCGCACGGCGTGGGGTGATCCGGACGCCTGCCGGGCCCAGGTGCTGGACGGCCGCTCCTGACCCGCCGCCGGTGGTGGCGCGGCCCCACGTCCGCCCGCCGGGCACGCGCGGGGACGGCGGACGGTCAGCCCGTGACCTGGGCGACGAACGCGGCGAGGTGGGCGACCGTCCGCCCGATCCTCTCCTCCAGCGTGATCGTCTCCTGCAGACGCGCCCCGACGCCCGCGTCCCGCTTGCCCCGCACGTACAGCGAGCAGGCGAGGTCGCTGCAGATGTAGGAGCCCACCGAGTTGCCCTGCTGGCCTGCCCGGCCGGCCCTCGGCGCGACCATCAGCGAGACGCCGCCGGAGTGCGTGGTCAGGCACAGCCGGCACACGCTGCGCCGGGACTGCCCGGGGCCGGCGGCCGAGGTGCGCATCGCTACGGCCTTCAGCCGGCCGTCGAGCTCTGCGACCAGGTAGGCGCGGTCGGGGGCCTGGGGGTCGCGCCAGCCCAGGAAGTCCAGGTCGTCCCACGGGCGGTCGGCGAGGTCGCGCGGTACGGACAGTCGCCTTGCCTCGCCCTTGGTGCAGTTCACGAACGCGGCGCGGATCTCTGCTTCGGTCAGCGGCTTCATATCCGCGAGGCTAATTTGCCTAAAGGTTTTAGGCAAACGCATAATGGGTTAAGGCCTGGGGCAAGGCGTCGACGGGAAGGACGGACGGACATGGGGCGGGTCGGACTGACCACGGAGCGCCTGGTGCGGGCGGGTGCGGAGCTCGCCGACGAGGCCGGCTTCGAGGAGGTGACCGTCTCGGCGCTGGCCCGGCGGTTCGACGTCAGGGTGGCGAGTCTGTACTCGCACGTGAAGAACTCGCAGGACCTCAGGACCCGCATCGCGCTGCTCGCCCTCGAGGAGCTCGCCGACCGGGCGGCCGACGCGCTGGCGGGCCGGGCCGGGAAGGACGCGCTGACCGCGCTGGCCAACGTCTACCGCGACTACGCGCACCGGCACCCCGGCCGCTACGCCGCCGCCCAGCTGCGGCTCGACCCGCAGACGGCCGCCGAAAGCGCCGGCGTCCGGCACGCGCAGATGACCCGGGCGCTGCTGCGCGGCTACGACCTGGCGGAGCCGGACCGCACGCACGCGGTCCGGCTGCTCGGCAGCGTCTTCAGCGGATACGTCGGCCTGGAGCTGGGCGGGAGCTTCAGCCACAGCGCGCCGGACACGGACGAGACCTGGGCCCGCGTCCTGGACGCCCTCGACGCCCTGCTGCGCAACTGGCCCGCCGCATGAGCCGCGCGCCCGGGCCGGCCTGGATCACGACGCCCGTCACCGCCGACCTGCTGCGTGGGGCCCTCGACGTCGAGCGCACCGGGCACGGCGTGCTGCCGCACCGGCTGCCCGCACGCGCGCGTGCCCAGTGCGCCGACCCGCAGCTCGCCATGGCCGAGTCCCAGCCGTCGGGTGTGCGGCTCGTGTTCCGCAGCGGGGCCACCGCCGTGGAGCTGGACGTCCTGCCCACCAAGCGGGTCTACGTCGGCGGGCCGCCCCGCCCGGACGGCGTGTACGAGCTGCTCGTCGACGGCCGTCCGCTCAGGGCGGCCAGCGCGACGGAGGGCGGCCGCGTCCAGACCGTCGACCTGGTGGCGGGGACCACCGACACGCGGTCCGGTCCGGTCGCCACCCTGCGGTTCACGGACCTGCCGCCCGGCGTCAAGGACCTCGAGATCTGGCTCCCGCACGACGAGAGCGCCGAGCTGGTCGCCCTGCGCACCGACGCCCCGCTGACCACCGCCCCCGCGTCCGGCCGCCCGGTCTGGCTGCACCACGGCAGCTCGATCAGCCACGGCTCGGACGCCGTGCGCCCCACCGCGATCTGGCCCGCCCTCGCCGCCTCGCTGGCCGGCGTGGAGCTGATCAACCTGGGCCTGGGCGGCAGCGCCCTCCTCGACCCGTTCACCGCCCGCGCGCTGCGGGACACCCCGGCCGACCTGATCAGCGTCAAGGTCGGCATCAACCTGGTGAACCTGGACCTGATGCGGCTGCGCGCCTTCACCCCGGCGGTGCACGGCTTCCTCGACACGATCCGCGAGGGCCGTCCCGGCACGCCCCTCGTGGTCGTCTCACCGATCCTGTGCCCGATGCACGAGGACACTCCGGGCCCCACCTCGCTGGACTTCGCCTCCGCCGCCGCGGGCCGGGAGCTGTTCCAGCCGATGGGCGATCCGGCCGAGGTGGCGTACGGGAAGCTGACCCTGCGGGTGATCCGCGCCGAACTGGCGCGGATCGTGGCCGAGCGCGCCGCCGACGACCCGCACCTGCACCACGTCGACGGCCTCGACCTCTACGGCGAGGCCGACGCCGTCGAGACGCCGCTGCCGGACGGCCTCCACCCGGACGCGTCGGGACACCGTCTGATCGGCGAACGCTTCGCGCGGGTCCTCAGCTCCCGGCTCCCCCGGCTCCCCCGTGGCCCGCACGACCCCCGTGGTCCGCGGGACTCCCCTGACCGCCGTGGCCCCGGGTGAGTTCGCGGTACTCCTCGGGCGTCGGCTTGGGGATGTGGCTGTCCGCCCCGAACATCGCACGGGCCAGCCGCGCCCGCACCCGCTGGGACAGGGTGACCGGCCGCCGCACCCCGTTGTGGTCGACGAGCGGCCCGATCTCGTACGGCGGGTGCTGCTCGTGCTGGGTGAGGGTGAACAGCCGGTCCTGGCCGAGGGGTTCGTGAACCTCGATGTACTCGCCGTGCGGCAGGCGTCTGATGGCGCCCGTCTCCCGGCCGTGCAGGACCTTGTCACGGTCGCCGCGCTGCAGCCCGAGACAGATCCGCTTGGTGAGCGTGAAGGCGACGACCGGGGCGGCGAACACGGAGATCCGCACGAACCAGGTGATCGCGTTGATGGACAGATGCAGGTGCGTGGCCACGATGTCGTTGCCGCCGCCGATCAGCAGCACCGCGTACAGGGTCAGCCAGGCCACGCCGAGGCCGGTGCGCACGGGGGCGTTGCGCGGCCGGTCGAGGATGTGGTGCTCCCGTTCGTCACCGGTGATCCACGCCTCGACGAAGGGGTAGGCCCCGATGGCGAGCAGGATCAGCGGGAACAGCGAGAACGGGATGAGGACGCCCAACTCCAGGGTGTGGCCCCAGGCGTTGATCTCCCACCCCGGCATCACCCGGATCAGCCCCTCGGAGAAGCCGAGGTACCAGTCCGGCTGGGCGCCCGTCGTCACCAGGTCCGGGCGGTACGGCCCGAACGCCCAGACCGGGTTGACGCTCGCGATCCCGCCCATCACCGCCAGTACGCCGAAGACCAGGAAGAAGAACCCGCCGGCCTTCGCCATGTAGACCGGCATGAACGGCATGCCGACGACGCTCTTCTGGTCGCGTCCGGGTCCGGGGTGCTGGGTGTGCTTGTGGAAGAACACCAGGACGAGATGAGCGACGACCAGCCCCAGCATGATGCCGGGCAGCAGCAGGACGTGGATCGGGTAGAACCGGGCGATGATGTCGTGCCCCGGGAACTCGCCTCCGAAGAGGAAGAACGACAGGTACGTGCCGACGACCGGGACGGACAGGATCGCGCCGTCGGCGAACCGCACTCCGGTGCCGGAGAGCAGGTCGTCGGGGAGCGAGTAGCCGGTGAGACCGGTGAGGATGCCGAGGAACAACAGCAGCCAGCCGAACACCCAGTTGACCTCGCGCGGCTTGCGGAACGCGCCGGTGAAGAACACCCGCATCATGTGCACGAGCATGCCGCTGACGAAGACCAGCGCCGACCAGTGGTGGATCTGCCGGATCAGCAGCCCGCCGCGCACGTCGAAGCTGATGTCGAGCGTCGACTCGTACGCCCGTGTCATCGTGATGCCGTTGAGGGGCGCGTACGAGCCGTGGTAGACGACCTCGGCGCTGCTCGGCTCGAAGAACAGGGTGAGGTAGACGCCGGTGAGGATGAGGATCAGGAAGCTGTAGAGACAGATCTCGCCCAGCATGAACGACCAGTGGTCCGGGAACACCTTGCGCAGGTTGGCCTTCGCCAGCGTGTACAGCCCGAGCCGTCCGTCCGCCCAGTCCGCGACCCGCTCGCCTCTGCCCGCCGGATCCCGTGGCCGTCGCGAACTCCCGTCGTCCGCCGCACTGTTCACCGCTCCCGCGTGCTCGCCCATACGTCGCCGCCTCCCCGTCGGATCTTCCTCAGGGTGGCACGGACGGCCCGTTGAGCCAACGGTGCGGACGGTTGCGGGCGGCCGCCGCCGGGGCCCGCGGCTACGGCCGGACGATGCCCTGCGCCCGGGCGGCCCTCAGCCACTGCGGGAACTCGCTCACGAGCCGGTCGTAGAGATCGGCGTCCGAGACCTTCCGCGGATCAGGGCCGGCGTGGAAGAAGCCGGCGTTGTCGACCGCCCGCTTCGAGGGGACGGGCAGTTCGTCGAGCCTGCGCAGGAAGTCGAACTGTCTGCTGCCGCGGTCGCCGAAGCCGACGAACTGCCAGAACAGGGGCAGCTTGGAGGCCTTGCACAGGTAGCGCTCGGCGGCGAGCTTGTCGACGGGGCCTCCGTCGGTCTGGAAGACGACCAGCGCGGGTTCGCGCGCCCCGCTGTCGAGGTAGTGGTCGATGACGGCGTCCATGGCGAGGTGGTAGCTGGTCCTGCCCATGTGCCCGAGCCCGGCCACGATGCGGTCCACCCGTCCGCGGTGGTCGGCGAGGGCGATGTCGGTGACGGCGTCGACGTCGGTGGAGAAGAAGACGACCGGCACCCGGCCGTCGTCGTCGAGGTGCGCGGACAGTCCCAGCACCCGTTCGGCGAGCGCCTGCACGCTGCCGTCCTGGTAGTACGGCTTCATCGAGCCCGAGTAGTCGACGACGAGGTAGACGGCGGCCCGCTGCCCGTCGAGGCCGTGCCTGGCGAGGGACGCCCCGGCGCTCTCGTAGAGGCCGACCAGCGCGGGTGCGGTCTCCTGGACCTTGGTGAGACTGATCGCGACCATGGCGCACAGCCTCCCACACCCACCGCCCCCGCCTCGGGAACAGGCGTACGAAAAGGCGACGGCGCCTGCCCAGTCGTCCGGTCGGGGACTGTGGGCAGGCGCCGTCTGTGTTCCGCACGCCTTTGTACGGGACGTCTGGGCGCCTTTCGGCGGGGCCGTCAGACCATCAGCGAGCGGTCCGTCGGGCGGATCGGGGCGGGCAGCTCGCTCGCGCCGGTCAGGAACCGGTCGACGCCGCGGGCGGCCGAGCGGCCCTCCGCGATCGCCCACACGATGAGCGACTGGCCGCGGCCGGCGTCTCCGGCGACGTACACGCCGGGCACGTTGGTCGCGAAGTCGGCGTCGCGCGCGACGTTGCCGCGCTCGTCGAGCTCCAGGCCGAACTGCTCCACGAGGCCGTTCTCCCGGTCGGTGCCGGTGAAGCCCATGGCGAGGGTGACCAGCTGGGCGGGGATCTTGCGCTCCGTGCCCGGCTTCGGGGTCAGCCTGCCCTCGACGAACTCGACCTCGGTGAGGTGCAGCCACTGGACGTTGCCGTCCTCGTCGCCCTCGAAGTGGGTGGTGGAGACGGAGTAGACCCGCTCGCCGCCCTCCTCGTGCGCGGACGTGACCTTGTAGAGCATCGGGAAGGTCGGCCAGGGCTGACCCGGGTTCCGCTCCTCGCCCGGGCGGGGCATGATCTCCAGCTGGGTGACGGAGGCAGCGCCCTGGCGGTGGGCGGTGCCCACGCAGTCGGCGCCGGTGTCGCCGCCGCCGATGACCACGACGTGCTTGCCCTCGGCCGTGATCGGGGGCGCCACGAAGTCGCCCTCCTGGACCTTGTTGGCCAGCGGCAGGTACTCCATCGCCTGATGGACGCCCTTGAGCTCACGGCCGGGGACCGGCAGGTCGCGGGCGGTGGTGGCGCCGGCGGCGATCACGACGGCGTCGTAACGCTTCTTGAGGTCGGTCGCCTTGAGGTCGCGGCCGATCTCGATGCCGGTGCGGAAGCGGGTGCCCTCCGCGCGCATCTGCTCGATGCGCCGGTTGATGTGCCGCTTCTCCATCTTGAACTCGGGGATGCCGTACCGCAGGAGGCCCCCGATGCGGTCCGCGCGCTCGTAGACGGCGACGGTGTGGCCGGCCCTCGTCAGCTGCTGGGCGGCGGCCAGACCCGCCGGGCCCGAGCCGATGACCGCGACAGTCTTGCCGGACAGGCGCTCGGGCGCCTGCGGGGCGACGTCACCGGTCTCCCACGCCTTGTCGATGATGGAGACCTCGACGTTCTTGATGGTGACGGCCGGCTGGTTGATGCCGAGCACACACGCCGACTCGCAGGGAGCCGGGCACAGCCGCCCGGTGAACTCCGGGAAGTTGTTCGTCGCGTGCAGCCGCTCCTGCGCCGCCGACCAGTCCTCGCGGTAGGCGAAGTCGTTCCACTCGGGGATCAGGTTCCCCAGCGGACAGCCGTTGTGGCAGAACGGGATGCCGCAGTCCATGCACCGGCTGGCCTGCTTGCCGATGATCGGCAGCAGCGAACCGGGGACGTAGACCTCGTTCCAGTCCTTCAGCCGCACGTCGACGGGGCGGGACTTGGCGACCTCACGGCCGTGGTTCAGGAAGCCCTTCGGGTCAGCCATGGGTCGCCGCCTCCATCATCTTCTCGGTGATCTCGGACTCGGAGAGTCCCGCCTGCTCGGCGGCGTCCTTGGCGGCGAGCACTGCCTTGTACGTGCTGGGGATGATCTTGCTGAAGCGCTCCACGGCCGCGTCCCAGTCGGCGAGCAGCTTCTCGGCGACCGTCGAACCGGTCTCCTCGGCGTGGCGGCGCACCACGTCGTGCAGCCACTGCCGGTCGGCGTCGTCGAGCGCCTCGACGGCGTCCAGGTTGCCCACGTTGACGTGGTCGCGGTTCAGGTCGATCACGTAGGCGACGCCGCCGGACATGCCGGCCGCGAAGTTGCGGCCCGTCTCGCCGAGGACCACCGCATGACCGCCGGTCATGTACTCGCAGCCGTGGTCGCCCACACCCTCGGAGACCACCAGCGCGCCGGAGTTGCGGACGCAGAACCGCTCACCGGTGCGGCCGCGCAGGAACAGCTCCCCGCCGGTCGCGCCGTAGGCGATGGTGTTGCCCGCGATGGTCGAGTACTCGGCGAGGTGGTCGGCGCCCCGGTCCGGGCGGACGACGACACGGCCGCCGGAGAGGCCCTTGCCGACGTAGTCGTTGGCGTCGCCCTCCAGGCGCAGCGTGACACCGCGCGGGAGGAAGGCGCCGAAGGACTGGCCCGCGGAGCCGGTGAAGGTGATGTCGACGGTGTCGTCGGGCAGGCCCGCGCCGCCGAACCGCTTCGTCACCTCGTGGCCGAGCATGGTGCCGACCGTGCGGTTGATGTTGCGGATGGAGACCTGGGCGCGCACCGGCTGGGCGTCGGTCGCGGAGTCCGCGGCGAGGGCGTCGGCGGCGAGCTTGATGAGCTCGTTGTCGAGCGCCTTCTCCAGGCCGTGGTCCTGCGAGATGACCTGGTGCAGGGCCGCGCCCTCGGGCAGGGCCGGCACGTGGAAGAGCGGGGCGAGGTTGAGGCCCTGTGCCTTCCAGTGGTCGACGGCGCGCTCGACGTCGAGGACCTCGGCGTGGCCGACGGCCTCCTCGATCGAGCGGAAGCCCAGCTCGGCGAGCAGTTCGCGGACCTCTTCGGCGATGAACCTGAAGAAGTTCACGACGTATTCGGCCTTGCCGGCGAAGCGGTCGCGCAGCACCGGGTTCTGGGTGGCGATGCCGACGGGGCAGGTGTCCAGGTGGCAGACGCGCATCATGACGCAGCCGGAGACGACGAGCGGGGCGGTCGCGAAACCGAACTCCTCGGCGCCGAGCAGCGCGGCGATGATGACGTCACGGCCGGTCTTGAGCTGGCCGTCCGTCTGGACCACGATCCGGTCGCGCAGGCCGTTGAGCAGCAGGGTCTGCTGGGTCTCGGCGAGGCCGAGCTCCCAGGGGCCGCCCGCGTGCTTGAGCGAGGTCAGCGGGGAGGCGCCGGTGCCGCCGTCGTGGCCGGAGATGAGCACCACGTCCGCGTGCGCCTTGGACACACCGGCCGCGACCGTGCCGACGCCGACCTCGGAGACCAGCTTCACGTGGATCCGCGCCTGCGGGTTCGCGTTCTTCAGGTCGTGGATCAGCTGGGCCAGGTCTTCGATGGAGTAGATGTCGTGGTGCGGCGGCGGGGAGATCAGGCCGACCCCCGGGGTCGAGTGGCGGGTCTTGGCGACCCACGGGTAGACCTTGTGGCCGGGCAGCTGGCCGCCCTCGCCGGGCTTGGCGCCCTGGGCCATCTTGATCTGGATGTCGTCCGCGTTGACCAGGTACTCGGACGTGACGCCGAAGCGGCCGGAGGCGACCTGCTTGATGCTGGAGCGGCGCGCCGGGTCGTACAGGCGCTCCGGGTCCTCGCCGCCCTCACCGGTGTTGGACTTGCCGCCCAGCTGGTTCATGGCGATGGCGAGGGTCTCGTGCGCCTCCTGGGAGATGGAGCCGTACGACATGGCGCCGGTGGAGAAGCGCTTGACGATCTCGGAGACGGGCTCGACCTCGTCGACGGAGATGGAGGGGCGGTCCGACTTGAGGCCGAAGAGCCCGCGCAGGGTCATCAGGCGCTCGGACTGCTCGTTCACCCGACTCGTGTACTGCTTGAAGATGTCGTAGCGGGCCGAGCGCGTCGAGTGCTGGAGGCGGAAGACCGTCTCCGGGTCGAACAGGTGCGGCTCGCCCTCGCGGCGCCACTGGTACTCGCCGCCTATCTCCAGGGCGCGGTGCGCGGGGGCGATGCCGGAGGCGGGGTAGGCCTTGGCGTGGCGGGCGGCGACCTCCTTGGCGACGACGTCGATGCCGATGCCGCCGATCTTGGTGGCGGTGCCGCTGAAGTACTTCTCGACGAAGGCGTCATCGAGGCCGACCGCCTCGAAGACCTGGGCGCCGCGGTAGGAGGCGACGGTCGAGATGCCCATCTTGGACATGACCTTCAGGACGCCCTTGCCGAGGGCGTAGATCAGGTTGCGGATGGCCTGCTCGGGCTCCATGCCGTTCAGGAAGGTGCCCGCGCGCAGCAGGTCCTCCACCGACTCCATGGCCAGGTACGGGTTGACGGCGGCGGCGCCGAACCCGATCAGCAGGGCGACGTGGTGGACCTCGCGGACGTCTCCGGCCTCGACCAGCAGGCCCACCTGGGTGCGCTGCTTGGTGCGGATGAGGTGGTGGTGGACGGCCGCGGTGAGCAGCAGCGACGGGATCGGCGCGTGCTCGGCGTCGGAGTGGCGGTCCGACAGCACGATGAGCCGGGCGCCGTTGTCGATGGCGGCGTCGGCCTCGGTGCAGATCTCGTCGATCCGGGCGGCCAGCGCGTCTCCGCCGCCGTGCACCCGGTACAGGCCGGAGAGGGTCGCGGCCTTGAAGCCGGGCATGTCGCCGTCGGCGTTGATGTGGATGAGCTTGGCCAGCTCGTCGTTGTCGATCACCGGGAAGGGCAGGGTGACCGTACGGCAGGACGCGGCCGTCGGCTCCAGCAGGTTGCCCTCGGGGCCGAGGGAGGAGCGCAGCGAGGTGACGAGCTCCTCGCGGATGGCGTCCAGCGGCGGGTTGGTGACCTGCGCGAACAGCTGCGTGAAGTAGTCGAAGAGCAGCCGGGGGCGGGAGGAGAGCGCGGCGATCGGCGAGTCGGTGCCCATGGAGCCGATCGGCTCGGCGGCGGCCTTGGCCATCGGCGCGAGGAGCACGCGCAGCTCTTCCTCGGTGTAGCCGAAGGTCTGCTGGCGGCGGGTGACCGAGGCGTGCGTGTGCACGATGTGCTCGCGCTCGGGCAGGTCGCCCAGCTCGATCTCGCCGGCCTCGAGCCACTCCGCGTACGGGTTCTCGGCGGCGAGCTGGGCCTTGATCTCGTCGTCCTCGATGATGCGGTGCTCGGCGGTGTCGACGAGGAACATGCGGCCGGGCTGCAGGCGGCCCTTGCGGACGACCTTGGCGGGGTCGATGTCGAGGACGCCGACCTCGGAGCCGAGGACGACCAGGCCGTCGTCGGTGACCCAGTAGCGGCCGGGGCGCAGGCCGTTGCGGTCGAGGACCGCGCCGACCTGGACGCCGTCGGTGAAGGTGACGCAGGCCGGGCCGTCCCAGGGCTCCATCATCGTGGAGTGGAACTGGTAGAAGGCGCGCCGGGCCGGGTCCATGGAGTCGTGGTTCTCCCACGCCTCCGGGATCATCATCAGCACGGAGTGCGGCAGCGAGCGGCCGCCGAGGTGGAGCAGCTCGAGCACCTCGTCGAAGGAGGCCGAGTCGGAGGCGTCCGGCGTGCACACCGGGAAGATCCGCTCGATGGCCTTGTCGTCCTGGCCGAACAGGTCGGAGACGAGCTGCGACTCGCGGGCGCGCATCCAGTTGCGGTTGCCCTTGACGGTGTTGATCTCACCGTTGTGCGCGACGAAGCGGTAGGGGTGCGCGAGCGGCCACGAGGGGAAGGTGTTCGTGGAGAAGCGCGAGTGGACGAGCGACACGGCCGAGGCGAAGCGGCGGTCGGACAGGTCCGGGAAGAAGGGCTCGAGCTGGCCGGTGGTCAGCATGCCCTTGTAGACGATCGTCCGCGCGGAGAGCGAGGGGAAGTAGACGCCGGCCTCGCGCTCGGCGCGCTTGCGCAGCACGAACGCCTTGCGGTCGAGGTCGATGCCATGGCTCGTGCCGTCGCTCACGAAGACCTGGCGGAAGGCCGGCATCGTGGAGCGGGCGGTCGCGCCGAGGAGTTCGGGGGCGACCGGGACGTCGCGCCAGCCGAGGACGGTGAGGCCCTCCGCGGCGGCGATCGTCTCGATCTTCGAGACGGCGGGCTCGGCGCCGGTCTCGGGGAGGAAGGCGATGCCGGCGGCGTAGTGGCCGGCCTCGGGGAGGTCGAATCCGGCGACCTCGCGGAAGAAGGCGTCCGGGACCTGGGTCAGGATGCCCGCGCCGTCGCCGGAGTCCGGCTCGGAGCCGGTGGCGCCGCGGTGCTCGAGGTTGCGCAGAACGGTCAGCGCCTGCTCGACCAGCGCGTGGCTCGCCTCGCCGGTGAGGGTGGCCACGAATCCGACGCCGCAGGCGTCGTGCTCGTTGCGGGGGTCGTACATACCCTGCGCAGCAGGGCGAGCATCCATGAAGGACCAGTTCTGGCCATTCGCGGAATGCTGGGACGGCTGGCGCGGCGTACGCATCGGCTCTCCCGTCGTCGTCTCAGGTGGCATGTCTGCTGGCGAAGGGACGACGTTGGCCCTCTGCGGAACGCAAAATTTCGTGCAGGTTACATGATGGAGCGGTTCTCGGGAACCGGATACTCCGTTCCAGCATGCGGACGCCACGGGTGCGCGGCGGGGGTTCCTCGCACGTGGCTGAAAGGTATGGGGGCCGGACGGGACGGGATCGGTCGGATCGCTGCCCGGCGGACCGGAAGGGCGGAGGGAGCGGCGTCACCCACCCCGCGAGTGCGCCGCAGGCGTCATTGCCCACAGCGCTTACGGCTCATGCCCGCTGGTTAAGCAGTCGAAACCAGCCGGTAACGACTATCTATGCGGCCCAACGCATAGATAGCAGCCGATCTATCCTACGGCCGTTCCGAAGAAGCTGCCCAGGGCGTACGTCACACCCGCCGCCGTGCCGCCGAGGGCCAGCTGCCGCAGCCCGCTGAACCACCAGGACCGCGCCGTCACCCGGGCCACCACCGCGCCGCAGCCGAACAGGCCGAGCAGGGCGAGCAGCACGGCCGGCCACAGCGAGGCGGCGCCGAGCAGGTACGGCAGGACGGGAAGCAGCGCGCCCAGCGCGAAGGAACCGAAGCTGGACACCGCGGCGACCAGCGGCGAGGGCAGGTCCGACGGGTCGATGCCCAGTTCCTCGCGGGCGTGTATCTCCAGGGCCTGCTCGGGGTCGCGCGACAACTGCTGGGCGACCTGCCGGGCCAGCGCGGGTTCGACGCCCCGGGACTCGTACAGCGCGGCGAGCTCGGCCTCCTCGTCCTGGGGGTGCTTGCGCAGCTCCCGCCGCTCGACGGCGAGCTCCGCCTCGACGAGTTCACGCTGCGAGGCGACGGAGGTGTACTCGCCGGCGGCCATGGAGAAGGCGCCGGCCGCCAGTCCCGCGAGGCCGGTGACGACCAGGGTCTGCTGCCCCACGGATCCGCCGGCGACGCCGGTCATGAGGGCGAGGTTGGAGACCAGGCCGTCCATCGCGCCGAAGACGGCGGGGCGCAGCCAGCCGCCGTTGACGTCACGGTGGGTGTGGTTGTCGCGGTGCGCCTCGTGCAGCGGCGCCTCGGTCTCGATGATGGCCACGGAGATCCCCCAGTAAGCTGAGCCAAAGCTAACTTTAGACTGATTCTAAGTTCGTGCAACGCGAAGATACGCCTCCTCATTCCGCTTCGCCAGCAAGGAAAGGCTCGGCTAACCTGCGCTTTTACCTTCGAGCGCTCATTCGATCGACTATCCGCACAGGTGTCGACCGGGTGACTTGAAGGGCGTCGAGGCTCGGGTCAACCGCCGATGGTGGGACACATCCGCAGACGGTTCCGCGCCCGAGCGGAGCCACGGTGGAGAGGCCCGCCCATGGCAACGATCCGTGAACGAGCCCGCGGCGCCCTGCTCGGCCTCGCCGTCGGAGACGCCCTGGGCGCCCCCGCCGAGAACATGAAGCCCTCCGAGATCCGCGCCCGCTGGGGCCGCATCACCGGCTACGTCGCCGACAGACCGGCCGGCACGGACGACACCGAGTACGCGATCTTCTCCGGCCTGCTGCTCGCCCGGCACGGCTCCGCGCTCACCCCGGCCCACGTGGAGTCGGCCTGGCACCAGTGGATCGCCGACCGGGACGAGGGGCCCTTCCGCGGCGCGGGATTCAGCGAGCGCGGCACTCTGGAGAACCTCCGCCGCGGCCTCGCGGCGCCCATCTCGGCGCAGCACCGGCACGCCTGGAGCGACGGCCTGGCGATGCGTGCGGCCCCCTTCGGCGTCTTCGCCGCGGGCCGCCCGGCGGAAGCGGCCCGGCTGGTCGCGATCGACGGCGCGGTGAGCCACGACGGCGAGGGCATCTACGGCGGGCAGGCGGTCGCGGCCGGAGTCGCCGCGGCGATGGCCGGGGCGCCGCCGATCGCGGTCGTCGCCTCCGCGCTCGCGGTGGTCCCCGAGGATTCGTGGACGGCTCGTTCGCTGCGCCGGGCGGCGGCCGTGGCCCACCGGGGCGAACGGGCCGTGCGCTCGGCCGTCGTCGTCGGCGGCTACCCGTGGACCGATCTGGCGCCGGAGGCCGTCGCCCTCGCGTTCGGCGCGTACGCGGCCGCCGACGGCGACTTCCGCGAGGCGGTCCTCACGGCGGTGAACATGGGCCGCGACGCGGACACCACGGCGGCGGTGGCGGGCGCCCTGGCCGGCGCCACCCGGGGGGTCTCGGCGATCCCGCCGGACTGGGCGGCGGCCATCGGTCCGGCACGGGGCACCTGCCTGCCCTCGATGGCGGGCCATCACGTCCTGGACGTGGCCGAGCTGCTGGTGCCGGGCGAGGGCGGCAAGTGGGGCGAGGGCGTGGTCGTGGCAGACGTCGTCCCGATCCTGATGAGCCCGGGACGGCTTCCCCGCCCCGACCCGACGGCCTTCACCCTGACGACGGCGATGGCGACGGCAGCGACGGCAGCGAACGACAGTCACGACATCCCGGAGGCCTGTTCATGACACCGCCCGCACCCTGGGACGAGACGGCGCCGGCCGCAGCGGTCACGGCGGCGCCCTGCACGCCCGCGACCGCCGGCCGCGAGGGCGGGGGCACGGGGGCGGGCGCCCCGCGGGACCCGTCCGCACCCGGCGGCGCGAACGGCGCCGACGCGACGGGCGACCGCACCGGCGCGGCACGCCGGGCCGCCGGGCCGGCGGGAGAGGCCGGGACCGAAGGCCTCGCCCACCCGCGGCGCACACGGCGCATCGAAGGCCTGCTGCTCGGCCTCGCCGCGGGCGACGCCGCCGGATGGCCCGCCGCCCGCCATCGCGCCGCCCGGATGCCGGACTGGACCCGTCGGCTGACCCGGGAGCTCGACACCTTCGCCGAACACAACGCGACGACCACCCTGCCCGTCCCCATCGCCCTGAACCAGCCCCCCGAGCCCCTCCGGCTCGGCCCCTCCGACGACGCCGAGTGGGCGGCGTTCGCCGCCGAGGCGGTGCTGCGGGCCGGCGACGACACCGCTCTGGGCGACCTCGGCCGGGACCGCCGGATGCGTGCCGCCATCGACCTCACCTGGAACGCGATCGCCAGTGAGGTCGCCGCGGCGGCCGACCGCGCGCCGGAGGTCGAGTCCGCCGTCCTGCCCCTGCGGGCCCGTATCTCGGTGCGCGCCGGACTGGGCAATCTCGCCGCCGGACTGCGGCCCCCCGCCACCGGCCACGACAACCCGCACTACTTCGACGACGCGGCCTGCGTACGCGCCTGCGTGCTCGCCGTGGCGCACGCCGGCGATCCCGGGGCCGCCGCCGGGCTCGCCGAGTTCGACGCCCGCTACACCCAGGACGGCGACGGCGTGCACGGCGCGAGGGCGATGGCCGCGGCCCTCGCCCTCGCCCTGGCCGGGGCGGACGTCGAGGCCTGCGTGACGGCGGCGCTCGGCGAGCTCCCCGCGCACACGGAGATCGGCCGCAACGCCCGGCACGCGCTGGACCTGGCCCGCACCGCGCCGAGCGCGTTCGCGCTCATCCCGCTGCTGGAGCACCAGATCGTCGACCACGTCTACAGCTACGGCATCGCGGCCGCGGAGACCGTGCCGGTGGCGCTGGCCCTGGCGACGGCGTCCGGCGGCCGCATCGGCGAGGCGGTGCCGGCCGCGGCCTGCCTCTCCCGGGTCGCGGACTCGGCCCCCGCCCTGGCGGGCGCGCTCACCGGGGCGCTCGGCGGCGCCGCCGCGATCCCCGGGGCGTGGCGCGACAGCTGCCGCGTCCTGTCCGGCTGCGCGCTCCCCCGGCTCACCGGCACCGACCTGGTGAAACTCGCCGGGCTCCTGGAAGCCGCACAACCGGCCCCACCAGGAGGATGATTCGGGGCATGACGCCCAAAGCAGAAGAAAGCAACGGGGCAACCCTGGAGGAGCGCATCACCGGCGCCCTGGTCGGCGCGGCCGTGGGCGACGCCCTCGGCGGCCCCGTCGAGGGCTACACCCCGGACCAGATCCTCGAACGCCACGGCGGCCGTGTGCACGGCGTCGTCGGGCCCTGGAACGGCGACGACTGGCGCACCGCCCGCCCCATCGCCCCTTACCACAAGGGCGACGGCCACGTCACCGACGACACCCTGATGACCCATGCGCTGATCAGGGTCTACGCCGCGGTCCGTGATCACCTCGACGCCTACGCGATCGCCGAGCACCTCGTCCCGGACCTGATGACGACCCCCCGCTGGATCCCGGAACTGGAGGCCGAGGCACTCCCCCTGCACCGGATCTTCCTGGCGGAGAAATGGCTGGTCGCCCGGCTCCACTACGGCCACGTGGACCCGCGGGAAGCGGGCGTGGGCAACATCGTCAACTGCGGCGCGGCGATGTACATGGCCCCGGTGGGCCTGGTGAACGCGGCCGATCCGGCGGGGGCGTACGCGGAGGCGCTGGACGTCGCGGGCGCCCACCAGTCGTCCTACGGCCGGGAGGCGGCGGGCGTCTTCGCCGCGGCGGTGGCGGCCGCGTGCACGCCGGGCGCGACCGCGGATTCGGTGGTGACGGCCTGTCTGGCCCTGGCGAAGGACGGCACGCGCACGGCGATCGAGAAGGTCTGCGAGGAGGCGGTCCGGCACGGCGACGTCGAGTCCGCGCTCATCCCGCTCAGGGAGGCGGTGGCGCCCTACGACACGGTGGGCCCCGACTACCGGCGGCCCTCGCTCGGCGCCCGCCGCCCCTCCCGGCTGCACGCGATCGAGGAACTCCCGGTCGCCCTGGGCATGGTGCTGGCGGCGGGCGGCGACTACCGCCGGGCGGTCCTCGGCTCCGTGAACTACGGCCGCGACTGCGACTCGATCGCCACGATGGCGGGAGCGGTGGCCGGCGCCCTCGGCTCACCGGTCCCCGAGGAGTGGGCGAAACAGGTCGCCGAGGCCAGCCGCCTCGACCTGTGGCAGCCGGCGGCGACGCTCACCGGCGTCGCCCGCGAGGTCTTCCGCCGCGACGTCGAACGCCGCCGCGACCACGAGCGGGCCTTCCACGCCCTCGCAGGCGCCCCCGGAGGCTCCGGATGCTCCGACTGACCTGGGTCCAGCCGGAGGACCTGCTCGGCCACGAACTGCGCCAGGCGGCCGAGGACGGCCGGGAGCCGTGGGCGGTCGCCGCCCGCTGGCGGGCGGCCGGAGGCCACGAGGCGCCGCCCCGCGCCGGCGCCTCCGGGCAACGGGCCTCCGGCTATCTCCGGCTCCTCGCGGACGACCTGCTGGACGAACTGGCGGACCTGCCCAGCAGACTGGCCGAGGACGAGCCGACCGAGCTGGACGCCATCAGAACGCTCTGCCCCCGGTGGCCCGGCCGGCCGGGCGGCACGAGACCCCCGGCGCCCTCGCGGGCCCGCCTGGAAGCGGCGTGGCTGGGGCGGGCCGCCGGCTGCCTCCTGGGCAAACCGGTGGAGAAGCTCCCCCTGGACGCCGTCCGCCGGCTCGCCCGGGCCGCCGGCAACTGGCCCCTGAACGGCTACTTCACCGCCCGAGGGGTCCCCGGCCCCCTCCTCGAGGAGCACCCCTGGAACCGCCGCTCGGCGCCCACCTCCCTGGCCGAGAACATCGACGGCATGCCCGAGGACGACGACCTCAACTACCCCCTGCTCAACCTCCTGCTGCTGCAGCGTCACGGCAGGGGCTTCACCACCGCCGACGTGGCCCGGCTCTGGCTCGACGAACTCCCCGCGGGCCGCACCTTCACCGCCGAGCGCGTCGCCTACCGCAACCTCCTCTGCGGCATCGAACCCCCGTACACCGCCCGCCACCGCAACCCCTTCCGGGAGTGGATCGGCGCCCTGATCCGCGCCGACGTGCACGGCTGGACCAACCCCGGCGACCCGGCCGCCGCGGCCGAGCAGGCGCACCGCGACGCCGTCCTCACCCACACCGGGAACGGCGTCTACGCGGCGATGTTCACGGCGGCCGTCGTCGCCGCTGCCGCGACCGGCGGCCTCGACGTGCACGCCTGTCTGCGCACCGGCCTGACGGTCGTCCCGCCCCGCTCCCGGCTCGCCGTCGCCGTCACCCACGCGATCCGGCTCGCCGGGGAGCACGCCGACTTCGACACCGTCGTCGACGGGCTCCATGCCGCCCACCGGACGGCACACTGGGTGCACGCCGTCCCCAACACGGCCCTGATCGCCGCCGCCCTCACCCATGCGGACGGCGACTTCGCCGGGTCCATCTGCCGTGCCGTGTCCGGAGGTTGGGACACCGACTCCGACGGCGCGACCGCGGGCGGCGTCGCCGCGCTGCTCACCGGCGGCCCGGCCGCCCTCCCCGACCGCTGGACGGCCCCGCTCAAGAACCGGCTGACCACCTCCGTCGCCGACTTCGACGGCGTCGGCTTCGACGCCCTCGCCCATCTCACCCGGTCCCTCATCCCTCGGGAGGCATCCCGCCCATGACCGACATCGTCGTGCTCGGCAGCACGAACATGGACCTCGTCGCCTACGTCGAGAAGCCCCCGCAGCGCGGGGAGACCGTGACGGGACGGGAGTTCCGCACGATCCCCGGCGGCAAGGGCGCCAACCAGGCGACCGCGGCCGCCCACGCCGGCGGCGCCGTCTCGATGATCGGGGCGGTCGGCAACGACTCGTTCGGCGCCCGGCTGCGCTCCACGCTCGAGCACGCGGGCGTCAACACCGACCACCTGCGCACCGTCGAGGCCCCCTCCGGAACCGCGCACATCGTGGTGGACGACGACGGCGGCAACGCGATCGTCGTGGTGCCCGGCGCCAACGGCACCGTCGACCACCTGGCCCCCGGCGACGAAGGCCTCATCGCCTCCGCGGACGCGCTGCTCCTTCAGCTCGAAGTGCCCCTGGCCGCGGTCGTCGCCGGTGCGCGGGCGGCCCGGGCGCACGGCGTGCGCACGATCCTCACCCCCGCCCCCGCCCGGCCGCTGCCGGCGGAACTCCTCGACGCCACCGATCTGTTGGTGCCCAACGAGCACGAGGCGACCGCGCTCACCGGCCGCACCGACCCGCGCGAGGCGGCCGCCGTCCTGCTGGACAGCGTCCCCGAGGTCGTCATCACGCTCGGCGCGGCCGGCAGCCTCTACGCGGCCCGGGGCGCCGAACCCCTCACCGTGCCCGCCCCGCGCGTCACGGCCGTGGACTCCACCGGCGCGGGCGACACCTTCGTCGGCGCCCTCGCGGTGGCGCTGGGCGAGGAACGGCCCGTACGGGAGGCGCTGGCCTGGGCGGCGGCCGCGGCCGCGCTCTCGGTCCAGCGGCACGGCGCCACCGCGTCGATGCCGTACCGCTCCGAGATCGAGACGCAGTACGCCTCATGACCGAACCCGCCACGACCACATCCGCCACGACCGCACCCGGCACGACCTCATCCCCCGTGGCCGAGCGGACCGCTCCCCTGCACGGCGTCCGGGTCCTCGACCTGGCCACCCTGTTCGCCGGGCCGCTCGCCGCCACCCTGCTCGGCGACTTCGGCGCGGACGTCGTCAAGGTCGAGCACCCCGACCGTCCCGACCCCTCCCGGGGGCACGGCCCGTCCAAGGACGGCGTGGGCCTGTGGTGGAAGCTCCTGGGCCGCAACAAGCGCACGATCACCCTCAACCTGTCCACGCCCGGCGGCCGCGACACCCTGCTGCGGCTCGCCGCGAAGGCCGACGTGATCATCGAGAACTTCCGTCCCGGCGTCCTGGAGAAGTGGGACCTCGGCTGGGAGGAGCTGTCGGCGGCGAACCCCCGCCTGGTCCTCGCCCGTGTCACCGCCTTCGGCCAGTTCGGCCCCTACGCGCACCGCCCCGGCTTCGGCACCCTCGCGGAGGCGATGAGCGGCTTCGCGGCGATCACCGGCGAACCGGACTCCCCTCCCGTCCTCCCGCCCTTCGGCCTGGCCGACTCGATCGCCGGCCTGGCCACCGCGTACGCCGTCATGACGGCCCTCGCCGCCCGCGACCGCACCGGCGAGGGCCAGGTCGTCGACATGGCGATCATCGAGCCCATCCTCACCGTCCTCGGCCCCCAGCCCCTCTGGTACGACCAGCTGGGGTACGTCCAGGCCCGTACCGGCAACCGGTCCGCCAACAACGCCCCGCGCAACACCTACCGCACGGCCGACGGGGACTGGGTCGCCGTGTCGACGTCGGCGCAGTCGGTCGCGGAACGGGTGATGCGGCTCGTCGGCCGCCCGGAACTGATCGACGAGCCGTGGTTCGCCACCGGCGCCGAGCGGGCCGCCCACACCGACGTCCTCGACGAGGCGGTCGGCTCCTGGATCGCCCGGCACACCCGCGCCGACGTCCTCGCGGCGTTCGAGAAGGCGCAGGCGGCGATCGCCCCGGTCCAGGACGTCCGGGACGTGCTGTCGGACCCCCAGTACCAGGCCCTGGACACCGTCACCGCGGTGGACGACCCGGAGCTGGGCCGGATCCGGATGCAGAACGTCCTCTTCAGGCTCTCCGCGACGCCCGGCGCGATCCGCTGGGCCGGCCGCCCGCACGGCGCCGACACCGACGCCGTGCTGACCGAACTGGGCCTCACGGCGGCCGAGCTGAGCACCCTGCGTGAGGTGGGCGCCCTGTGAAGAAGCCCCCGCTGACCTGGCTCTACGTCCCCGGCGACCGCCCCCGGACGGTCACCAAGGCCCTCGCCTGCGGCGCCGACGTCGTCATCGTCGACCTGGAGGACGCGGTCGCGCCGGACCGCAAGGAGTACGCCCGCGCGGCCACCGCCGAACGCCTCGCGGAGCCCCAGCCGGTACCGGTCCACGTCCGGGTGAACTCCCTGGACACCCCCTACGCGGCGGCCGACCTGCGCACGGTGGCCGCCCTCCCCGGCGTCTGCGGTCTGCGCCTGCCGAAGGTGACGGCCCCCCACCAGATCACCCGGGTCGCCGAGAGCGTGCCCCGCAGCGACCGCGGCGCCACCCCTCTGCACGCCCTGCTGGAGACCGCCCTCGGCGTGGAACACGCCTTCGCCATCGCCCGCGCCCACCCCTCCCTGCGCGGCATCGCCCTCGGCGAGGCGGACCTGCGAGCCGATCTGGGCGTCCGCCACGACGCGGGCCTGGACTGGTCGCGCTCCCGGGTCGTCGTCGCCGCCCGGGCCGCCGGACTGGCGCCCCCGCCCCAGTCGGTGCACCCCGACATCCGCGACCTGGACGGCCTGGCCACCAGTTGCGCCCACGGCCGCACCCTCGGATTCCTGGGGCGCGCCGCCATCCACCCCCGCCAGCTCCCGATCATCGAACAGGCCTACCTGCCGACCCAGCAGGAACTGGAGGACGCCGAGACGATCGTGAAGGCGGCCCTCACCGAACAGGGCGCCCAGGCGCTCCCCGACGGACGGTTCGTCGACGCCGCGGTGGTGGCGGCCGCACACCGCACGCTGGCCCTGGCCGGCCGGGACTGACCGCCCGGCCACGGCCCCGCGGTCGCACGACGAGGGCGCCCGGTGAACCCGGGCGCCCTCGTCGTGGTGCGCTTCCTGGTGCGCGTCGTCGTGCCGACGGCCGTCAGCTCTTCTTGCCCGCCGACTCCGCCTCGTCCTTGACGTCGGCCTTCGCCTCGGCCTTGTCGTCCGCCTCGGCCGCGGTCCCGTCCTCGGCCTTCTTCGCCGCTGTCCCGTCGTCGGCCGCGGACGCGTCCCCGGCCTTCGCCCCTGCGGAGTCCTCCGCGGCATCGGACGGGGACGGCTGCGCCCCGGACTTCTCCTCGCCGTCCGCCGAGGCGTCCCCGGCCGCGTCGCCGGCTGCCTGCGCGGCAGGTTCGACGACCGCCTCGCGGCCCGGGCGCTTCTTCGCCGAGACGACCATGTACGCCACCGCGAGCAGGAAGACCACCAGCGCGGTCCAGTCGTTCAGCCGCAGGCCCAGGATGTGGTGGGCGTCGTCCACCCGCATGTACTCGATCCAGGCGCGGCCCACGCAGTACGCGGCGACGTACAGGGCGAACGCCCGCCCGTGGCCCAGCTTGAAGCGGCGGTCGGCCCAGATGACGAGAAGGGCCACGCCGATGCACCACAGCGACTCGTAGAGGAACGTCGGGTGGTAGTAGCCGGGCACCCGCCCGTCCGCCGAGGACGTGATGTGCAGGGCCCAGGGAAGGTCGGTCTCCTTGCCGTAGAGCTCCTGGTTGAACCAGTTGCCCCAGCGCCCGATCGCCTGCGCGAAGGCGATGCCGGGGGCGATGGCGTCGGCGTACGCCGGCAGCGGGATGCCCCGGCGGCGGCAGCCGATCCACGCGCCCACCGCGCCGAGCGCGATCGCGCCCCAGATGCCGAGGCCGCCCTCCCAGACCTTGAAGGCGTCCACCCAGTCCCGGCCCTCGCTGAAGTACAGCTCGTAGTCCGTGATCACGTGGTAGAGCCGGCCGCCGACCAGCCCGAAGGGCACCGCCCAGACGGAGATGTCGGCCACCGTGCCGGCCAGCCCGCCCCGGGCGACCCAGCGCCTGTTGCCGAGCCAGACCGCGACGAAGACGCCGATGATGATGCAGAACGCGTAGCCGCGCAGGGGAACGGGGCCGAGGTACAGCACCCCGTGCGACGGGCTGGGAATGTAGGCAAGTTCCATGGCAGGGTCGACGCTACCCTGCCCCGCCCGGCCGACGACGGGCGGCCGGGCTACGGCTCCATAACGGGCTGGTGTGCGCGGTCGCCGCCCGTGTCACCGCTGGTCGGCCTCCTCCACCATCTTCTTCAGCTTCTCCGGCGTCATCGACCGGTCCTGGTAGATGTTCTTGCCGTTGAACAGCACGGTGGGGGTGCCGCCGAAGCGGCCGTTCTGGAAGGCCTGGTTGGACTTGACGACCCAGCTGTTGTGCGTGCCCTGCTCCACACAGGCGCGGAACGCGGGCGTGTCGAGCCCGTCGACCTTGCCCGCGAGTTCGATCAGCCTGCTGTTCTCGGCGTACTCGTCCTTCGTCTCTTCCGGCTGGTTCTCGTAGAGAACGTCGTGGTAGGCGGGGAACTTGCCGACGTCCTGGGCGCAGGCCGCCGCGTTGGCCGCGTTGCGGGAGCCGCTGCCGCCCATGTTGCCGTCGATGAGGGTGGCCAGGTGGTACTCGACCTTCAGCTTCCCGCCCTGCGTCAGCTCGTGGATCGTGGGCCGGTACGCCGTCTCGAAGGCCTTGCAGGCCGGGCAGCGGAAGTCCTCCCACACCGTGAGCGTGGCCTTGGCGCCGTCCTTGCCGACCGGGATCGCGAGGGCGTCCTCGCCCTGGGCCCCCGAGGGCGCCACGACCGGGCCCGACTTGTCGCTGCTGTCGTCCTTGCCGGAGTTCGCGGCGACGACGCCGATCACCGCGGCCAGCCCCAGCACGCAGACGACGCTCGCGCCGACGATCAGTGTGCGCCGCCGCCGCTCGGCCGTCTTCTGCTTCTCGCGCTCCGCTGCCAGCCGCTCCCGGGCAGTGCGCTTTCCGTCACGATTCTTCTCGCTCACACCCCCAGAACGAACCGGGGAGGCGCATTGCGCCTCCCCGGTCCCAGGTCCACCCGTTCGGGTGACCGGTGTTCCCCTCACGCCTGGCGGCGCACGCCCTTCGCCAGGTCGCCCGCGAGCGCGCGGACCGCCTCGACGCCGGCCGCCTCGTCCGGTGCGTCCAGCATCCGCTTGACGAAGGCCGAGCCGACGATCACGCCGTCGGCGAAGCCGGCCACCTCCGCGGCCTGCCGGGCGTCCGAGACGCCGAGGCCGACGCAGACCGGCAGGCCGGTGCCGGTGGCCCGGGTCCGCTCCACCAGGTCCTGCGCCTGCGCGCCGACCGACTCCCGGGTGCCGGTGACACCCATCAGCGAGGCGGCGTAGACGAAGCCGCTGCCCGCCTCGGTGATCTGCGCGAGCCGGGCGGCCCGGCTGCTCGGCGCGACGACGAAGACGGTCGCGAGGCCGTGCTTGTCGGCGTGCTCCCTCCACAGGGCCGACTCCTGCACCGGCAGGTCGGGCAGGATGCAGCCCGCACCGCCGGCCTCCGCCAGTTCGGCGGTGAACCGCTCGACGCCGTAGCGGTCGATGGGGTTCCAGTACGTCATGACGAGGATCGGCCTGCCGGTGGCCTCGAACGCCTCGCGGACCGTGCGCATGACGTCCGCGATGCGCACCCCGCCGCGCAGGGCGATGTCGTCGGCGGTCTGGATGACCGGCCCGTCGAGGACCGGGTCGCTGTGCGGCAGTCCGACCTCGACCACGTCGGCGCCGCCGTCCAGGACGGCCTTGATCGCCTCGATGCCGCCGTCCACCGTCGGGAACCCGGCCGGGAGGTAGGCGATGAGCGCGGCGCGGTCCTCGGCCTTCGCGGCGGCGAGGGTGTCCGACAGCAGCTGAATGTTCCCGCTCACTTGGCGTCCCCCTCGATCTCCGCGGTGGCGGCCGCGTCGGCGGCGACCTCGGCGTCGGTGTCGTACAGCCCGAAGTAGCGGGCGGCCGTGTCCATGTCCTTGTCGCCGCGACCGGACAGGTTCACGACGATCAGCCCGTCCGGGCCCAGTTCCCTGCCGACCTCCAGCGCGCCGGCCAGCGCGTGCGCGCTCTCGATGGCCGGGATGACGCCCTCGGTGCGCGACAGCAGGCGCAGGGCCTGCATGGCCGCGTCGTCGGTGACCGCGCGGTACTCGCCGCGGCCGGTGTCCTTGAGGTAGGAGTGCTCGGGGCCGATGCCGGGGTAGTCGAGGCCCGCCGAGATGGAGTACGGCTCGGTGATCTGGCCCTCGTCGTCCTGGAGGACGTAGGAGCGCGAGCCGTGCAGGATGCCGGGCTCGCCCGCGGTCAGGGTCGCCGCGTGCTCGCCCGTCTCGATGCCGTGCCCGGCCGGCTCGCAGCCGATCAGGCGCACGCCGGCGTCCGGGATGAAGGCGTGGAAGAGGCCGATGGCGTTGGAGCCGCCGCCGACGCAGGCGACGGCCGCGTCGGGCAGGCGTCCGGCGCGCTCCAGGATCTGGCGGCGGGCCTCGACGCCGATGACCCGGTGGAAGTCGCGGACCATGGCCGGGAAGGGGTGGGGTCCCGCGACCGTGCCGAACAGGTAGTGGGTGCGGTCGACGTTGGCGACCCAGTCGCGGAACGCCTCGTTGATGGCGTCCTTCAGGGTGCGGCTGCCGGACTTCACGGCGACGACCTCGGCGCCCAGCATGCGCATCCGGGCCACGTTGAGGGCCTGGCGCCGGGTGTCGATCTCACCCATGTAGATGGTGCACTCGAGCCCGAAGAGGGCGCAGGCGGTGGCCGTGGCGACGCCGTGCTGGCCCGCGCCGGTCTCGGCGATCACACGGGTCTTGCCCATGCGCTTGGTGAGCAGCGCCTGGCCGAGGACGTTGTTGATCTTGTGGGAGCCGGTGTGGTTGAGGTCCTCGCGCTTGAGGAAGATCCGGGCGCCGCCGGCGTGCTCGGCGAACCTCGGCACCTCGGTGAGGGAGCTGGGGCGGCCGGTGTAGTGCACCAGCAGGTCGTCGAGCTCGCGCGCGAACTCGGGGTCGTGCTTGGCCTTGTCGTACTCGACGGCCACCTCGTCCACGGCGGCGACGAGGGCCTCCGGGATGAACTTGCCGCCGAACGCGCCGAAGTAGCCCTCGACGGTGGGGACCTGTCCGTCGGGGTCGGGAATGAAGAACTCGCTGGGCATGCGGAAACCTCACGGTGAGACGGTGTGGTGTGCAGACACGAAACGCCGTGGGAGCGGGGTCGGCGGACGGCTAACCGCCGTCGGCGGCTCGTCGCGCAGTTCCCCGCGCCCCCCGGGGGCGCCGCTGCCATCGCATGCCGTTCACCTGGCCCGGCTCGTCGCCGATGACGTACCGGACCCGGCGGCCGTGCACCCGGCGGGCGGGCGCGCGGCAGCCACGGGGACGGCAGCCGCGCGCGAGGCGGGCGTAGCGGTCCGTGGCGGTCGCGGGGGTCGTCGGAGTCATCGGGGCAAGCCTAGCGGGAGATCAGCCCCGGCCGTGGCGCAGCGCGGGGTGCTCGCCCGCCGCCACCAGGTCGGCCACCGCGGTCTTGGGGTCGCGCCCGGTCACCAGGGACTCGCCGACGAGGACGGCGTCGGCGCCGGCGTTGGCGTACGCGATGAGGTCGTGCGGGCCGCGGACGCCGGACTCGGCGATCTTCACGATGTTCGCCGGGATCTCGGGGGCCACCCGCTCGAAGGTCCCGCGGTCGACCTCGAGGGTCTTGAGGTTGCGCGCGTTGACGCCGATCACCTTGGCGCCGGCGTCGACGGCCCGCTCGACCTCGTCCTCGTCGTGGACCTCGACGAGCGGGGTGAGGCCGATGGAGACGGCGCGCTCGATGAGCGACTCGAGGGCCGACTGCTCGAGGGCGGCCACGATGAGCAGCGCGAGGTCGGCGCCGTACGCGCGGGCCTCCCACAGCTGGTACGAGGTGACGATGAAGTCCTTGCGCAGGACGGGGATGTCCACCCGGGCGCGGACCGCCTCGAGGTCGGCGAGCGAGCCGCCGAACCGGCGCTGTTCGGTGAGGACGGAGATGACGGCCGCGCCGCCCGCCTCGTAGTCGGCGGCGAGGCCGGCGGGGTCGGCGATCGCGGCCAGCGCGCCCTTGGACGGGCTGGAGCGCTTGACCTCACAGATCACCTTGACGCCGTCGCCGCGGAGCGCCGCGGCCCCGTCCCTGGCGGCGGGGGCCTTGGCCGCCAGCTCCTTGAGCTCGTCGAGGCTGACGCGCGCCTGCCGCTCCGCGAGGTCGGCACGGACTCCGTCGATGATCTCGTCGAGCACACTCACGCGAGCGGCCCCCTTCCGGCTGAGAGACGGTCGGCCCTTTTGCGACCGAGGGAGAAACAGATGGTCACTCGATGGTATCCGGAGCGGGGCGATGGCCTCGCATCCGGTTGACGGCGGTCCCACTACCTGGACATCGCCCTGTCGATCAAGGATGCAGCCAGCCGCCGAACGGCAGGTTCCGGACAACCGTGAAGACCAGCAGCAACGCGCCGAGCGTCCACAGTTGCACGGGGGTGGGGTCGACGCGCACCGGCCGGCCGCGCGCCGCGCGGACCACCCAGACGGTCCACACGACGGCGAAGCCGAGGTAGGCGAGGACGGCCGGGGCGTTGTCGTGCAGCGCGGTCTGCAGGTCGCCGTGCACGAACGCGTGCGCGCTGCGCAGGCCTCCGCAGCCGGGGCAGTACAGGCCGGTGTAGCGCAGCAGCGGACAGGCCGGGTAGTGGCCGGGCTCGTTGGGGTCGACGGCCCCGACGTAGGCGAAGGCCCCGGTGACGGCCGCGAGGATGCCGACGGGCACGGCCAGGCGTCGAAGGACGGTGGTCGTCGCACTGCGGCTGTCGGCGTTCACGATGCGCATTGTGCCCCGCCGTGGCCGCACGCGCGCGTGCAGGGCGCGGCCGGGCATGCGTGAGGGGCGGCCGGTCGTCCACCGGCCGCCCCTCACGAAAACGGGTCGCTCAGCCCTCGGCGCCCGCGGGCTCGCGGGTGGCCGTGACCTGGTGCACCGGCTGGGCCGCGGCCTTCGGCCGGCCGAGGCCCGCCGCGCGCATCGCCAGGCCGACGAAGCCGGAGAGCGCCACGATCGCCATGCCGGCCCAGAAGCCGAGCGGCTCGGCCATCACCATGAACGCGCCCGCGACGGTGAACCCGATGATGGCGATGGTGACACCGGTCCAGGCGGCTGGGGTGTGTCCGTGGCTGCTGCCCGCCATGACTTGCTCCTCATTGCTGTCTCTGTGTCCGTCCGAGCCGGACGCTCGTCGTCCATTGTCCCGTACGCGCACGCCCGGTGGACGCGGGGGTGGGATCCGGTCGCGTCTGATGCGCCACATCGGCGGCCCGGGACGGTGACCTGGTCAGGGGCCTGTCAGGCGGGGCCGGCGCCGGTCGGGTCCTCGCCCCGGTCCAGGGCCTTCCACATCTCCTCGGGCCGGTCGGGGTCGGCGGGCCTGGGGGCGCGCCGGGGACGGGGGGTGCCGTCGCGTTCGTAGCGGCCCGACATGGCGGGCCACCCGCGGCCGTAGCGCAGGGCGAGCAGGCCTGCGAGGAGGATCAGGGCGCCGCCCGCGGCCGCCGCGTAGGGCCAGGCGGTGTGGGTGAACGAGGCGACGGTGGCCGAGGTGTCGCCGGAGGCCTTGGCGGCCTGCTCGTCGAGCGCGGAGCCGTCGCTCGCCCCGAACAGGGCGGTGGCCATGATCCCGGCGCCGGACAGCGCGAGCAGCAGGGAGACGGCAAGGCGGCCGGTGCGGCGGACGGCGAAGACGGCGACCAGCGCGGCGAGGCCCACTATGGCGAGCGCCGCGGGCACGCCCGTCACGTCGCTGCCCCTGGCGGTCAGCGGGAAGGCGCCACCGGCCACCGTGGCCGTGCCCTGCGACCAGCGCTGCCGGGTGGACAGCAGGGCCACGGCCGCGCCCAGCGCGCCGAACAGCAGGGCGAGGGCGAGGCTCCGGCGGCCCGACCGGGCGGACGCGGTCTCGGAACGGGGGTGAGGTGCAGCAGTCACGTGCTCCACTATCGCCTGAACCCCGGGCGATACGTCACCCGGGGTTCAGTGAGACGCGTCCTATCGGGCGGCGGGCGTCTCGCGTCCGCCGGACTTCTCCTCAGGCGCTCGGGCCGCCGAGGCGGTTGGCGGTGTGCACGGCGCGCAGCACGGCCGCCGCCTTGTTGCGGCACTCCTGGTCCTCGGCGACCGGATCGGAGTCGGCGACGATGCCCGCGCCGGCCTGGACGTAGGCGGTGCCGTCGCGCAGCAGGGCCGTGCGGATGGCGATGGCGGTGTCGGAGTCCCCGGCGAAGTCCAGGTAGCCCACGCAGCCTCCGTACAGGCCGCGCCGGGAGGGCTCGAGTTCGTCGATGATCTGCATGGCGCGCGGCTTGGGGGCGCCGGAGAGGGTGCCGGCGGGGAAGCAGGCGGTGAGGACGTCGAAGGCGGTACGGCCGGCGGCGACCTGTCCGGTGACGGTGGAGACGATGTGCATCACGTGCGAGTACCGCTCGACGGACATGAAGTCGACGACCTCGACCGAGCCGGGCTCGCAGACCCGCCCCAGGTCGTTGCGGCCCAGGTCGACGAGCATGAGGTGCTCGGCGCGCTCCTTGGGGTCGGCGAGCAGCTCGTCGGCGAGGGCCTGGTCCTCCTGCGGGGTGGCGCCCCGGTGCCGGGTGCCGGCGATGGGGTGGACCATGGCCCGTCCGTCCTCGACCTTGACCAGGGCCTCCGGGGAGGAGCCCACGACGTCGAAGCCGTCGAAGCGGAACAGGTACATGTACGGGGAGGGGTTGGTGGCCCGCAGCACCCGGTAGACGTCCAGCGCGCTCGCGGTGCACGCCGTCTCGAAGCGCTGGGAGGGGACGACCTGGAAGGCCTCGCCCGCGCGGATGCGCTCCTTGACGTCCTCGACGGCCTCCCGGAAGTCGGGGCCGCCCCACAGCGCGGTGTACTCGGGCAGTTCCGAGGGCGGCAGGACGGCCGGCGGCTGGGCGACGGCGCGGGAGAGGTCGGCCTCCATGGCGTCCAGCCGGGCGATCGCGTCGGCGTGTGCCTCGTCGACGCCGGTGTCGAGGTCGTTGTGGTTGATCGCGTTGGCGATCAGCAGGACGGAGCCCTCCCAGTGGTCCATGACGGCGAGGTCGCTGGTGAGCAGCATCGTCAGCTCGGGCAGCTTCAGGTCGTCCCGCTCGCCGGGGCCGATCTTCTCCAGGCGGCGCACGATGTCGTAGCCGAGGTAGCCGACCATGCCGCCGGTGAAGGGCGGCAGGCCCTCCTGGTGGGGGGTGTGCAGGGTCTCGACGGTGGCGCGCAGCGCGGCGAGCGGGTCGCCCTCGTCGGGGACGCCGACGGGCGGGGCGCCGAGCCAGTGGGCCTGGCCGTCGCGTGCGGTGAGCGTGGCGGCGCTGCGGACGCCGACGAAGGAGTACCGGGACCAGGAGCGGCCGTTCTCCGCGGACTCCAGCAGGAAGGTGCCGGGGCGCTCGGCGGCGAGCTTGCGGTAGAGCGCGACCGGGGTGTCGCCGTCGGCGAGGAGCTTGCGGGTGACCGGGATGACCCGACGGTCGGTGGCCAGCTTGCGGAACGTCTCGAGGTCCATGGCGGCTGACCTTACTGATCCGAGCCCGTGACGCCGGAATCGGCGCCCGCGGCGTCCTTCAGAAGGACGTCGGCCTCGAAACAGGTGCGGGCGCCGGTGTGGCAGGCCGCGCCGGTCTGGTCGACCTGGACGAGCACGGTGTCGGCGTCACAGTCGAGGGCGACGGACCTGACCTGCTGGACGTGGCCCGAGGTGTCGCCCTTGACCCAGTACTCGCGGCGGCTGCGCGACCAGTAGGTGCAGCGGCCGGTGGTGAGCGTGCGGTGCAGCGCCTCGTCGTCCATCCAGCCGAGCATGAGCACCTCACCGGTGTCGTACTGCTGGGCGATGGCGGGGACGAGCCCGTCGGGGCTGCGCTTGAGACGCGCGGCGATGTCGGGGTCCAGGCTGCTGGGCGTGGGCGTGCTGGTCATGCCTGCCATTGTGCCGCGCGCCACTGACGGTGACGGCGCGGTGTCCACTGTGCGGACCGTGCACGGGGTCGTAGGCTGGCCGCATGTCCACTTTCGCGAAGCGTGAACGGCTTCTGCTCGCCGACCTCTTGGAGACCGCGGGCCCTGAGGCGCCCACTCTCTGCGAGGGGTGGCAGACCCGTGACCTGGCCGCGCACGTGGTGGTGCGCGAGCGCCGTCCGGACGCCACCGGAGGCATCCTGATCAAGCAGCTGGCGTCGCGCCTGGACCGGGTGATGGAGGAGTTCGCCGCGAAGCCGTACGGGGAGCTGATCCAGCTGATCCGCACGGGTCCGCCGCGTTTCTCCCCGTTCCAGCTCAAGCAGCTCGACGAGGCGTCCAACACCATCGAGTTCTACGTGCACACGGAGGACGTCCGCCGGGCGCGGCCCGACTGGTCCGCGCGCGAACTCGACCCGGTCTTCCAGGACGCGCTGTGGTCGCGGCTGGAGCGCACCGCGCGCCTGATGGGCCGCGGCATGCCGACGGGCCTGGTCCTGCGCCGCCCGGACGGCCGTACGGCGGTCGCCAACCGGGGCACGCCGGTCGTGACGGCCACGGGTGAGCCGTCGGAGCTGCTGCTGTTCCTGTACGGGCGGCAGAGCGCCGCCGCGGTGGAGCTGGACGGCGAGAAGGAAGCGATCGACCGGCTGCACGGCGGCAAGCAGCTCGGCATCTGAGCGGCGTGCGGGCCGGGGGGCCGGCGGCCCGGCCCCCCGGGGGTGGGGTCAGCGCGGCAGTTCGGCGCGGCGCAGGTCGGGCACGCTCAGGGCCACGACGCCGCCCAGCCCGCAGACCGCGGCGCTCACGACGAAGACGGGGCCGGTGCCCCAGGCCCCGACGGCCGCGGCCGACACCGGCATGCTGAGCGGGGTGAGACCGACGCTGACCAGGCTGGAGACGGCGGTGACGCGGCCCAGGCAGGCGGGGTCGGCCTGGGTCTGCAGCAGGGCTCCGCACACGGCGCCGCTGAGCCCGGCGAGCAGTCCGATCAGCAGGGCCGTGCCGACGGCGGTGACGAGGGTGGGCGCGAACGCGAGGGCGCCGATGGCCACGGAGCCCGCCAGGATCGACCAGCCGGCCAGCCGGCCGGCGTGCGGGAGCCGTCCTCGCAGGGTCAGCAGCAGGGAGGCGGCGCCCGCGCCGACGCCGAACCCGGAGAGCACCCACCCCATGCCGGCGGCGCCCCAGCCGCGTTCGTCGGCCAGCAGGGTCAGGCCCACGTTGAGGGGCCCGACGAAGCCCAGGTCGCCCAGGGCGATGGCCAGCAGCAAGGGGGCGAGGACGCGGTGGCGGCGTACGTACCGCAGGCCGGCCCGCAGGTCGCTCCGGGCGGTGCCGCCGGCGGCCGCCCGGTCGTCGGCGGGCAGCTCGCGGACGCGCACGGAGCACAGCAGCGGCACCGAGACCGCTATCAGCAGCCCGGCCAGGGAGAACGCGGCGGCCGCGCCGCCGACCGCCACGCCGAGACCGCCGAGCGGCCCGCCGACGACGCTCGCGAACCGGATGGCGAGGCCGCGCATGCCCTGGACGCGTGCGAGCTGCCCGCGGCTCGTCACGCGCGCGGGAAGCGCGCCCACGGCCGGCATGAAGACGGCGTCGACGGCGCCGAAGACCAGGGCGAGCAGGGTGAGCGGCCACAGTCCGGGAGTCGTCGCGTACAGCAGCGCGGCCACCGCGAGGACGGCCGCACAGCGCACGGCGTCGCTGCCGATGACGACCCCGCGCGGACCCAGCCGGTCGGCGATCACTCCCCCGCCCAGCATCAGCAGGGCCCGCGGCACGGCGCTCGCCGTCATCACCAGCCCGGCCTGTGCGGCGGTGCCGGTCTGCACGGCGGTCCACGACAGGGCGATGTAGTAGACGCTGTCGCCGACCATGGAAGCGGTGTAGGCGGTGAGCCAGCGCAGCACGTTGGGGTCGCGGTGGGCGGGGAGTTCGGGGGCGGTGCGCTGGACGGTCTCGTGCGTGGCGGTGGTCACCGGCAGCCTCTCTCCCACGGGAGCGGACACGGATTCGGGTACGGCGGCGGACGCGGCGCCGGGTCCGGGTCCGGCGACGGACGGGGAGGCGGGTCCGGGCGCCGGATCAGGCACGGAACGGGAACGAGTACGTGTGCACGGAGACGTTCTCGCGGCCGGGGGAAACGTCGGCGCCCTCGGCGGCGTCCGCGGCCCTGCCCCGCTCTTCGTACCTGCGCAGGAGCGCGAGCATCTCGGCGTTGAGCTCGGCCAGTTCGTCCGCGGTGAGACGCAGGATGGACTCGGAGGACTCGGCGCTGCGGTTCCACTCGGCGCCCCAGTGGGTCCGCTCGTCGAGCCAGCGCCGGTACATGTCCATGCGGTCCTCGGCGAAGAGCCTGCTGGCCGCGGTGTGCGCGGCCGCCTTCTCCGGGGCGTCGCGGAAGTCCTCGTCGCGGATGCTCACGCCGTCGGAGGAGAGCCGCCACCAGCGCTCGCGGCCGTCCGCGCTCTGCGGCTCGGCCTCCTCGATCAGCCCGTGCTCGGCGAGCTTGCGCAGGTGGTAGCTGACGAGCGAGACGGCCTCGCCCACCTGGTCGGCGAGGTGGGAGGCGGTGGCGACACGGGCGACGGTCAGCCCGCGGTACAGCTGCATCCGCAACGGGTGGGCGAGCGCCTTCAGCGTGCCCAGGTCCGTGATCCGGCGATTGCGTTCCCTGCCTGTCATGTCCCCCACGGTAGACAGGAAGGAATAGTTGCGCAATATATTTTGCGCAACTTATCTTTCTTTTCTCGGGACGAGTGAGCCCCGGCCGCCAGGTGGCCGGGGCTTACCAGGTCAGGAGCGCCGCGCGTCCCGGCGCGGGTCCGCCGGTGTCACCGCACCGGGTGGCCCGCCTCGCGCAGGGTCTGCTTGACCTCGCCGATCCGCAGGTCGCCGAAGTGGAAGACCGACGCCGCCAGCACCGCGTCCGCGCCCGCCTCGACGGCCGGCGGGAAGTGCGTGAGCCGGCCGGCGCCGCCGGAGGCGATCACCGGGACCGTCACGTGCTTGCGCACCGCGGCGATCATCTCCAGGTCGTAGCCGTCCTTCGTGCCGTCCGCGTCCATCGAGTTCAGCAGGATCTCGCCCGCGCCCAGCTCCGCCGCCCGGTGCGCCCACTCGACGGCGTCGATGCCGGTGCCTCGGCGGCCGCCGTGGGTCGTCACCTCGAAGGAGCCCGACTCCGTGCGCCGGGCGTCCACCGACAGGACCAGCACCTGCCGACCGAACCGCTCGGCGATCTCCCGGATCAGCTCCGGGCGGGCGATCGCGGCCGTGTTGACGCCCACCTTGTCGGCGCCTGCCCGCAGCAGCTTGTCGACGTCCTCCGGGGTGCGCACCCCGCCGCCCACGGTCAGCGGGATGAACACCTGCTCGGCGGTGCGGCGCACCACGTCGTACGTAGTCTCTCGGTTGCCGGAGGACGCGGTGATGTCCAGGAACGTCAGCTCGTCGGCGCCCTCGGCGTCGTACACCTTGGCCATCTCGACGGGGTCGCCCGCGTCCCGCAGGTTCTGGAAGTTGACGCCCTTGACCACCCGGCCGGCGTCCACGTCCAGGCAGGGGATGACTCGTACGGCCAGCGTCATGACGCGGGCACCTCCTCGTCGCCGTCGCCGTCGCCATCGCCATCGCCGTGGCCGTCGCCGTCGCCGGAGCGGAACGCCTCGACCTCGACCTCGACGACCAGACTCGGGTCCACGAAGCCGGACACGATGACCATGGACGCGGCGGGCCGGACGGCGTCGAACAACTCCTTGTGGGCGCGCCCGATGTCGTCGACGTCCCGCGCGTGGGTGAGGTACATGCGCGTGCGCACGACGTCTTCGCGGCCGAGCCCGAGCTTCTCCAGGGCGGCGAAGGCCACGTTGAAGGCGTTCACCGTCTGCTCGTACGGCCCCCCGGCGGCGATCTCACCGTCCACCACGGAGGTGCAGCCGGAGACGAGCACCAGCCCGCCCGGCAGCTGCACCGCGCGGGAGTAGCCGAAGGCCTCCTCCCACGGTCCGCCGGACCCGATCCGGCGCACCTCGCTCACCGGGCCACCGCTTCCAGGGCCTCTTCCAGCGTGAACGCCTTCGCGTACAGCGCCTTGCCGACGATCGAGCCCTCGACGCCGAGCGGGACGAGCTCGGCGATGGCGCGGAGGTCGTCCAGCGACGACACGCCACCGGAGGCGACGACGGGCCGGTCGGTGACGGCGCAGACGTTCTTCAGCAGCTCGAGGTTGGGGCCCTGCAGGGTGCCGTCCTTGGCGATGTCGGTGACCACGTACCGCGCGCAGCCCTCCCGGTCGAGGCGCGCCAGCGTCTCGTAGAGGTCGCCGCCGTCGCGGGTCCAGCCGCGGCCGCGCAGGGTCGTGCCGCGGACGTCCAGGCCGACCGCGATCCTGTCGCCGTGCTCGGCGATGACCTTGGCGACCCACTCGGGCGTCTCCAGGGCGGCCGTGCCCAGGTTCACCCGCGTGCAGCCGGTGGCCAGGGCGGCGGCGAGGGTGTCGTCGTCGCGGATGCCGCCGGAGAGCTCCACCTTGATGTCCATCGCCTTCGCGACCTCGGCGATCAGCGCGCGGTTGTCGCCGGTGCCGAACGCGGCGTCCAGGTCGACCAGGTGCAGCCACTCGGCGCCCGACCGCTGCCAGGCGAGGGCCGCGTCGAGCGGGGAGCCGTAGGAGGTCTCGGTCCCGGACTCGCCGTGCACGAGACGGACGGCCTGGCCGTCGCGGACGTCGACGGCGGGGAGGAGTTCGAGCTTGCTCACAGTGTTCCGATCCAGTTGGTGAGGAGCTGGGCTCCGGCGTCGCCGGACTTCTCGGGGTGGAACTGCGTGGCCCACAGGGCGCCGTTCTCGACCGCGGCCACGAAGCGCTCGCCGTGCGTCGCCCAGGTCACCCGGGGGGCGCGCATCGCGGGGTTGAGCACCTCCAGGGACCAGTCGTGGACGGCGTAGGAGTGCACGAAGTAGAAGCGGGCGTCCGCGTCGAGGCCGGCGAACAGCTGGGAGTCGGCCGGGGCGTCCACGGTGTTCCAGCCCATGTGCGGCACGACGTCGGCCTGCAGCGGCTCGACCGCGCCGGGCCACTCGTCGAGGCCCGCGCTCTCCACGCCGTGCTCGATGCCGCGCTCGAACAGGATCTGCATGCCGACGCAGATGCCCATCACCGGCCGGCCGCCGGACAGCCGGCGGCCGATGATCCAGTCGCCCCGGGCCTCCTTCAGGCCGCGCATGCAGGCGGCGAAGGCGCCGACGCCCGGCACCAGCAGTCCGTCGGCGTTCATCGCGGTGTCGAAGTCACGGGTGATCTCGACGTCCGCGCCGGTGCGCGCGAGGGCGCGCTCGGCGGAGCGGACGTTGCCGAAGCCGTAGTCGAAGACCACGACCTTCTTCGCGCCGTTCGCGCTGCTCAATTCCACACCTCCAGCCGCATCACACCGGCGACGAGGCACATCGCGGCCCCTATCGAGAGCAGCACGATCAGGCTCCGGGGCATCTGCTGCTTCACGAAGGAGTAGATGCCGCCGGCCAGGAAGAGGCCGACGACGATCAGGATGGTCGACAGTCCGGTCATGGCTTTACAGCGCGCCCTTCGTGGAGGGGAGGATGCCGGCCGCGCGCGGGTCGTGCTCACAGGCGTAGCGCAGGGCCCGGGCGAGCGCCTTGAACTGGCACTCCACGATGTGGTGCGCGTTGCGCCCGTAGGGCACGTGCACGTGCAGCGCGATCTGCGCCTGCGCGACGAAGGACTCCAGGATGTGCCGGGTCATCGTCGTGTCGTACTCGCCGATCATCGGCGCCATGTTCTCGGGCTCGGTGTGCACGAGGTAGGGGCGGCCGGACAGGTCGACGGTGACCTGGGCGAGGGACTCGTCCAGCGGGACCGTGCAGTTGCCGAAGCGGTAGATCCCCACCTTGTCGCCGAGGGCCTGCTTGAAGGCGGCGCCCAGCGCGAGGGCGGTGTCCTCGATGGTGTGGTGCGAGTCGATGTGCAGGTCGCCGTCGGTCTTCACGGTCAGGTCGAACAGCCCGTGCCGGCCGAGCTGGTCGAGCATGTGGTCGTAGAAGCCGACGCCGGTCGACACGTCGACCTTGCCGGTGCCGTCGAGGTCGACCTCGACGAGGACCGAGGTCTCCTTCGTGGTGCGCTCGATTCTTCCGACGCGGCCTGCGCGAGTCATGCGTTCGTCTCCTTCTTCAGTTCACGGACCGCGTCGAGGAACGCGTCGTTCTCTTCGGGGGTTCCGGCGGTGACCCGCAGCCAGCCGGGCACGCCGTTGTCCCGGACCAGGACGCCCCGGTCGAGGATCTGCCGCCACACCGCGTGGGCGTCGTCGAACCGCCCGAACTGCACGAAGTTGGCGTCGGACGGCGTGACCTCGTAGCCGGCCGCGAGCAGTTCGCCCACCAGGCGGTCCCGCTCCGACTTCAGCTGCTCGACGTACTTCAGCAGGGTGCCGGTGTGTTCCAGGGCGGCCAGCGCGGTCGCCTGGGTGACGGCCGACAGGTGGTAGGGCAGCCGGACCAGCTGGACGGCGTCCACCACCGCCGGGTGCGCGGCGAGGTACCCGAGGCGCAGTCCCGCCGCGCCGAAGGCCTTCGACATCGTGCGCGACACGACGAGGTGCGGCCGGCCCTCGATCAGCGGCAGCAGCGAGTCGCCGTGGCTGAACTCGATGTACGCCTCGTCGACCACGACGATCGACGGCTTCGCGGCCTGGGCGGCCTCGTACAGCGCGAGGACCGTCTCGGCCGGGACGGCGGTGCCGGTGGGGTTGTTGGGGGTGGTCACGAAGACGACGTCAGGGCGGTGCTCGGCGATGGCCTTCTCCGCGGCCGCGACGTCGACGGTGAAGTCGGCGCCTCGCGGCCCGGAGATCCACCCGGTCCCGGTGCCGCGGGCGATGAGCCCGTGCATCGAGTACGACGGCTCGAAGCCGATCGCCGTGCGGCCGGGTCCGCCGAAGGTCTGCAGCAGCTGCTGGAGGACCTCGTTGGAGCCGTTGGCGGCCCACACGTTGGCCGGGGCGACCTCGTGCCCCGCCGTGTCGGTGAGGTACCTCGCCAGCTGCGTCCGCAGCTCCACGGCGTCGCGGTCGGGGTACCGGTTGAGGTGGCGGGCCGCGTCGCGCACCCGCTCGGCGATCCGCTCGACCAGCGGCTCGGGCAGCGGGTAGGGGTTCTCGTTCGTGTTCAGCCGTACGGGCACGTCCAGCTGGGGCGCGCCGTAGGGGGACTTGCCGCGCAGCTCGTCCCGTACGGGGAGATCGTCGATTCCGAAGCTCACTGGGTCGTCGGCACCTTCCATGCGAACCGCGCCTTGATGGCCGCCCCGTGGGCCGGCAGGTCCTCCGCCTCCGCCAGCGTCACCACGTGGTGCGCGACCTCGGCGAGCGCGTCGCGCGTGTAGTCGACGATGTGGATGCCGCGGAGGAAGGACTGCACGGACAGCCCCGAGGAGTGGCAGGCGCAGCCACCCGTCGGGAGCACGTGGTTGGAGCCGGCCGCGTAGTCGCCGAGCGAGACCGGCGCCCAGGGCCCGACGAAGATCGCGCCCGCGTTCCTCACCCGGTCGGCCACGGCGGCGGCGTCCGCCGTCTGGATCTCCAGGTGCTCCGCGCCGTAGGCGTCGACCACCCGCAGGCCCTCGTCGACTCCGTCGACCAGCACGATCGCCGACTGCCGGCCGGAGAGCGCCGGGACGATCCGGTCCTCGACGTGCTTGGTGGCCGCGACCTGCGGCGCCAGCTCCTTGGCGACCGCGTCCGCCAGCTCGACGGAGTCGGTGACCAGGACAGCGGCGGCCAGCGGGTCGTGTTCGGCCTGGCTGATCAGGTCGGCGGCGACGTGCACGGGATCGGCCGTGGCGTCGGCGAGGACGGCGATCTCGGTCGGTCCCGCCTCGGCGTCGATGCCGATCTTGCCGGCGAAGTAGCGCTTGGCGGCGGCGACCCAGATGTTGCCGGGGCCGGTGACCATGTTCGCGGGCGCGCAGGACTCGGTGCCGTACGCGAACATCGCGACGGCGGTCGCGCCGCCGGCCGCGTACACCTCGTCGACGCCGAGCAGGGCGCACGCGGCGAGGATCGTCGGGTGCGGCAGCCCCCCGAACTCGGCCTGTGCGGGTGACGCCAGGGCGATGGACTCGACGCCCGCCTCCTGTGCGGGCACCACGTTCATCACCACGGAGGACGGGTAGACGGAGCGGCCGCCGGGCGCGTACAGACCGACCCGGTCGACGGGCACCCACTTCTCGGTCACGGCGCCGCCGGGCACGACCTGGGTCGTGCGGGTCGCACGGCGCTGCTCACGGTGGACGAGACGGGCGCGGCGGATGGACTCCTCCAGGGCCGCCCGCACGGCGGGGTCGAGCCCGCCCAGCGCGTCGGCGAGGGCCCCGGCCGGGACCCGGACGGATTCCAGCCGGACCCCGTCGAACCGCTCGGCGAAGTCGATCAGCGCCGCGTCGCCCCGATGATGCACGGCCTCGCAGATCGGACGCACCTTCTCGAGGGCGGCCGAGACGTCGAAGTCGGCTCGGGGCAGCAGGTCGCGCAGGGCGGGTCCCTCGGGAAGGGCGTCGCCGCGCAGATCGATTCGGGAGATCACGTCGCCAATTCTCTCAGACCGGGATCGGGCGTCGTCCGCGCGTATCAATGGCTGATACAGACCGTGGCCGGAATCGGAAGATCGCCTTCACGAGGGGTGTTCGGGCGGTCACCCGGCGGGCAGAACCAGCGGGGCGATACCCATGAGTCACGGAGGGGGGACGGGTGACAGCGGTGACCGACGGCGCCGGTGACCTGCCGGACGACCTGACCGCGGCCGAGGCGGGCATGTGGCAGGCCTTCCGCAACGGCAGCGTGTACGACCTGAGCAGCGGGGACCCGGTCGACGACGATCCGCACGGGGGCCGTCCGTGGGGCGGGGCGAGGACCGTGCGGGCCCGGACGGTCGCCTGGCTGCTGCTGGACGGGCCGCCGGCGCTGTCCGGCCGGGTCGCCTCGATGAAGCTGGCCGGCGTGCAGATCAGCGGCTCGCTGGACCTCGCGGGCGGCACGGTGGTGCCCTACGTGGAGATGAAGCGCTGCCGCTTCGAGCAGGACGTGCTGCTGCCGGAGGCGCGGTTCACGACCATGCGGCTGGTGGACTGCTCGGTGCCGCGCCTGGAGGCGGCGCGGGTGCACACCGAGGGCGATCTTCACCTCCCGCGCTGCCGCTTCCACAACGGCGTGCGGCTCACCGACGCGCACATCGGCACGGACCTGATGCTGAACCAGGCGATCGTCCACCGGGACCGCACCGGCCGCTCGATCGCCGCCGACGGCATGACGGTCGGCCA
The DNA here is from genome assembly GCF_044335095.1 of Streptomyces sp. NPDC020597. Classification (NCBI taxonomy): domain Bacteria; kingdom Bacillati; phylum Actinomycetota; class Actinomycetes; order Kitasatosporales; family Streptomycetaceae; genus Streptomyces; species Streptomyces sp. NPDC020597. Next base: position 280,677 of record NZ_JBIRUL010000006.1, on the reverse strand, counting down.
GGACCTCCAGGCCGAACTGCTCGAGTCGCACGGCGAGCTGAGCCTGCGCAGCGCCAAGATCGGCGTGTCGCTGAGCCTGCGCGGGGCGCGGCTGGTCAACCCGTACACGCGGCTCGCGCTGAACGCGCCCCAGCTGACCGTGGAGCGTTCGCTGTACCTGACCCCGGCGGGGGTCGGCGGACACGCGCTGAGCGGCGTCACCCCGGCCCGCGGCACGCGGATCCAGCGTTTCGAGTGCCGGGGCGGGATACGCCTGGACGACGGCCGGTTCGGGGACGCGGTGGATCTGGAGCGGGCCCGGTTCGTCCTCACGGACGACCAGGAGCTGTCTCTGCGCCGGGTGCAGACTCCCGAGCTGCGCTTCCTGGGCGAGCAGCCGCTGCGCGGCAAGGTGGTCCTGTCCGGCGCGCGGGTGATCAACCTGGTGGACCGCGCGAGCGCGTGGCCGGCTCCGGGCGCGCTGCACATGGGCGGCTTCGCCTACGAGAACCTGGTGCCGCAGGGGCCGTTCCCGCTGACCGAGCGGTTGCGCTGGGTGGCCGCGGCGACGGCCGAGTACGCCCCGGAGCCGTACGAGCGGCTGGCGGCCGTGCTGCGCAGCGGCGGGGAGGACGAGGACGCGCGCGAGGTCCTGCTGGCCAAGCAGCGCCGTCGTCGCGAGACCCTGCCGCCGGCCGCGAAGCTCTGGGGCTACGCGCAGGACTGGACGGTCGCCTACGGGTACCGTCCGGGCCGCGCGGCGGTGTGGATGGCGGTGTTGTGGGCGGCGAGCTCGCTGGCGTTCGCACACGCGGCGCACCCGCCCGTCGACCGGCAGGGACACCCGCCCTGGAACCCGGCGCTGTTCGCCCTCGACCTGCTGCTGCCGGTCATCGACCTCGGGCAGGTCGGCCAGTGGCAGCTGAGCGGCGGCTGGCAGTGGCTGTCGTCGGCGCTGGTCCTGCTCGGCTGGGTCCTGGCGACGGCGGTGGCGGCGGGGGCGACGAGACTGCTGCGCCGGGGCTGAGGGACAGCGGGTCCGCAGGGGTGCGCAACGGAAAAAGTTGTTGAACGCTCACCTTTACCATCCCTTGACCTGGGGGCGTACAACTTTCCACAGGTTGCGCGATCCCTCTGGCGGAATCTGAAGCCGCGGCTTTTCAATGGTCGGCACCATGGCTCTGCTGCCCCCCTTCATCCGCGCCCCCCGGAGCACCCGGCAGGCACGGAACGCCGCCCCCCACAGCGCCGCCGGGCTCCCCACCGACGACGAGGTGCTCCTCGACGTGCCCGACGACCGGCTCGGGCCCGCGCTGGTCGCCGCCGCCCTCGGCGCCTACGCGCCCGCCGCCGAACTGCTGGCCCACACCCGGGAACGGGCCGAGTGGGAGTACCGCGACCGGTACGCGACCCGGCTCGCGGCCTTCGCCCGCTCCCGCCCGGAGTGGTTCGAGGACTGGCGCGCCGCCGCCCCACGCGACCCCGACGTCCTGCTCGTCGCCGCCCAGCTCGCCGTGGCGCGGGCCTGGCAGTCGCCGGCCCGGGCCGAGCTGCTGCGCGAGGTGAGCCCGCTGATCACCGCCGCCGCGCAGAGCGACGTCCGCGACCCGGTGCCGTGGCGGATAGCCCTGGACCACGCCCGAGGCTCCCGGGCCGGGCACAAGTACTTCGGCGAACTGTGGGCGGCCGCGGTGCGCCGAGCCCCGCACCACTACGGCTGCCATGTCGCCGCCAAGCGCTATCTGGCCGAGTCCTGGCACGGCTCCCACCGCGAGTGCTTCGACTTCGCCGACCGGGCCGCGCAGGACGCGCCGGCCGGCTCCCTCGTCCAGGCGCTGCCGGCCCGCGCGGCCTTCGCCTATCTCACCGACGGCTGCGGCCCCGAGGTGCCGCGCGAGCGGCTGGACGCGGCCGCCGACCGCGCCGTCGCGCTCTCCGCGCGCTTCCCGGCCGCCGACCCGTGGCCCGCCGAGATCCGCAACGTGCTGACGTACGTCCTGGTCCGCCTGGACCGCCGCGCCGACGCACTCGCCCAGCTGCGGCTGATCGGCCCGTACGCCACCTCCTTCCCCTGGGGACGGCTGTCGGACGACCCGCTCGGCCACTTCCTGGCCGTGCGCGAGGAGGTCCGCTCGGGGCCGTCCGAACGCCCCCCGTGGCAGCCGGGTGACGGGCACGGCGGACGAGCCCGGTCGCTGGACCATTAGGCTTCTGCGTCGTGACCACCGTCCGTCTGCCGCTCTTCCCGCTGAACTCGGTGTTGTTCCCGGGACTCGTGCTCCCGCTCAACGTCTTCGAGGAGCGCTATCGCGCCATGATGCGCGATCTTCTGAAGACCCCCGAGGAAGAATCGCGCCGGTTCGCCGTCGTGGCCATCCGTGACGGCCACGAGGTGGCGCCCAGCGCCCGGGGGCTCCCCGACCGCACCGCGGTGACCGAGCGCGGCCCGGCCGCCGGGTTCGGCGACGACCCCGCGAGGACGTTCCACGGCGTGGGCTGCGTGGCCGACGCGGCGACGATCCGGGAGCGCGCCGACGGCACCTTCGAGGTGCTGGCGACGGGCACCACCCGCGTCAAGCTGCTGTCGGTGGACGCTTCGGGCCCCTTCCTGACGGCGGAGCTCGAAGAGCTGCCGGAGGAACCGGGCGACGAAGCGGGCGCCCTCGCCGAGGGCGTGCTGCGCGCCTTCCGCCAGTACCAGAAGCGGCTGGCGGGGGCCCGCGAGCGCTCGCTGGCCACCGGCGCGGACCTGCCGGACGACCCCTCGGTGGTGTCGTACCTGGTGGCGGCGGCGATGATGCTGGACGTCCCGAGCAAGCAGCGCCTGCTGCAGGCCCCCGACACGGCCTCACGTCTGCGGGACGAGCTGACCGTGCTGCGCGCCGAGACGGCGATCATCCGCAGCCTGCCCTCACTGCCCGCGGCGGACCTGACCCGCGCCCCGACCAGTCTCAACTGAAGGCCCCATGGCGAAGAAGCCGAAGAAGCAGCAGCAGTCCGGCGGCACGCCCGCGACGGTGGCCCTGACGGCGGCGGGCGTGGACTACACGGTCCACGCCTACGACCACGACCCGAGCCACCCCTCCTACGGCGAGGAGGCGGCCGAGGCGATGGGCGTCTCCCCCGACCGCGTCTTCAAGACCCTGGTCGCGGACGTGGACGGAGCCCTCACCGTGGCGGTCGTCCCCGTCGCGGGCTCCCTCGACCTGAAGGCCCTGGCCTCGGCGGTGGGCGGCAAGCGGGCGGCGATGGCCGACCCGGTCCTCGCCGAACGCACCACGGGCTACGTCCGCGGCGGCATCTCCCCGCTGGGCCAGCGCAGGAAGCTCCGCACGGTCCTGGACGACTCGGCGACGAAGCACGCCACGATCTGCATCTCGGCGGGCCGCCGGGGCCTGGAGATCGAACTGTCCCCCACAGACCTCACCACCCAGACCGCCGCCCTACTGGCCCCCATCGCCCGCCCCTGACCGGCCATCCAGCCCCCACGCCTCTCAAGGCCGCCCGGCCATCCAGCCCGTCCGGCGTTTGAGGACGAGGCCGTCCAGGCCGATCGGGGGTCCAGGGGGCAGAGCCCCCTGGCGGGGTGAGCACAGGGGCAGCACCCCTGAGGACGGGACGGGAAGGGAAGGGAAGGGGCGGCGGGGGCGAGAACCGCCCCCACAGCACCCCGCAGCGGCACCGCCCCTACGCCGTAGGCGCCCCGTACGGCGGGAACGGCTCGGGATCCCGAGGCCCGAACAGGGCCGTGAGCCCCAGATGCACCAGCATCGCCGCCAGCGACCACGCCAGCAGCGCCCCCTTCGCCCCCAGCTTCAACGGCGCCGAGAACGTGACACCCTTGCCGGCGGCCTGCGCATGGGCGATCACGTCGGAGTCGGGCCCGAGCCACACCCCCAGCCGCCAGGCCAGCAGCGATCCGAGAAGACCGCCCACGCCGAGCGCCACCACCAGCGGCACTCCCCCGCGCCGCCGCCACAGGAAGACCGCCGCCGCGCTCACGGCGCCGCACGCCAGGGCCAGCAGGGTGAACGTGCCGTCCACCCCGATCGCCTGCTCCCCCTCGGTGTCCTTGAAGTAGACGACCCAGCTGCCGTCCGACAGCTCGCCGACGAGCGGCACCTTCGGCGCCAGCCACACCCACAGCAGTCCCAGCAGGACTCCGAGGAGGGCGACCCCCGCCGTGATCACGGCGGCTTCCCGCAGTTCGGTCTTCATCCCGGGCCCGTCCTGTCCGTACGCGCCGTCGTGGGGCGCGGTGGCCACTCCCGCGTACCCTCCGGGCGAGGGCGGCCAGGTCTCGTGCGACGACGGTTCGTGCGGCGGCGGAGGCGGAGTCAGCGGTGCGGTCACACTGACATCGTGCCAGGCCCGCCCGTGCGGCGCGTCACCGGACGGCGGCCCGGCGGTACGCCCAGGTGGCGACGGCGAGCGAGACCACGCCCACGCCCGCGCAGACGGCGAGGTCACCGAGCACGAACGCCCAGTCGGGGTGCGGCCCGAAGGTCCGCGCGAAGGCCTCGACGCCGTACGTGGACGGGAGCAGGTCGCGGGCGAGACGCACCGCCTCCGGCATCCGGTCCGGGGGCAGCACGCCCAGCAGGAGCGCCGCCGACATGCCCAGCTGCCCCAGCACGGTGGCCAGCTCCGGCCGCGGCGCGAGCAGCCCGCAGGCCGCGCCGAGACCGGACAGCGCGGCGCCCGCCAGGGGGATGACGGCCGCCAGCACCCACAGATGGGTCAGCGGCAGACCGAACAGCACACAGCCGAAGACCGCGGTCACCAGCGTCCCCGGCACGGTGAACGAGGCGTAGGCCCCGGCCGCGCCGAGCACGACCGCGGCCGGCGGCACGGGCAGGGTCGCGTAGTGGTCCAGCCCCCCGCTCGCCCGCAGCTGCCCGAAGTACTGCGCGAGCAGGTTCAGCGCGACGAAGGCCACGACGAGCACCGCGGAGCCCGCCACGACGGCCTCCGCCTCGCTTCCGCCGTCCACCACGCCGCGCATCATGATCAGGATGCCGACCGACTGGAAGGTCGCCACGAACAGCAGCGGGATGCGCGCCACCCGTGCCCGGGACAGCTGGGCCCGGTACACGGCCACGAGCGACGGCCACAGCCGGGCGCGCGGCGCGAGTTCGGCGGCCGCGGCGCGGGGCGTCTCGGTGACGGCCCGGGCGCCGCCCGGCAGAACCTCGGCGGGTACGACACTCACGTGGCGCTGCTCCTCTTCCCTACGGCTCTCATACCGTCCCATACGGGTCCGGCGGCCCGCCCGCTCAGTCCGCCGCCAGGGGCGCTCGCCGTCCACCTCGCGCTCACGCCCTCACCAGCCCCTGCCGTGCCGCCCCGCCGAGCGCCAGGTAGACGTCCTCCAGGCTCGGCGTGGCGAGGGTGAAGTCGTCCAGCGCGGCGAAAGCGGCCCCGCCGGTGACGGTGGCGACGACCGCGCGGGCCTCGTCGGGGGCCAGCCGCAGCGTCCAGCGGCGCCCCGACTCCAGGGCCCGCTCGCGCAGCGCGGCGACCTCGGGGACGTCCATCGGGGCCCGATCCCGCCACACCAGCTCGACCCGCACCTCGTCGGCGACCTGCTGCTTGAGGCCGGCGGGGGTGTCGCAGGCGATGACCCGGCCCTGGTCGAGGACGGCGACCCGGTCGAGCACGGTCTCCGCCTCGATGACGTTGTGGGTGACGAGCAGCACGGTCGTGCCGCGCTCGGCCCGCCGGCGGTCGACGGCGGCCCACACCGCCCGCCGGGCCACCGGGTCCATGCCGGTGGTCGGCTCGTCCAGCACCAGCAACGGCCGCTCCCCCACCAGGACGGCGGCGAAGCAGGCCAGCCGGCGCTGACCGCCGGACAGCTTGCGCAGGGGCCGTCCGGCGAGCGGGGTGAGGCCCAGTTCGTCGAGGACGGCGTCCCGCTCCCGGCGTGCCGTGTGCACGTCGAGGCCGCGCAGTCGCGCGGTGGTCTCGGCGGCGAGGGAGACGGTGAGGTCGTCGAGGGCGGTGGACTCCTGGCCGAGGTAGGCGAGGATGCGGGCGGCCCGCTCGGGGTGGCGCACGATGTCGTGACCGAGGATCTCCACGCTGCCCGCGTCAGGACGCATCAGCCCGGTCATCTGCCGGACGAGGGTGGTCTTGCCGGCGCCGTTGGGTCCGAGCAGCCCGAAGATCTCACCGCGCCGGATGTCCAGCCGTACGTCGTCGGTGGCCCGGACCTCGGTTGTCGCGGGGGTGCCGCGCCGGGCGCGGACCGCCGGATAGGTCTTGGTCAGACCGCGCACGGCACACACGACCTCGTTCCCGTGCCGAAGGGGCGGTGCCGCGCGCGTACTCACAAGGGACGAGAGTACGGGGTCGCGGGCCGCAGCTCGCGGTCGGGGCGTCGCGGGCGGCCCGCTCAGTCCGCCGCCGGAGCGTGCCCGGCGGCCGTGCGCACGTCGATCTCGCGCCAGAAACCCGCCCGGATGGCGTACCGGTCGTGCTCGTCGATCTGGTCGTCCTTGTGGGCGAGCAGCCCGAAGCGGGCCGCGTACCTCAGCAGCTCGCCGTCGATGCGGTGCGGGATACGCGGGTACATGCCCGACAGCTTCTGCAGGTGGCTCTGGTCGCCGAGGCGCCCCATCCAGCGGCGGGCGAACACCTGTCCCACCTCGTAGGGGTCGCCGCCGACGGTGGTGATGTCCTCCTCGCGGTCGGCCCACCGCTGTTCGGCGGTGGTGACCTGCGCGAGCGTCGGCATCGAGGCGACCTCTGCGGGCTCGGGGGCGGAGCCGGGGCGGTCCACCCAGCCCTTGTCGGAGGACCAGCGCAGGGTCGCGGTGGCCGGATGCTGGGCGGCGGGCGCCCCGGGCGCCCGTAGGGCGGCGAGGTCCTTGGGGGTGGGGACGCCCTTGGGGGCGGGTCCGCGGTCCTGTGTGCCGCTGTCGGAGCCGGCGGTCACCGAGGGGTGCTCGGCCTCCTCCGGGGGCCGCTCGACGGTGGGGGCGAGCCCGGAGTCCGGCAGCGGGGCGGAGAGGATCGCGGCGATCTCGGGGCGCGGCGCGGGCGGCGGCGCGCAGACCCCGCCGAGCTCCTTCGCGCGGACCGCCTTCGTGATCCAGATGCGGTCCAGGACGCGCCGCTCGTCGGCCTCGGCTACCAGGTCCTCGGACTGGTTGTAGTCGCCGTCGGCGGCCTGGACGGCCCAGAGGTGGACGGCGACGCCGTGCTCCTTGGCGGCCATCATCCCCGGCAGCAGGTCGCCGTCGCCGGTGACGAGGACGACGTCGGAGCAGGCGCGGTTGCGGGCCAGCTCGGTCAGCTCGGCGTGCATGGCGGCGTCGACGCCCTTCTGCGCCCACCGCCCGTCGCTGCGGGTCAGGGCGCCCAGCCGGACCGTCACCCGGGGCATCACGCGCAGTCTGCGGTGCTCCGGCTGGGGGACGCGGTCCGGGGCGCCGTCGAACCAGTAGATGCGCAGCAGCGGACGCTCGGTCTCGGACTCGGCCTGTTCGCGCAGTCCCTGGACGAGCGCGGCGTGGTCGACGGTGATACGGGATCGCGAGGGTTCTCCGGCGAGGAGACTCGCGGCCGCCCCCAGCAGATACCCGGCGTCCACCAGGACGATGCAGCGGTCCACACGACTCACCCTCTTTCCGGGAGGTTTGCTTCGGGCTTCCTTCGAGTCTGCCCGACCGCGCGGAGGTTAACGGCTGGAACTCGATCTTCGGCGTGGCGTTTGGAGGCGCCACGCTCCGACGAACCCTGTCACAGACGGTAATTATCCGAAATGCGTCGTGCGTCAGCCTATGTGAATCTGGTCCCGGCCCTGGCCCCTAGATCACCCACAGGAGGCAGATCACCATGGCCAAGAACAAGAAGCAGGACCGTAAGCAGCCGCAGTCCGAGCGTGGCCCGCAGGCGGCGCAGCCGTCGTCGATGGAGTCGCAGACCGAGCAGCGCATCGCCCAGGCGACGCCTGCCGACATCGCCCGCAAGGGCCGGCAGAAGCGCTTCGGACACAACTGACGTCTGCACGGCGGGCCGTCGCGGCCCGGGCATGCACGAGGGGCGCATCCGGTGCCGGATGCGCCCCTCGCCGTCGGGTCCCCCGCGCGCTCAGCCCGCCAGGCAGGACGGGCCGAGCAGGACCTTCAGATCGCCGAAGAGGGCGGGGTCGGGCTTGACCCGGTGCCGGTCCAGACGCAGGACGGTCGTCTTCGTCGGGCCCTGGAGCCGGATGCGGACCTCGCTGTCGCCCTTGTGCTGGGTCAGGATCTCGCCGAGGCGGTTGATCATCGGCGGGGTGACCCGGGTCGCCGGGATGGTGAGGATCACGGGCGCGTTGGTGCCCGCGTTCGACAGGTCCGGGACCTGCAGCTCCATCGCGACCAGCCGCGGCACGTCCTCGCGCTTGTCGAGGCGGCCCTTGACGAAGACGACGGCGTCCTCGACGAGTTGGGTGGAGACGAGCTGGTAGGTCGCGGGGAAGAACATGCACTCGATGGAGCCCGCGAGGTCCTCCACGGTGGCGATCGCCCAGGCGTTGCCCTGCTTGGTCATCTTGCGCTGCAGGCCGGAGATGATGCCGCCGATGGTGACCACCGCGCCGTCCGCGTGCTCGCCGCCGGTGAGCTGGGCGATCCCCGCGTCCGCCTTGTCGGACAGCACGTGCTCCAGGCCGAAGAGCGGGTGGTCGGAGACGTACAGACCGAGCATCTCCCGCTCCTGGGCGAGCAGATAGGTCTTGTCCCACTCGTCCTCGGTGAAGACGACGTCCAGGCCGAAGCCCGGTTCGCTGGTCTCCTCCTCGCCCATGCCGCCGAAGAGGTCGAACTGTCCCTCGGCCTCCTTGCGCTTGACCGCGACCACGTTGTCGATCATCGGCTCGAAGTGCGCGGTGAGACCCTTGCGGGTGTGCCCCAGGGTGTCGAACGCGCCCGCCTTGATCAGCGACTCCGTGGTGCGCTTGTTGCAGGCAACGGCCTCGACCTTGTCGAGGTAGTCGGGGAAGGAGGCGTACTTGCCTTTGGCCTTGCGGCTCCTGATGATCGACTCCACCACGTTGGTGCCGACGTTACGGACGGCCTCGAGGCCGAAGAGGATCACGTCGTCGCCCTGGGCGGCGAAGTTGTGCACCGACTCGTTGACGTTGGGCGGGAGCACCTTGATGCCCATGCGCCGGCACTCGTTGAGGTAGACGGCCGACTTGTCCTTGTCGTCCTTGACCGAGGTGAGCAGGCCGGCCATGTACTCGGCGGGGTGGTTCGCCTTCAGGTAGGCGGTCCAGTAGGAGACCAGGCCGTACGCGGCGGAGTGCGCCTTGTTGAAGGCGTAGCCGGCGAACGGGACCAGCACGTCCCACAGGGCCTGGATCGCCTCGTCGCTGTAGCCGTTCTTCTTGGCGCCGGCCTGGAAGATGGTGAAGTTCTTCGCCAGCTCGTCGGGCTTCTTCTTGCCCATCACACGGCGGAGGATGTCGGCCTCGCCGAGCGAGTACCCGGCGATGATCTGGGCGGCCTTCTGCACCTGCTCCTGGTAGACGATCAGACCGTAGGTGACGGCCAGGACCTCTTCTAGGGGCTCCTCCAGCTCCTTGTGGATCGGGGTGATCTCCTGGAGCTTGTTCTTGCGCAGCGCGTAGTTGGTGTGCGAGTCCATGCCCATCGGGCCCGGACGGTAGAGCGCGGAGACGGCGGAGATGTCCTCGAAGTTGTCGGGCTTCATCAGACGCAGCAGCGAGCGCATGGGGCCGCCGTCGAACTGGAAGACGCCGAGGGTCTCACCGCGCTGGAGCAGTTCGAAGGTCTTCGGGTCGTCGAGCGGCAGGGCCAGCAGGTCGAGGTCGATGCCCTTGTTGGACTTCACCATCTTGACGGCGTCGTCCATGATCGTCAGGTTGCGCAGGCCGAGGAAGTCCATCTTCAGCAGGCCGAGCGACTCGCACTGCGGGTAGTCCCACTGGGTGATGGTCACGCCGTCCGTGTGCCGCACCCAGATCGGGGCGTGGTCGACGATGGGCTCGCTGGACATGATCACGCCGGCCGCGTGCACACCCATCTGCCGGACCAGGCCCTCGACGCCCTTGGCGGTGTCGATGACCTTCTTGACGTCCGGCTCGTTCTCGTACATCGCGCGGATCTCGCCCGCCTCGCTGTACCGCGGGTGCGAGGGGTCGGTGATGCCGTTGAGGTCGATGCCCTTGCCCAGGACGTCGGCGGGCATGGCCTTGGTGAGACGGTCGCCCATCGCGTAGGGGTAGCCCAGCACGCGCGCGGAGTCCTTGATGGCGTTCTTCGCCTTGATCTTGCCGTAGGTGCCGATCATGGCGACCTTGTCGGATCCGTACTTCTCCGTGACGTACCGGATCACCTCGACGCGCCGGCGCTCGTCGAAGTCGATGTCGACGTCGGGCATGGAGATGCGCTCGGGGTTGAGGAAGCGCTCGAAGATCAGACCGTGCGGGATCGGGTCGAGGTCGGTGATGCCCATGGCGTAGGCGACGATCGAGCCGGCCGCGGAACCACGCCCCGGACCGACCGCGATGCCCTGGTTCTTCGCCCACATGATGAAGTCCGCGACGACGAGGAAGTATCCCGGGAACCCCATCTTGATGATGACGTCCATCTCGTACTCGACCTGCTTCTGCCGGTCGTCGGGGACGCCGCCCGGGAAGCGGCGCTCCATGCCCCGGCGGACCTCCTCCTTGAACCAGGTGATCTCCGTGTAGCCGTCGGGGATGTCGAACTTCGGCATGAGGTTCTTCTCGACGAACATGCCGGTGGTGTCGATCTGCTCGGCCACCAGGAGGGTGTTGGCGCAGCCCTCCTGCCAGGCGTCCGAGGAGTCGATGGCGTACATCTCCTCCGTGGACTTCAGGTAGTAGCCGGTGCCGTCGAAGCGGAAGCGGTCCGGGTCGGAGAGGTTCTTTCCGGTCTGGATGCACAGCAGCGCGTCGTGCGCGGTCGCCTCGTGCGCGTAGGTGTAGTGCGAGTCGTTGGTGACCAGCGGCGGGATGCCGAGCTTTCTGCCGATCTCCAGCAGTCCGTCGCGGACCCGGTGCTCGATGTCGATGCCGTGGTCCATCAGCTCCAGGAAGTAGCGGTCCTTGCCGAAGATGTCCTGGTACTCGGCGGCCGACTTCAGGGCCTCGTCGAACTGGCCGAGGCGCAGCCGGGTCTGGAGCTCGCCCGAGGGGCAGCCGGTGGAGGCGATGAGCCCCTCGGACCACTGGGAGATGGTCTCCTTGTCCATCCGGGGCCACTTCTGCAGCCAGCCCTCGGCGTACGCGTCCGAGGAGAGCTTGAAGAGGTTGTGCAGGCCCGTCGCGTTCGCCGCCCAGATGGTCTTGTGGGTGTAGCCGCCGGAACCGGAGACGTCGTCGCGCTTCTGGTGCGGCTGGCCCCACTGGATCTTGCGCTTGTTGCGCCGCGACTCGGGGGCGACGTACGCCTCGATGCCGATGATCGGGGTGACGCCCGCCTTCTTCGCGGTGTGGAAGAAGTCATAGGCCCCGTGGAGATTGCCGTGGTCGGACATGGCGATGTGGGTCATGCCCATCTCGTTGCACGCGTCGAACATGTCCTTCAGCCGCGCGGCACCGTCCAGCAGCGAGTACTGGGTGTGGACGTGCAGGTGCGTGAACGGCGGCTTTGACACGGCTGCGGCCTCCAGGGGAAACATGGGTCGACTGGCGTCCCACCGGTTTCGGGCGGTCGGGGGGACAGCGTCGAAGTCTATGCCGGACCACTGACACGCGGACCGCTGCGCCGCGTACCTTCACCGGAGGGGAACGGGCACTCCCGCATCCCCTCGTCCGTTGGAGACGGCAGAGACGCCGTCGTACCCGTCATGCACCAGGAGGCACCCAGCGATGTCGGTTCCGCAGCTCGACGACGAGCACCGCGGCGAGCAGATCCTCGCCGTCTTCGACACCGCCTTCGGCGAGCTCCTGGCCGCCGACCCGGCCGCGTTCCGCGTGAAGTTCCGGAAGATGGCGGCCTCGGCCTTCGCGTTCTACCGGGGCACGGCCGGCCTCTTCTACCACGACCTGGACGCGGAGAAGCGGGGCGGTCCGTTCCTGGACGAGCGCACCTCGCGCGTGTGGATCCACGGCGACCTGCACGCGGAGAACTTCGGCACGTACATGGACGCCAACGGCCGGCTGATCTTCAACGTCAACGACTTCGACGAGGCGTACGTCGGCCCCTTCACCTGGGACCTCAAGCGCCTCTCCGCCTCCCTCGCCCTCATCGGGTACGCGAAGGCGCTCTCCGACGACCAGATCAGCGAACTGGTGGAGGTCTTCGCGGGCGCGTACCGCGAGCGCATCCACGCGCTGGCCACCGGCGCGAAGAGCGACGAGGTGCCGCCGTTCACCCTGGACACCGCCCAGGGCCCGCTGCTGGACGCCCTGCGCGACGCGCGTGCGCTGACCCGCTTCGGGCTGCTGGACTCGATGACCGAGATCCGTGACTTCGAGCGCCGCTTCGCGCCCGGCGGCGGCTCCATCGAGCTGGACGCGGCCACCCGCTACAAGGTGCTCGCCGCCTTCGACGGCTACCTGGAGACGCTGCCGGAGACGTCGCTGGCCCGCCCGGACTCCTACCGGGTCAAGGATGTCGTCGGCCGCCGCGGCATCGGCATCGGCTCGGCCGGTCTGCCGTCGTACAACATCCTCCTGGAGGGCCACAGCGACGCCCTGGAGAACGATGTCGTGATCTACATCAAGCAGGCGCAGACCCCGGCCGTCTCCCGGCACATCACCGACCCGGCGATCCGCGACTACTTCCGGCACGAGGGCCACCGCACGGTGATCTCCCAGCGTGCCCTCCAGCAGCACGCGGACCCGTGGCTGGGCTGGACCGAGCTCGGCGGCGCCGGTCAACTGGTCGCCGAGGTCTCGCCGTACGCCGTCGACCTGGACTGGGGCGACATCGACGACCCGGAGGAGATCGCGGGCGTCGTCGCCGACCTGGGCCGGGCCACCGCCACCATGCACGCGGCGGCGGACGACACCTCCGGCGAGTCCCTGGTCCCCTTCTCCACCGAGCGGGCCATCGACGCGGCGATCGCGGCCGACGAGGAGGGCTTCGCACCCCTTCTGGTCGACTTCGCGCACGGCTACGGCGCACGCGCGCGTGCCGACCACCAGATCTTCGTCGACCTCTTCCGCAACGGCCGGATTCCGGGTCTGTGACAGTAGGCCGTCTCACAGGGACTCTTTAGGGGTCCCCTACCGCAGTACGTGACACACTCTCCTCCGCTATGGACATATCCGGGACCCGCCTCAGAGCCGTACGCGCGGCGCTGTTCACGGCCTTCGTCGTGACGCTCAGCACCGCGTCGCACGTGCTGCTGTCGCGGGCCCCGCTGCCGCTCAACACGGTGGCCGCGGTCGCGGCCGCCGTGTTCGCCCTCGCGTACGCCCTCGCCGGCCGCGAGTGCGGCTTCGGGCGGATCGCCGCCTGGCTGATCCCGCTGGAGCTGGCGGCCGACACCGTCTTCACCACCGGCCAGCACGTCTGTTACGGCCGGGCCGGCGGCCCGGTCGCCGGCCCGCTGGCCTCGATCGGCTGGGACGTGCTGTGCGGCGACGGCACCCGCGTCGGCACCCCGCTGGCACAGGTCGCGGCCGGTCCCGGTCCCACGGGGCTGGGCGCAGACCTCGCCCATGTCTACCCGGCCGCCGCCTGGCTGCTGCTCGCCGCGCACGTGTGCGTCGGCCTGATCGCCGCTGCCTGGCTGCGCCGGGGCGAGCGGGCGCTCGTCCAGCTGCTGCGGGCGGCCACCGTGACCACCTTCCGGCCCCTGCTGGTCGCGGTGGCCGCCGTGACCGTGCGACGCGCCCCGGCGGCCCGCCGCCTGCCGCGGCCCGCTGGCCGCGCGGCCACCGCCCGTGACCGGCTCCTCGTGCACTCCCTGGGACGGCGTGGACCGCCGTGCTCGCCCGCCACGGTCTGACACAGACGCCCCGTCCGCACGGACGCCGGCACGGCCCGTCCGCACGGGCGATCTGCACGGGCGGTCTGCACGGGCGGTCTGCACGGACCGGGCACGCCGGGCACCACCTCAGTCCCTCAGTCCCCACACGAACTTCCGCGTACGACGTGTGCGCGTCCTTTTTGGAGATCACCATGAGCAAGCGGAACAGCGCTGCGGCGAAGACGGCGGCCCGGGAGCGGCTGCGCATCGAGCGCGAGCGCGAGGCCAAGCGCGCCAAGACCAAGCGTCAGATCATCGTGGGCCTCTCGGTCGTCGGCGTACTGGCCGCCGCCGGCGGCATAGGCTACGCGGTCGTCCAGGCCAACAAGCCCGCGTACTGGGACGACGTCAAGAGCCAGAAGCTCGTCAAGCCGGCCAACACCAGCGGCGAGGACGGCACGACCGTCGTCATCGGCAAGGCGGACGCGAAGAAGACCCTCGCGATGTACGAGGACCCGCGTTGCCCGATCTGCGCCCAGTTCGAGCAGACCGTCGGCCAGACCGTCGACAAGGACGTCGCGGCCGGCAAGTACAAGATCCAGTACGTGGGCGCCACATTCCTCGACGACAAGCTGACCGGCGAGGGCTCGAAGAACGCGCTGAGCGCTCTCGGCGCGGCGCTGAACGTCAGCCCCGAGGCCTTCCTGGAGTACAAGACCGCGTTGTACTCGACGAAGTACCACCCCGAGGAGAGCGACGACAAGTTCAAGGACGACTCGTACCTGATCAAGGTGGCGGACACGGTCTCGGCTCTGAAGAACAACGCCAAGTTCCAGAGCGCCGTGAAGAACGGCACCTATGACAAGTGGGCTCTCGTCATGAGCGCGAAGTTCGACTCGGACGGCAAGAAGTACAACATCGAGGGCACCCCGTCCCTCGTGATGGACGGCAAGCTGATCAAGGCCGCCAACGGCAACGTCCCCATGTCGGTCGCCGACTACGAGACCGCGATCGCCGCAGCGCTCAAGGGCTGAGCAACGGGAACGCCCCGGACCGGGGAACCGGTCCGTGGCGTTCCGCTCGGTATCCGGCTCCGCGTTGCGCGTGACTTCGCGCCTGGCATCGCGCTTTCACGGGCCTCGGGGACCGGCGTCCGACGCGCAGCCGAAGAGCGGGCGAACTTCTTTCCGGTTCGCCCGCTCTCGGTCGTACTGGTCAGTAATCTGATTGCCCGTGACCAGTCGATACAGATCCTCCACGAGCGCCGGCGTCCCGTCGCAGCGCTCCGACTCCCTTTCTCCGCGCCGCCGTACGGTCGTCAAGGCCGCGGCGGCGACCGCTGTGCTGGCGGGCCCGCTCGCCGCCGCGCTCCCGGCCCGGGCCGCCGCCCAGACCCCGGCGTTCCTGCACGGCCTCGCCTCCGGCGACCCGCTGCCCGACGGCATCCTGCTGTGGACCCGGGTGACGCCCGCCGCCGAGGCGACGCCGGGCTCCGGACTCGGCCCGGACACCGAGGTGAGTTGGGTCGTCGCCACGGACAGGGCGCTGACGAACATCGTCAACAAGGGCTCGACCACCGCCACCGCGGCCTCCGACCACACCGTCAAGGCCGACATCCGAGGCCTCCAGCCGGCCACCGACTACTACTTCCGCTTCTCGGCGGGCGGCGTCGAGACCCCGGTGGCGCGTACCCGCACCGCGCCGGCGGCGGACGCGGCCGTCACGGGTCTGCGCTTCGGCGTGGTCTCCTGCGCCAACTGGGAGGCCGGCTACTTCTCCTCGTACCGTCACCTCGCGGCCCGCGGCGACCTCGACGCCTGGCTGCATCTCGGCGACTACATCTACGAGTACGGCACCGGCCAGTACGGGGCCCGGGGCGCCGTCGTACGGCAGACCTCGCCCACCCACGAGATCCTCACGCTCGCCGACTACCGCACGCGGCAAGGCAAGTACAAGACGGACCCCGACCTTCAGGCCCTGCACGTGAAGGCGCCGGTCATCGCGATATGGGACGACCACGAGTTCGCCAACGACACCTGGTCGGGCGGCGCCGAGAACCACACCGAGGGCGCGGAGGGCGCCTGGTCGGCCCGTCAGGCGGCCGCGAAGCAGGCCTACTTCGAATGGATGCCGGTCCGACCCGCGATCGCCGGCACCACCTACCGGCGGCTGCGCTTCGGCAAGCTCGCCGACCTCTCCCTGCTGGACCTGCGTTCCTTCCGTTCCCAGCAGGTCAAGGTCGGCAACGGCACGGTCGACGACCCCGACCGCACGATCACCGGGCGCGCCCAGCTGGACTGGCTCAAGGCCGGGTTGAAGGCGTCGGACACCACCTGGCGGCTGGTCGGCAACTCGGTGATGATCTCGCCGTTCGTCATCGGCTCGCTCTCCGCGGACCTGTTCAAGCCGCTCGCCAAGCTGCTCGGCCTGCCGCAGGACGGCCTCGGCCTCAACACCGACCAGTGGGACGGCTACACCGACGACCGCCGCGAGCTCCTCGCCCACCTGCGTGCGAACGCCATCCGCAACACGGTGTTCCTGACCGGCGACATCCACATGGCGTGGGCCAACGACGTGCCGGTGGACGCCGGAACGTACCCGCTGTCGGCGTCGGCCGCCACCGAGTTCGTGGTCACGTCGGTGACCTCCGACAACCTCGACGACATCGTGAAGGTCCCCGAGGGCACGCTCACCGCGATCGCCTCGCCCGTCATCCGGGCCGCGAACCGGCACGTCCACTTCGTCGACACCGACCGCCACGGCTACGGCGTCCTGGACATCACCGCCGAACGCGCGCAGATGGACTACTACGTACTGTCGGACCGCACCAGCGCCACCGCGACCTCCTCCTGGCAGCGCTCCTACCGCACCCGCAGCGGCACCCAGAAGGTGGAACGGACGTACGACCCCGTCTAGGGCACTCAGCCGCTACAGGGTCTCGAGGAAGCCGAGCGCCACCCGCCAGGTGGCCTCGGCCGCCTCCTCGTCGTAGTCGGGCAGCCCGGGGTCGGTGTACAGGTGCCCGGCGCCCGCGTACCGGTAGACCTCGACGTCGGCGCCGGCCCGGCCCATCTGGAGGTACCAGGCGCTCAGCCAGTCGTCGGTCTCGAACGGATCCGGCTCGGCGACGTGCAGCTGCACCGGAAGATCGTCCACCAAGACGTTCGGCGCGAGGTCCGAGGTGCCGTGCAGAAGGAGCAGGCCGCGCGCCTTGTCGTCGCCGAGGGCGAGGGTCTGGGCGATCGACGCGCCCAGCGAGAACCCGGCGTACACCAGCCCGCGCTCCGAGTAGGGCGCGGCGGCCAGCACGGCTCTCTTCAGCAGCTCGTCCTTGCCGATCTCCTCGTTGTACGCCATGCCCTCCTCGACCGTGTCGAACGTGCGCCCCCCGAAGAGGTCGGGCGTCCAGACCTCGTGCCCGGCGGCACGCAGCCGGTCCGCCGCGGCACGCACCGCCGGCCGCGGACCGTAGGTCGAGTGAAAGAGCATGATGTTCATGCGCCCATGGTGCCAGCCCGCACCGACGGCCCCGCGCGTGCGCCTCTTCACACAAGTAACAGGTTCAGGACCCCGCCGGCCCGGTTACGTTCGAAGGCATGGAGAACCTGCTCCGCCCCGTGATCGTGGTGGGCGGCTCGGTGGTGCTGACCGTGCTCATCGGCTGGGCCACCGACCGCCTGCTGACCAAAGCCGACCGACGACACCCGGAGACCCCGCTGTGGGGCCTGCTGCGCCGTGGCCGCATCCCCTATCAGCTGGTGCTGTGCGCGGCGATGCTCAGAGGGTCCTACGACGAGGCGCAGCTGCTGGACCACCACAAGGTGGGCATCGGCCGGACCCTCACCCTGGTGCTGATCGGTTCGGCGGCCTGGCTGGTGATCCGCATCGCGGGGGCCGTCGTCGAGACGTCCTACTCGCGCTACGCGCGCGTGCACCGTGACGCGGCCCGGGTCCGGCGGGTGCGGACCCAGGTGTCGCTGATCATGCGGGTGGTCTCGGCCGTCGTCGGCGTCGTCGCGGCGGCCGCGATGCTGCTGGCGTTCCCCGCCATGCGCGCGGCGGGCGCCTCTCTGCTGGCCTCGGCCGGAATCCTCGGCATCGTCGCCGGTGTGGCCGCCCAGTCGACGCTGAGCAACATGTTCGCCGGCCTGCAGATCGCCTTCGGCGACATGGTGCGCATCGGCGACACGGTCGTGGTGGACGGCGAATGGGGCACGGTCGAGGAGATCACCCTGACCTTCCTCACCGTGCGGACCTGGGACGAGCGCCGGATCACCATGCCCGTGTCGTACTTCACCTCCAAGCCCTTCGAGAACTGGTCGCGCGGCACCCCGCAGATGACCGGCATCGTCTACTGGCACGTCGACCACGCGGCGCCGGTGGAGGCGATGCGCGAGAAGCTGCGCGACATCCTGCGCCAGTGCCCGGCCTGGGACGGCCGCGCCTGCGGTCTCGACGTCACCGACACCACGCCCAACACCATGCAGGTGAGGGCCCTGGTCACGGCCAAGGACGCCGACGACATCTGGACGGTGCGCGTCGCGGTCCGCGAGCAGATGATCCGCTGGCTGTCGAAGGAGCACCCGTACGCGCTTCCCCGGGTCAACACGGCGGACGCGGCGCTGCCTCCGGGGCGCGTCCCGGGCCAGTCGCCCCGCCCGACGGAGCGGCCCGCCGCGTCCACCAACATCCACTGACGAACCGCCGACGAACCGCCGACCGGCGGTTCCCGGGGGCCGCACCGTGACGGGGCGGCTCCCGCCCGTCCCGGTCCGGGCGGGCGGGGGCCGCCCCGCGCCTCACTTGAGGCTGCGCACGTCCAGGTGGCGCAGCACCCGGTCCACGATCTCCGGGTCGGCGCCCGGCTCGCTGCGCGCCGCCACCACCTCGTGCCGAGCCGCGCTCAGCATCTCCCCCTGGATCCGCCGCACCCGCTTCAGCCTGCGCACCCGATGGTCGTGCCCCTCCCGCCGCTCGTCCTCGCCCATGTCCGGACTGATCCGCAGCCCGATGTCGAAGGCCCGGCGCAGCATCTGCTCGGACAGCTCCTCCGACAGGTCCTCCTCGGCCTCGATCTCCCGCAGCCGCTGCTTCGCCGCCCTGGCCGCGCGCACGGCCAGTTCCTTCTCGAAGGCCTTCTCCCGGCCGGTGTCCGACTGGACGCCGAGCCGCTTCACCAGCCAGGGCAGGGTCAGCCCCTGCAGGACCAGCGTCGCCATGATCACGCCGAAGGCGATGAAGACGATCTCGTCGCGGTCCGGAAAGGGCCCGCCGTCGTCGGTCTTCAGCGGCACGGCCAGCGCCAGCGCCACCGAGGCCACCCCGCGCATCCCCGACCACCACATGACGAGGGTCTCCCGCCAGTTCGTCGGGATGTCCTCGAGGTGGTCCTTCCTGGCGTGCAGCCGTTGCGTCAGCCATGTCGCCGGCAGCAGCCACAGCAGCCGTACGACGACGACCACCGCCACGATCACCGCCGCCCACCCGAGCATCTCCCCCCACCGCCCGGACGCCGTGCGGATCGCGTTGTGCAGTTCCAGGCCGATCAGCCCGAACGCGACGCCCGTGACCAGCGTGTCGACGATGTCCCAGAAGGTGTGGCCGGCCAGCCGGGTCAGCACGTCGTCGGGGTCGGTGGCGTACTCGGCGAGGAACATCGCGGTGGTCAGCACCGCCAGCACCCCGGACCCGTGGAACTCCTCCGCCAGGACGTACGAGGCGTAGGGCACCAGGAGCGTCAGCCCGATCTGCAGCGTCGTGTCCCCGAGGACGTCCAGCAGCCGGTTCGCGCCCCAGCCCAGCGCGACGCCCACCGCCACCGCGACCACCGCGGACAGCACCAGGTCGAGTCCGGCCCGCCACGGGGAGAACGTCCCGCTCACGGCGGCGGCGATCGCGACGTGGTAGAGCACGATGGCCGTCACGTCGTTGAACAGCCCCTCGCCCTCCAGGATGGACACCAGCCGGCGGGGCAGCCCGAGCTGTCCGGCCACCGCGGTGGCCGCCACCGGGTCGGGCGGCGCGACCAGCGCACCCAGCGCCACCGCGGCGGCCACCGGCAGCCCCGGCACGATCGAGTGGGCCACGGCGGCCACACAGACCGTGGTGACGAACACCAGCGCCACGGCCAGCAGGAAGATCGGCCGCACGTTCGCCGCGAACTGCCGCCACGAGGTCCGCCGCACCGCCGCGTAGAGCAGCGGCGGCAGCAGGAGCGGCAGGATCAGATCCGGCGGGACCTCCACGTTGGGCACGAAGTCGAGCACCGCGAGGACTATGCCGAGCAGGGTCATCAGCACCGGAGCGGGCAGTCCGAACCGGTCCCCCACGGGGACGCTCACCACGGCCCCGAGCAACAGGACGAACAGCAGGGCCAACTGGTCCACGGTCAGCGCTCCGGGTCTAGACGATCAGTGCATCCAGGCCCTCAGCGTCGCACGCCCGCCGTCCGCTACAGCGGACGGCGCATGGACCGGTGCGGGATACCCGCCTCCAGGTCCTCCGGCCCGTAGGCCGTGTACCCCAGACGTTCGTAGAAACCCAGCGCCTGCGTCTGCGCGTGCAGGTCCACGGCGGTGAGCCCCCGCGCGCGTGCCGCGTCCTCGACGGCCCGCACCAGGGCGACCCCGACGCCCAGCCCGCGCGCCTCGCGCGTCACGGCGAGCCGCCCGAGCGACCCCACCGAAGGGTCGCCGCCGGTCCTGGCCGCGGCGGCCTCGCCGAACAGCAGCCGCCCGGTGCCGAGCGCGACCCCGTCCTCGCGGACCGCCAGCAGGTGCACGGCACAGGCGTCGTGCTCGTCGTACTCCAGGTCCTCGGGGACGCCCTGTTCGCCGACGAAGACCTCCTTGCGCACCGCGAAGCACGCCTCCCGGTCGGCGAGGTCCTCGGCCACGCGCACCGTGTACACGGGCGCGCCGCTCATCCGTAGGTCTCCTCGCGGACCTGGTCCAGGGCCTTCTGCAGGTCCTCGGGGTAGTCGCTGGCGAACTCCGCCCACTGCCCGTCGCCGGGGTGCTCGAAGCCCAGCCGCACGGCGTGCAGCCACTGCCGGGTCAGGTGCAGCCGCTTGGAGAGCGTCGGGTCGGCCCCGTACGTCAGGTCGCCCACGCAGGGGTGGCGGTGGGCGGCCATGTGCACGCGGATCTGGTGCGTGCGGCCCGTCTCCAGCTTCACGTCCAGCAGGGAGGCCGCGCGGAAGGCCTCGATCAGGTCGTAGTGCGTGACCGAGGGCTTGCCCTCGGCGGTGACCGCCCACTTGTAGTCGTGCTGCGGGTGGCGGCCGATGGGCGCGTCGATCGTGCCGCTGGTCGGGTCGGGGTGGCCCTGGACGAGCGTGTGGTAGCGCTTGTCGACCGTGCGCTCCTTGAACTGGCGCTTGAGCGAGGTGTAGGCGCGCTCGGACTTGGCGACCACCATCAGACCGGAGGTGCCGACGTCGAGCCGGTGCACGATGCCCTGACGCTCGGCGGCCCCCGAGGTGGAGACGCGGTAGCCGGCCGCGGCCAGCCCGCCGATGACGGTGGGGCCGCTCCAGCCGGGCGACGGGTGCGCGGCCACGCCGACGGGCTTGACGATCACGACCACGTCGTCGTCGTCGTGGACGATCTCCATGCCCTCGACCGGCTCGGCGACGACCTGCACGGGCGCCGGGGCCTGCGGCATCTCGACCTCCAGCCAGGCCCCGCCGCTGACCCGCTCGGACTTGCCGACCACCGAGCCGTCGACCGTGACCTTCCCCGCCGCGGCCAGCTCGGCGGCCTTCGTACGGGAGAAGCCGAACATGCGGGAGATGGCGGCGTCGACGCGCTCGCCCTCCAGGCCGTCCGGCACGGGCAGGGTACGGATCTCGGGAATCGTGCTCACCCGTCGAGTATGCCGGACGCCCGCGACACCGCCGTACGGGCCTGTGGACAACCCGTGGCCGCCGGGTCCGGGTCAGTCCTTGTGGACGGTCCCGTCCGGGTCGAGTCCCTTGAAGGAGAGCAGGACGATCAGGATGCCGCCGCACACGATCGCCGAGTCGGCGAGGTTGAAGACCGCGAAGTGCTTCGGCGCGATGAAGTCCACGACCGCGCCCTCGAAGACGCCCGGCGCCCGGAAGATCCGGTCGGTGAGGTTGCCCAGCGCGCCGCCGAGCAGCAGACCGAGCGCGATCGCCCAGGGCAGGCTGTACAGCTTGCGCGCGAGCCGGGCGATCACCACGATCACCGCGGTGGCGATCACCGTGAAGATGACGGTGAAGGCCTCGCCGAAGCCGAAGGCCGCGCCCGCGTTGCGGATGGCCTCGAACCGCAGCCAGTCCCCGACGATGTCGATCGGCGCGTGGTGCTCCAGCTTGGCGACCACGACCATCTTGCTGACCAGGTCCAGTGCGTAGGCGAACGCGGCGACGGCGAAGAGCACGGCGATGCGGCGCCGGCCCCTCGGCCGCGCTCCGGCGCTCTCCTGCCCGCCCGGGCCGGACGACTGCTCCGGCTCGGACCCCGCCTCTGGGGTGTCCGGCGTACCGATGACGCGCTCCGCCTCTGCCACGTGAGTCCCTCAACCTAGGTACCTGACTGAGCACGAGGGTACGGCACGCCCCCCGCCTGCCAGGTGATCAGTACCGGCGCTCCTGCTTCTGCTTGCACTCGACGCACAGCGTGGCCCTCGGGAAGGCCTGCATCCGGGCCTTCCCGATGGCGTTGCCGCAGTTCTCGCACAGCCCGTAGGTGCCGGCGTCCAGCCGTTCCAGGGCGTGCTCGGTCTGGATCAGCATCTCGCGCGCGTTGGCGGCCAGCGCCAGTTCGTGCTCGCGCGTGATGTTCTTGGTGCCGGTGTCGGCCTGGTCGTCGCCCGCGCCGTCTCCCGAGTCCCGCATCAGCCCCGTGAGGGCCGCCTCGGACGCGGCCAGCTCCGCCCGCAGCCGCGCCTGCTCGGAGTCGAGCTCCGTACGGGCCTCCTCGACCTCCTCGGGCGTCCACGGATCCTCGCCGGGGCGCACCGCGAGCTCGCCCGGCTCCGCCGCGGCGAGGCGTGCCTTGGGGACGGCGGTCTTCGCCGCCGTGGCCGTACCCGGAGTCTTCTTCGCAACCACAGTCGTGGCTCCCGTCTGCTCCGCGGCCGAGGCCGCGCCCACCTTCTTGGCCGTGTTCTTCCTGCCCGCGCTCGTCGCGGCCACGCTCTTCCCGCCGGTCGCCTTCGAGGCCGGTTCCTTCCCGGCCGTCGCCTTCCCGGCGCCGGCCTTCCCCGCGGCCGTCCTCGACGCGGCCGCCTTCTTCTTCGAGGCGGTCCTCGCGGCCGACGTCCGCTTCGCGGCCGCCTTCCCGGCGGCCTCACCGGCGGAGGCGCCCTCGGGGATGTCTTCGGGGACGTCCTCGGGTGCGGCGCCCGACTTCGCCGCCGCCTTCCCGGACGCCGCCTTCCCTGGCGAGGCCTTGCCGGACGCCTTCCGCTCCGCCTTCTTCGTGCCGGCGGCGGCGGACGACCGTACGGACTTCACCGCCTTCACGGCCTTCACCGCCTTCACGGCCTTCACGTCCTCGGCCGGGCCGCCGGGAGCGTCCGTGGACGTTCCGGACGCCGGCTGCTGTACGGCGGTCTTCTTCGCCACCATGGCCGCGGCCCCTTCACATTTTGTGATCTTGCACGCAAATCGTGCTGGGACGATAAATCGACTTGGAGCCCGCGGCAACGGGGCACACCGCCCGATTCGCCCGCCTCGCGCACGCCACGCGGCAAGCCTGCATCCGTTGTGCCCAGCTCCCCGCCGGGTAATCCGCCGCACGGGACGTCCCGGTCCGCACACGCGCGCGGCATCGAGCCCGGCAGCCATTCGGGGCATCCGGGCCCCGGCCGCGGGCCGCGCCCGAGGGCCCCGAAAAGCGGTCGGCCGCCGTCGCCGGGGAGCCGTACACTGGGCGGAGCGAAAAGCATGGATGGGGACGAGTAGCGGCGTACGCGGCCCAGAGCGACCCGGGGACGGTGGGAGCCCGGGGGCGAGCGCGACGTGAAGATCACCCCGGAGCCGCCGGAAGAAGACCCCCAGCGGGTTGGTAGAACCGGCATCGCGACCCCAATGAGGGGGCTCACCGGCGCGCAGGGCGCACCGGAGGGCCAAGGAGGGTGGTACCGCGGGAGCGCGCCGCACACGGCGTCCACAGGCAAGAAGGCTCTCGTCCCTCCGACGGAAGGCAGTACGTCCGCCGGAGGAAGCTCGCAGATGACAACGCCGCAGTACCGCCAGGTGCCCGCCCAGGTCGACCTGCCCGCCCTCGAGCACGCGGTGCTCGAGTTCTGGCGCGAGCAGAAGATCTTCGCCAAGAGCCTCGAGCAGTCCGAGGGCCGCCCCGAGTGGGTGTTCTACGAGGGCCCGCCCACCGCCAACGGCATGCCGGGCGCCCACCACATCGAGGCGCGTGTCTTCAAGGACGTCTTCCCCCGCTTCCGCACCATGCGCGGCTACCACGTGGCCCGCAAGGCCGGCTGGGACTGCCACGGCCTGCCGGTGGAGCTCGCGGTCGAGAAGGAGCTCGGCTTCAGCGGCAAGCAGGACATCGAGGCCTACGGCATCGCCGAGTTCAACGCCAGGTGCCGGGAGTCGGTGCTCCGACACACCGACGCCTTCTCCGACCTGACGACCCGCATGGGCTACTGGGTCGACCTCGACGACGCCTACGTCACGATGGACCCCGAGTACATCGAGTCGGTCTGGTGGTCGCTGAAGGAGATCCACAACAAGGGCCTGCTGGTCCAGGACCACCGCGTCGCCCCCTGGTGCCCCCGCTGCGGCACCGGCCTCTCCGACCACGAGCTGGCCCAGGGGTACGAGACGGTCGTCGACCCGTCCGTGTACGTCCGTTTCCCGCTCACCTCCGGTCCGCTCGCCGGCGAGGCCGCCCTCCTGGTGTGGACGACGACGCCGTGGACGCTGGTCTCCAACACGGCCGTGGCCGCGCACCCCGAGGTCGCCTACGTCGTGGCGACCGACGGCGAGGAGAAGCTCGTGGTGGCCGAGCCGCTGCTCGCCAAGGCGCTCGGCGAGGGCTGGGAGACCACCGGCCAGACCTTCACCGGCGCCGAAATGGAGCGCTGGACCTATCAACGTCCGTTCGAGCTGGTGGAGTTCCCGGAGCCCGCCCACTACGTGGTGAACGCCGAATACGTCACCACCGAGGACGGCACGGGTCTGGTCCACCAGTCGCCCGCCTTCGGCGAGGACGACCTCAAGGTCTGCCGCGCCTACGGCCTCCCCGTGGTGAACCCCGTCCGCCCGGACGGCACCTTCGAGGAGTCCGTCCCGATGGTCGGCGGCGTCTTCTTCAAGAAGGCCGACGAAAAGCTCACCGAGGACCTGCAGCAGCGCGGCCTCCTCTTCCGGCACATCCCGTACGAGCACAGCTACCCGCACTGCTGGCGCTGCCACACCGCGCTCCTGTACTACGCGCAGCCGTCCTGGTACATCCGCACCACGGCCGTCAAGGACCGCCTCCTCCAGGAGAACGAGAACACCAACTGGTTCCCGGACACCGTCAAGCACGGCCGGTACGGCGACTGGCTGAACAACAACATCGACTGGGCGCTGTCCCGCAACCGCTACTGGGGCACCCCGCTGCCGATCTGGCGCTGCGAGGACGACCACCTCACCGTCGTCGGCTCCCGCGCGGAGCTCACCGGACTGACCGGCTCCGACCAGTCCGGGCTGGACCCGCACCGCCCGTTCATCGACGACGTCACCTTCGCGTGCCCCCAGTGCGCGAAGACGGCCACACGCGTACCCGAGGTCATCGACGCCTGGTACGACTCGGGTTCGATGCCGTTCGCGCAGTGGGGCTACCCGTACAAGAACAAGGACCTGTTCGAGGCGCGCTATCCGGCGCAGTTCATCTCCGAGGCCATCGACCAGACCCGGGGCTGGTTCTACACGCTGATGGCGATCGGCACCCTGGTCTTCGACAAGTCGTCGTACGAGAACGTCGTCTGCCTCGGGCACATCCTCGCCGAGGACGGCCGCAAGATGTCCAAGCACCTGGGCAACATCCTGCAGCCGATCCCGCTGATGGACCAGCACGGCGCCGACGCGGTCCGCTGGTTCATGGCGGCCGGCGGCTCCCCGTGGGCGGCCCGCCGGGTGGGCCACGGCACCATCCAGGAGGTCGTCCGCAAGACGCTCCTGACGTACTGGAACACGGTCGCCTTCCAGGCGCTGTACGCCCGTACGTCCGGCTGGGCGCCCAGCGGGGCGGACCCGGCCCCGGCCGACCGCCCGGTCCTGGACCGCTGGCTGCTGTCCGAACTCCACGCCCTCACCGACCAAGTGACGCAGTCGCTGGAGGCCTACGACACCCAGCGCGCCGGCAAGCTGCTCTCGGCGTTCGTCGACGACCTGTCCAACTGGTACGTGCGCCGGTCCCGCCGCCGCTTCTGGCAGGGCGACAAGGCGGCGCTGCGCACCCTGCACGAGGTCGTCGAGACGGTGACCAAGCTGATGGCCCCGCTGACCCCGTTCATCACCGAGCGGGTCTGGCAGGACCTGATCGCCCCCGTCACCCCGGGCGCCCCGGAGTCCGTGCACCTGTCGGCCTGGCCGGAGGCGGACCTCTCGGCGATCGACCCGGAGCTGTCGAAGCAGATGGCCCTGGTCCGCCGCCTGGTGGAGCTGGGCCGCGCCACGCGCGCGGAATCGGGCGTCAAGACCCGCCAGCCGCTCCGGCGCGCACTCATCGCGGCCACCGGGTTCGACGCGCTCTCCCCGGCCCTGCACGCGCAGATCACCGAGGAGCTGAACGTCGAGTCCCTGGCGTCGCTCTCGGAGGTCGGCGGCTCACTGGTCGACACCACCGCCAAGGCGAACTTCCGCGCCCTGGGCAAGCGGTTCGGCAAGCGCGTCCAGGACGTGGCCAAGGCCGTCGCGAACGCCGACGCGGCCGCGCTCTCCCTCGCCCTGCGCGAGGGCACGGCATCGGTCGAGATCGACGGCGAGACGATCGCTCTGGCCCCCGACGAGGTGATCATCACGGAGACCCCGCGCGAGGGCTGGTCGGTGGCCTCCGACTCGGGCGCGACCGTCGCCCTCGACCTGGAGATCACCGAGGAGCTGCGCCGAGCCGGTCTGGCCCGGGACGCCATCCGCCTGATCCAGGAGGCCCGCAAGAACAGCGGCTTCGACGTCGCGGACCGCATCGCGCTCCGCTGGACGGCCACCGACCCGGGGGTCCTCGACGCCCTCGACGGTCACGCCGGCCTGATCGCCGAAGAGGTCCTCGCGACGGACTTCGGCCAGGGAGAGGCGGACGACACCTACGGCGCCCCGTTCACGGACGAGGCCCTGACTCTGACGTTCCGTCTGCGCAAGGCGTAAGGCCGTACGGCGCGGGGCCCGGATCCCTCGGGGAACCGGGCCCCGCGCCCGTCGTTGCGCGGCGGTCACGACGCGGACGGTCAAGGTCAAGGACAGGTCCGCGCCGGGGTCACCGTCACACCGGAGCCGACGGCGGCAAGGACGTCGCGCATCGCACCCGGCATCGCCTCGACGCCCGCGCGGGCGGACGTCTCCGCGGCGGCCCCCTCCTCGGTGCCGACCAGGTCCGGCCCGCGGCACGCGTTCGGGACCGGCGCCACACCCCGGCCGATCCAGACGCCGGTGCCCGCCACACTTCCTTCCCGGGGCCCACCCACACGACGGCTCCGGGGCCCCTTCCGGGTATGTGCCGTCCGACAGGACCGGGAGGTCGGCGACGGCCGGAATCTGCCGGACCGTCGCCGCCGCCCGCTGTCGTGCCCGCAGCTGGCGGTGTTCGGTCGCAACGCGCGTAAAAAGGGCGGGCCCCGGATCGAATCCGGGGCCCGCCCTTTGAACGCTGCCGACGCCTAAGGCGTACTACTGGCCGTCAGTTGTCGTCCTCGTCGATGAGGAAGCCGCGCATCGGCGAGGGAGCCTGGCCCATCGGGGAGGGACCCTGCGGACGTACCGGAGCCATCGGCTGAGTCATCGCCGGGGACATCTGCTGCTGACCGCCGTAGGACGGGGCGGCAGGGCTGGGCGCACCCATGCCCGAACCCATGCCCGGAGCGCCGGACCCGTAGGACGGGGCGCTCGCGCCGGCCGGAGCCATGGAGGGCGCCGGGGACGGCGGCAGGGAGGCCGTGGCCGGAGTACGCGGCGGCGCGAGGGAGTCGTCCGCCTGGGTCTCCAGCTGGCGCAGCTGGGACTCGAGGTACGACTTCAGACGCGTGCGGTACTCGCGCTCGAAGCCGCGCAGGTCCTCGACCTTGCGCTCCAGCGTGGCGCGGGCGGACTCCAGGGAGCCCATCGCGACGCGGTGCTTCTCCTGCGCGTCCCGCTCCAGGGCGTCGGCCTTGGCACGGGCGTCCCGCTCGAGACCCTCGGCGCGGCTGCGGGCCTCGCCGACGATCTTGTTGGCCTCGGATCGGGCCTCGGCGATCGCCTGGTCGGCGGTCTGCTGGGCCAGCGAGAGGACACGGGCGGCGCTGTCGCCACCGGGGCCCTGACCGGGGCCGCCCATCGGACCGCCCATGGGGCCGCCCATCAGACCGCCCATCTGCTGCTGCATGGGCTGGCCACCCATCGGACCCTGACCCATGGGGCCCTGGCCCATCGGACCCTGACCCATCGGGCCGGGACCCATGCCCTGGCCCATCGGGCCGGGACCCTGGGGACCACCCTGACCGCCGGGACCGGCGGGCAGCTGCGGGGCACCGCTCGGCAGCTGGGGCGGGCCACCCATGGGGCCACCCATCTGCTGCTGCGGCGGGCCCGATATGCCGGCGGGCACCGGTCCGCCCGGACCTCGCATGCCCTGCTGCGGCATTCCCTGCGGGGGCATCCCCTGCTGCGGCATGCCCTGCTGCTGCATACCGCCCTGCTGCATGCCGCCCTGCTGGGGCATGCCGCCCTGCTGCTGGTCCTGTTCCGGAGGTTTGCGCATGTTCTGCTGGTTCTGGGCAGCAGCGCGCGTGGCCGCGGCCAGCTTGGCCCGCAGGTCCTCGTTCTCACGGAGCAGGCGGGTCAGTTCGGCTTCGACCTCATCGAGGAAGGCATCGACCTCGTCCTCGTCATAGCCTTCTCGGAGGCGGACGGTCGTGAACTGCTTGTTCCGCACGTCCTCGGGGGTCAACGGCATCTCTTCACCTCAACGTAGTCGTCGGCATCGGCAAGACGGTAGTTCACATCGCTCACAGCTTGCTCACGATCGAGATCAGGATGTAAACGATGATCATCAGTACGAAGAAGGACAGGTCGAGCGCCACGCCCCCGAGACGCAACGGCGGGATTACCCGCCGCAGAAGCTTGAGCGGTGGATCGGTGACAGTGTAGGTGGCCTCCAGAACGACCACCATCGCCTTGCCGGGCTGCCATGAGCGGGCGAACTGGAAGACGTAGTCCATGACCAACCGGAAGATGAGCACGATGAGGAACACCATCAGCGCGATGTAGACGACATCCAGGACCACGCCCATGTTCGGTGCTTCCCTCTCCCCTGTTTCCGTGCTGCTCTGTACTGCTTTGTACTGCTTCTACCGGTCTTACGTCTCAGCTCTGGTTGAAGAACCCGCCTTCTGCGATGCGGGCCTTGTCCTCCGCCGTGACATCGACGTTAGCAGGCGACAACAGGAACACCTTCTGCGTCACCCGCTCGATGCTGCCGTGAAGACCAAACACCAAACCGGCCGCAAAGTCGACAAGTCGCTTCGCGTCTGTGTCATCCATCTCAGTCAGATTCATGATCACCGGGGTGCCCTCACGGAAGTGTTCCCCGATGGTACGGGCCTCGTTGTAGGTCCGAGGGTGAAGCGTGGTGATCCGGTACGGCTCTCGTTCCGACACGACCTTGGGCATGATCACCGGTGCGTTCTTCTCCAGGGACTGGCGTTCTTGTGTGATGGACGCCACGGGCGCGATGCGCGCCGGACGCCCGGATTCCGCGGGGAGCGAAGAGGATCGCGCCACCGGCTCACGCTGGGCGGGCGGCTGTACGATTCGCACCTCTTCATCCCTTTGGGACTGGTGTGCACCGTGGGACTGGTGCGCCGACTCGTGTCGCCGGTGCTCCCGCTCGGGTTCCGGGTCGAGCTCGGGTTCGAAGTCGTCGTCGGGGTCGAATCCCCGGCCGTCGTAACCATCGTCCTCCACGAGGCCGAGGTAGACCGCCATCTTGCGCATCGCGCCGGCCATGCTCTGAGTCCTCCGCTCTGTGGTGGATCGACTTCCTACTGCCAAGTCCCTCGATCCACGTGGCCCTTATGGCCGCCTTTCGGCGGTAATGACCATATTTTCTGCTGTGGTCCGACTTCCTGGCGACGTTACCCGAGCCCGGGGCGGACTCCGAGTACCGCAGTGCCGACGCGTACATGTGTCGCTCCGGCCGCCACAGCCTCCTCGAGGTCCGCACTCATTCCCGCGGACACCATGTTCGCAGCAGGATGAGCTCGGCGCAGGTCAGTCGACAAATCCATCAACCGCCCGAACGCCGCTCGTTGACGTCCCGCGAACTCCCCGGTCAGAGGGGCGACCGTCATCAGTCCGTCGAGCCGCAGCCCCGGCGAGCCGGCCACCAGGTCGGCCAACTCCGCGACGCCGCCCGGGGCCACGCCGCCCCGCTCGCCCCGCTCGCTCACCCCGGCGTCGAGGGCGACCTGGATGAGGCAGCCCACCTCACGCCCGGCCCGGACCGCCTCCTTCGACAGCGACGTCACCAGCCTGGCGCGGTCGACGGACTGCACGACATCCGCGTAACCGACCACCGACCGCGCCTTGTTGGTCTGCAGCTGCCCGACGAAGTGCCAGCTCAGGGGCAGGTCGGAGCACTCTGCCGCCTTCGGCGCCGCGTCCTGGTCCTTGTTCTCGGCGACATGGCGCACGCCGAGTCCGGACAGGATGCGCACGTCGCTCGCCGGGTAGGTCTTGGTGACCACGATCAGGGTCACCTCCTCCCGCACCCGTCCGGCGGCCGCGCACGCGGCGGCGATGCGCTCCTCCACTTTCGCCAGATTCGCGGCGAGTTCGTCCT
Organism: Streptomyces sp. NPDC020597; assembly: GCF_044335095.1. NCBI lineage: Bacteria > Bacillati > Actinomycetota > Actinomycetes > Kitasatosporales > Streptomycetaceae > Streptomyces > Streptomyces sp. NPDC020597. The sequence goes on along the minus strand of NZ_JBIRUL010000006.1, from coordinate 249,784 downwards.
TACGGTCCGTCATGCCCCATCAGTCCAGCCAGACATATCCCGCGAGTCGCCCCGTGGTGCGATCGCGCCGGTATGAGAAATGGTCCTTCGACTCCCTTGTGCACACGGGCGACCGCGCCCGGTCACGTACCCCGAGCCGCTCGAGCTGGGCGTGCACCCCGGCGGTCACGTCGACGGCGGGAGTGCCCCAGCCGGTCTCGGCGTGCGCCGCCGGTTCGACGGCGGCGACGTCGGCGCGCATCGCCTCCGGCACCTCGTAGCACCGCCCGCACACGGCGGGTCCGGTGCGGGCGACGATCCGGGCGGGGTCGGCGCCGAGCGAGGTCATCGCCTCGACCGCGGCGGGCACGATCCCCTTGACCATCCCCGGTCTTCCCGCGTGGGCCGCGGCGATCACGCCCGCCGCCGGGTCGGCCAGCAGAACCGGCACGCAGTCCGCGGTCAGCACGGCGAGGGCCAGCCCACGCACGGCGGTGACCAGGCCGTCCACCTCGGGGACGGGCCGGGCGGCCCACGGGCCGTCGACCTCGGCGACGTCGGCGCCGTGCACCTGGTTCATCCAGACGACCCGGCCCGGGTCGAGGTCGAGCGACTTGGCGGCGAGCTCACGGTTGGCGAGCACGTCGCCGGGTTCGTCGCCGACCGCCCCGCCGAGGTTGAGCTGCTCATACGGAACGGCGCTCACCCCGCCCCACCGGTCGGTGAAGGCGAAGTGCGCGCCGCTCACGCTCTCGCGCTGTCCTATCACTTCAGGAAGTCCGGCACGTCCAGCTCCTCGGCCGCGCTGTCCGAGTAGGTCCGCGACGGCGGCACCGGCGGGGAGGACGGGAGGTCGGCCACCGGCTCGGGCGCCGGCTCCGGGTCCTCCTTCGGGGTCACGCTGCCGAGCGAGCCGAAGGACGGGCGGCTCTCGGGCTGCCGTACCGGAGTGGGCTCGTCGCGCCGGGCCGAGGAAGAGCCCATGACGGTCTCCCGCCGGGCCGGCGGCTGCCCGCCGTCGAAGCCGGCCGCGATCACCGTGACCCGCACCTCGTCGCCGAGGGCGTCGTCGATGACCGCTCCGAAGATGATGTTGGCCTCGGGGTGGGCGGCTTCGCTGACCAGCTGGGCGGCCTCGTTGATCTCGAACAGGCCGAGGTCGGAGCCGCCGGAGATGGAGAGCAGCACGCCCCGGGCGCCGTCGATGGAGGCCTCCAGGAGCGGCGAGGAGATCGCCATCTCGGCGGCGGCCACCGCGCGGTCGTCGCCGCGGGCCGAGCCGATGCCCATGAGGGCCGAGCCGGCCTCGGACATGACCGACTTGACGTCGGCGAAGTCGAGGTTGATCAGACCGGGGGTGGTGATGAGGTCGGTGATGCCCTGGACGCCGGAGAGCAGGACCTGGTCGGCCGACTTGAAGGCGTCGAGGACCGAGACCTGGCGGTCCGAGATGGACAGCAGCCGGTCGTTGGGGATGACGATGAGGGTGTCGACCTCTTCGCGGAGTTCGGCGATGCCGTCCTCGGCCTGGTTGGCGCGGCGCCGGCCCTCGAAGGTGAACGGGCGGGTGACCACGCCGATGGTGAGGGCGCCCAGGGAGCGGGCGATGTTGGCCACGACCGGCGCGCCGCCGGTACCGGTGCCGCCGCCCTCTCCGGCCGTCACGAAGACCATGTCGGCCCCCTTGAGGACCTCCTCGATCTCCTCGCGGTGATCCTCGGCGGCCTTGCGGCCGACGGCCGGGTTGGCGCCGGCGCCGAGTCCGCGGGTGAGTTCGCGTCCGACGTCGAGTTTGACGTCGGCGTCGCTCATCAACAGCGCCTGCGCGTCGGTGTTGATGGCGATGAACTCGACGCCCTTGAGACCGACCTCGATCATCCGGTTGATGGCATTGACACCACCGCCGCCGACACCGATGACTTTGATGACTGCGAGGTAGTTCTGCGGTGCTGCCACGTCGAAGGCCTCTCGCCTCGAGTTACGTGTCGTCGCGTCACAGGTGATGCGATCCGACGACTGATGCCGAATGGGACGGTCCGTTTCGCCGACCCGAACCCTAACGCTGAAGTTTAGGGTTACCAGTGTGTCCGTTCGTTGAAGTCTTCTGAACAGGACACTAAGTCGACAAGTGGCGCCCGTTCAACGAACACGCCGAACCTCCCGTTTTTCTTTTCACCCTATGTGATCAGCCATGTCGCTGCCCAACCAGGGTGCTGGCCTGCGCGGATGTGCGTCAACTCCCCGATGACGCGGGAGCGGTGGGAGCGCTGACGTCGAAGTGCCGTGCGGCCGGGGCGGCTTTCATGAGAGCGGTGAGTGCGCGGCCCTTCGCGGCGCCGTTCTCGGCGCTGCCCCAGGCCACCGTACGGCCGCCCGTCAGCCGCAGTGCGATGTCGTCGTAGGAACGGACCCTGACCAGCCGTGTCTCGCGGGCGACGGCGGACGGCAGCGAGTCGGCCGCGCGGACCGCCTCCCGCACGAGCCGGGCCTGCGTGAAGCGGCGCAGACTCGCCGCCGCCGATCGCGAGGAGGAGGCCGCCGTTTCCAGCAGGGGGATGCCCTTCGGGGCCTCGGAAACCGTGGCGAAACGGACGCCTTCGTCGTCCACTTCCACGAATTTCGCCCCTTTTCGGATCAGGAGAACCGGCGTGCGCTCCACCACTTTCACGCTGATTTCGTGCGGCCAGGAACGGACCGCCTCAACCGAGTCGATCCGGGGCAATTCCTTGCGCAGTCTCGACTCGACCGCGTCGGTGTCGACCGAAATGAGCGGGGTTCCGACGGTCACGTCCGCGACGTCACGCACCTGTTGCGGGGTCAGCACGGCGGTGCCGGTGACGGTGACCTCCCGCACCCGTAGCCACTGCGAGCCGTACAACGCCCAGACGGCGCCCCCGCCGAGGAGGGAGACCGCCAGCGCGAAAATGATGATCATACGAAGCCGGCGCGGCCCCAACCGCCGGACAAGGGGCGGGCCGGACGACTCCTGCTGGCGTGCACCGCGCTCGGCGGTGGCGGATCCGGCCACGCTCCCCTGCCCTTTCGTCCATCGTGCCTAACGGTGCGCACGGGAGGCGGCGATCGCCTCGTACACCATGCCGACGAGCAGGTCGTCGGCGTCCCGGCGGCCGAACTCGCTGGCGGCGCGGGACATCTCGTACAGCCGGTGCGGATCGGCGAGGACCGGCAGGACGTTCTCCCGGACCCAGTCGGGGGTCAGTTCCGCGTCGTCGACCAGCAGTCCGCCGCCCGCCTTGACCACCGGCTGGGCGTTCAACCGCTGTTCGCCGTTGCCGATGGGCAGCGGAACGTAGGCGGCCGGAAGTCCCACGGCGGAGAGCTCGGCGACGGTCATCGCGCCCGCCCGGCACAGCATCATGTCGGCTGCGGCGTACGCGAGGTCCATCCGCTCGACGTACGGTACCGGGATGTACGGGGGCATCCCCGGCATCTGCTGCACATGCGGCAGTTCGTTCTTCGGGCCGACCGCGTGCAGGATCTGGATGCCGGCCTGCTGCAGCCAGGGCGCGACCTGCTGGACGACCTCGTTGAGCCGGCGGGCGCCCTGCGAGCCGCCCGAGACCAGCAGGGTCGGCAGGTTGGGGTCGAGGCCGAACATGTGCCGGGCCTCGGGGCGGGCCGCGGCGCGGTCCAGGGTGGCGATGGAGCGGCGCAGCGGGATGCCGATGTAGCGGGCGTCGCGCAGCTTGCTGTCGGGCGTGGAGACGGCCACCCGGGCCGCGTAGCGCGAGCCGATCTTGTTGGCGAGGCCCGGGCGGGCGTTGGCCTCGTGGACGACGATCGGCACACCGAGGCGCTTGGCCGCGAGGTAGCCGGGCAGGGCCACGTAGCCGCCGAAGCCCACGACGGCGTCCGCCCTGGTGCGCTCCAGGATCTGCTCGGCGGCCTTGATCGTGCCGCGCAGCCGGCCCGGGACGGTGATCAGCTCAGGGGTGGGCTTGCGCGGCAGCGGCACGGCGGGGATCAGCGCGAGGTCGTAGCCCCGCTGCGGAACGAGCGTGGTCTCCAGGCCGCGCTCCGTGCCCAGGGCCGTGATCCCCACACCGGGGTCCTGCCTGCGCAGGGCGTCCGCGAGGGCGAGCGCGGGCTCGATGTGGCCGGCGGTCCCCCCACCAGCGAGTACGACATGCACCGAAATTCACCGCTCTCCGGACGGGCGCGCCGCCGAGGCACGCCGTCGCATCGTGTTCCATCTCCGGGGGCCCCGTGCGAACGCGGAGCCCCCCGCCCCCCGCTTTCTACCAAAGCGGCGGGGCCGCATCGCAAGCGCAGCCCGCGCAGCGGGCTCGTCGCGTGCGAAGGCGATCAGCAGCCCGATGGCGAACATGGTCGGCAGCAGGGCGGAGCCCCCGTAGGAGAACAGCGGGAGGGGGACGCCGGCGATCGGCAGCAGGCCGAGCACCGCACCGATGTTGATCACCGCCTGAGCGGTGATCCAGGTGGTCACGCCTCCCGCGGCATACCTCACGAAGGGGTCCTCCGTGCGTCCGGCCACGCGGATACCCGCATAGCCTAGAGCCGCGAACAGGGCGAGCACCGACAGCGTCCCCGCGAGACCCAGTTCCTCACCGGTGACGGCGAAGATGAAGTCGGTGTGCGCTTCGGGGAGTTGCCCCCATTTCTCCACACTCGCCCCGAGTCCCGAGCCGAAGATCCCGCCGGAGGCCAGGGCGTAGATGCCGTGCACCGCCTGCCAGCAGGCGTCGCCCGGGCCGGGATCGGTCGCGCCGATGCACTGCAGCCGGGCCATGCGGTTGGGGCTGGTCTTGATGAGGATCACACCGAGCGTGGCGGCGATCGACAGCACGCCGACGAAGAGCCGCGTGGGCGCACCCGCCAGCCACAACAGGCCGAACAGGATGGCCGTGAGGATGATCGCCGTGCCCATGTCGCCGCCCAGCATGATCAGCCCGAGCAGCATGAACGCGACCGGCACGAGCGGCACCAGCATGTGCTTCCACTGGCCGAGCAGCTTCCTGTCCTGTTTGCGGGCGAGCAGGTCGGCGCCCCACAGCACGAGCGCGAGCTTGCCGAACTCGCTGGGCTGGATCTGGAAGGAGCCGCCCAGCGAGATCCAGTTCTGGTTGCCGTTGACCGACATCCCTATCCCGGGGACCTGCACCAGCGCCATCATGAAGACGGCGCCCGCGAGGATCGGGTAGGCGAGGGCGCGGTGCAGTTTCACCGGCATGCGGGACGCGACCAGCAAGAGCACCGCCCCGATGGAGGCGGCCAGGAACTGTTTGCGGAAGAAGAACGAACCGGGCAGGGACATCTGCAGCGCGGTGATCTGAGAGGCCGAGTAGACCATGACGAGGCCCAGCACGGTGATCAGCAGACTGCCGCCGAAGATCAGGTAGTAGGCCGTCAGCGGGCGGTCCCAGGCCTTCTGCACGCGTGCGTGCAGCCGTCGTACGGGGTTGTCGCGGCGCGGCCGGGAGGCGCCGGCAGGTCTGCGGACGGTTCGCTGGACGGGCGGCCGCCCGGTACGGCTACCGGGCATCTGCCGCTCCGCTGCACGCGGCGCAGCCGCCGCGCTCGGCTGCTGCGCCGTACGTCGGCCGTGACGGTCCCACGCGTCCCTCCCAAGGTCGCCCGGCAGGCGGCCGGGTCAGGTTCCGAGTTCGCGGACGGCCTGAGCGAACGCGTCACCGCGCTGGTTGTAGTTGACGAACATGTCCATGGAGGCGCAGGCGGGGGCGAGGAGCACCGTGTCGCCCTCGGCGGCGAGCCGCCGGGCCTCCTGGACGGCTGCGGACATCGCCCCAGTGTCGGTCCGGTCGAGGTCGACGACGGGTACTTCCGGGGCGTGTCGCGCCAGGGCTTCCCGGATAAGGGCGCGGTCGGCGCCCATGAGCACCACGCCGCGAAGCCGCTCGGCCGACCCGGCCACCAGCTCGTCGAAGGTCGCGCCCTTGGCCAGTCCGCCGGCGATCCACACGATCGACGGGTAGGCCGCCAACGAGGCCTGCGCCGCGTGGGTGTTGGTCGCCTTGGAGTCGTCGACGTACGCGACTCCGTCCACGTCGGCGACGTGGGCGATGCGGTGGGCGTCGGGCACGAAGGCCCGCAGGCCGTCCCGTACGGCCTTGGGGGGCACTCCGAAGGCCCGTGCGAGGGCCGCCGCGGCAAGGGCGTTGGCGATGTTGTGCGGGGCCGGCGGATCGACGTCGGCGACCTCGGCGAGCTCCTGGGCGTTCTTGTGCCGGTCCTCGACGAAGGCCCGGTCGACCAGGATGCCGTCCACCACGCCGAGTTGGGACGGGGCGGGGGCGCCGAGGGTGAAGCCGATCGCCCGGCAGCCCTCCTCGACGTCGGCTTCGCGCACCAGGTCCTCGGTGGCCTTGTCGGCGACGTTGTAGACACAGGCGACCCGGTTGCCCTCGTAGACGCGCCCCTTGTCCTTGGCGTACGCCTCCATGGAGCCGTGCCAGTCGAGGTGGTCGGGGGCGAGGTTGAGGACGGTCGCGGAGTGCGCGCGCAGGGACGGCGCCCAGTGCAGCTGGTAGCTGGACAGTTCGACGGCGAGGACGTCGTACTCCTCGTCCCCGAGCACCGCGTCCAGCAGGGAGACGCCGATGTTGCCGACGGCCGCCGTACGCAGGCCCGCCGCCTCGAGGATCGACGCGAGCATCCGGGTGGTGGTCGTCTTGCCGTTGGTGCCGGTGACGCACAGCCAGGGCGCCGCGTCCGGACCCCTGAGCCGCCAGGCGAGTTCGACGTCGCCCCAGACCGGGACTCCGGCCGCGTGGGCCGCGGTGAACAGCGGCTTGTCGGGCTTCCAGCCGGGCGCGGTGACGACGAGCTCGGTGCCCTCGGGCAGGGTCGCCCCGTCACCGAGGCGCACGGTGACGCCCAGCGTTTCCAGCTCGGCGGCCTGCTCACGCGCGCGTGCGTCGTCGCCGTCGTTGACGACGGTGACGTTCGCGCCGCGCGCGTGGAGCACCTTGGCCGCCGGGAGGCCGGAGACGCCGAGCCCGGCGACGGTGACGTTCTTCCCCTGCCAGTCGGTCACTTCTCTGCTGCCCATCCCGCGTAGAAGATGCCCAGTCCGACGATCACACAGATGCCCTGGATGATCCAGAAACGGACCACCACGAGGACCTCGGACCAGCCCTTGAGTTCGAAGTGGTGCTGGAGCGGCGCCATCCGGAAGACCCGCTTGCCGGTGAGCTTGAAGGAGCCGACCTGGATGACCACCGACATGGTGATGAGGACGAACAGGCCGCCCATGATGGCCACCAGCAGCTCCGTGCGGGAGCAGATGGCGAGGCCCGTGAGGACGCCGCCGAGCGCCAGCGAACCGGTGTCGCCCATGAAGATCTTGGCCGGCGAGGTGTTCCACCACAGGAAGCCCAGGCAGGCGCCCATCAGCGCCGCGGAGATGACCGCGAGGTCCAGCGGATCGCGCACCTCGTAGCAGGCGTTGGGGTTGGTCAGGGTCTCGCCGTTGGCGCAGGACTCCTGGAACTGCCAGACGCCGATGAAGGTGTAGGCGCCGAAGACGAGCACGGACGCGCCGGTGGCGAGGCCGTCCAGACCGTCCGTCAGGTTCACGCCGTTGGACATCGCGAGGATCATGAACAGCGCCCAGACGACGAACAGCACGGGGCCGATCGTCCAGCCGAAGTCCGTGATGAAGGACAGCTTCGTGGAGGCCGGGGTGTTGCCGCGGGCGTCGGAGAACTGCAGCGACAGGACCGCGAAGGCGATGCCGACGATGAGCTGGCCGGCCATCTTCGCCTTGGCCCGCAGGCCCAGCGAGCGCCGCTTGACGATCTTGATGTAGTCGTCGAGGAAGCCGACCAGGCCCATGCCGCACATCAGGCCCAGCACCAGCAGACCGGTGTAGCTCGGCGCATTGCCCGTGATCAGCTTGGACAGGAAGTACGCGGCGACCGTCGCCAGGATGAAGGCGATGCCGCCCATGGTCGGCGTACCGCGCTTGCTGGCGTGCTCGCGCGGGCCGTCGTCACGGATGTACTGGCCGTAGCCCTTGCGCGCCAGCAGCTTGATCAGCAGCGGCGTGCCGATCAGCGTCAGGAACAGACCGATGACGCCCGCGAAGAGGATCTGATTCATCATCGGGCGACGACCTCGCCCTCGGCGTCGGTCGCGAGCAGCGCCTGCGCGACGGTCTCCAGACCGACCGAACGGGACGCCTTCACGAGGACGACGTCCCCCGGGCGCAACTCGCTGCGCAACAGGTCGACAGCCGCCTGTGCGTCGGACACGTGCACCGACTCCTCACCCCACGAACCCTCGTTGTATGCGCCCAGTTGCAGCCAGGCGGCTTCCCTGCCCCCGACCGCGACGAGCTTGCCGACATTGAGCCGGACGGCGAGCCGTCCGACCGCGTCGTGCTCGGCGAGCGCCTCGTCCCCGAGCTCGGCCATCTTGCCGAGCACCGCCCAGGTCCGGCCCCCCTTCGCCCGTGAGGCTTCGCCCATGGCCGCCAGTGCACGCAGGGCGGCTCGCATGGACTCAGGGTTCGCGTTGTAGGCGTCGTTGACGATCGTCACGCCGTCCGGGCGCTCGGTGACCTCCATACGCCAGCGGGAGAGGGAGCCCGCCTCGGAGAGCGCGGTGGCGATCTCTTCCGCGGACATGCCCAGCTCATGGGCGACGGCGGCCGCGGCGAGCGCGTTCGACACGTGATGCTCACCGTACAGGCGCATGGTCACATCGCTGCACCCGGAGGGTGTGTGAAGGCGGAAGGCGGGCTGTCCGGTGTCCGTGAGTCGCACGTTCTCGGCCCGTACGTCCGCTTCGCCGGACTCTCCGAAAAAGACCGCCTTCGCCTTCGTACGGGAGGCCATGGCCCGGACCAACGGGTCGTCGGCGTTGAGGATCGCGACGCCGCCGTCGGCCGCCGACGGCAGCGACTCGACCAGCTCGCCCTTTGCCTGTGCGATCTGTTCGCGACCGCCGAACTCGCCGATGTGGGCGGTGCCGACGTTGAGGACGAGGCCGATCTTCGGGGGCGTCAGACCGGCGAGGTAGCGGATGTGGCCGATTCCGCGGGCGCCCATCTCCAGCACGAGGAAACGGGTTTCCTCGGTGGCCGACAGCGCGGTCAGCGGCAGTCCGATCTCGTTGTTGAGGGAGCCGGGCGTGAACACCGTCGGCGCCTTGCGTTGCAGCACCTGGGCGATCAGGTCCTTGGTGCTGGTCTTGCCGGCCGAGCCGGTGAGCGCGACGAGGGTGGCGCCGAGCCGGTGGACGACGTGCCGGGCGAGGGCCCCCAGCGCCGTCTGGACGTCGTCCACGACGATCGCGGGCACGCCGACCGGCCGGGAGGCCAGCACGGCCGCCGCGCCCGCCTCGACGACCGCTGCCGCATAGTCGTGGCCGTCCACCCGTTCGCCGACGAAGGCGACGAAGAGGCTGCCGGGAGCCACCTCGCGGGAGTCCCGGACGACCGGTCCGGTGACTTCCACGGACGGATCCGGTATGTCGTGCGTCTGCCCGCCGACGGCTGCTGCGATCTCGGCGAGGGAGAGGGCGATCACAAGTTCATCCCTGGGTCTGCTGGATAGCTTCGCGAAGCACCTGGCGGTCGTCGAACGGACGGACCACTCCGGCGATGTCCTGGCCCTGCTCATGGCCCTTGCCCGCGACCAGCACGGTGTCCCCGGCGTGCGCCCGGGCCACCACCGCGGCGATCGCGGCGGCCCGGTCCTCGAACAGCTGCACGTCGCCGCGCTCGTGGGCCGGCACCGACGCCGCGCCCTGGAGCATCGTCGCGAGGATCGCCAGGGGGTCTTCGGAGCGGGGGTTGTCGGAGGTCAGTACGGCGGTGTCGGCCAGCCGGGCGGCGGCGGCGCCCATCGGGGCGCGCTTGGTGCGGTCCCGGTCGCCGCCGCAGCCGAGGACCACGTGCAGCCGGCCCTTGGTGACCTTGCGCAGCGCCCTGAGCACCGACTCGACGGCGTCCGTCTTGTGGGCGTAGTCGACGACGGCGAGGTAGGGCTGTCCGGCGTCCACCCGCTCGAGGCGGCCCGGCACCCCCGGCACGGCGGCGACGCCGTCGGCGGCGGTCCGCGGGTCGATGCCGGCCGCGGCGAGGGAGACGATCGCGGCGAGGGTGTTCGCCACGTTGAAGCTGCCCGGCAGCGGCGACCTGGCGGCGATCCGCACGCCGTCGGGACCCAGGACGGTGAACGTCGAGTCCATCGGACCGGTCTCGACGTCCACCGCGCGCCAGTCGGCGTCCGGGTGGCCCTCGGCGGAGAACGTGACGATCGGCACCTCCGCCTCCTGGACCAGCCTCCGGCCGTACTCGTCGTCGAGGTTGACCACGCCGAGTTTGCTGCGTTTCCGCGTGAACAGCTGGGCCTTGGCCCGGAAGTAGTCCTCCATGCCCGAGTGGAACTCCATGTGCTCCGGGCTGAGGTTGTTGAAGACGGCGATGTCGAAGACGCAGCCGTCGACCCGGCCGAGGACCAGCGCGTGGCTGGAGACCTCCATCGCGACCGCCTCGACGCCGCGCTCGCGCATGACGGCGAACAGGGCCTGGAGGTCGGTGGCTTCGGGAGTGGTGCGCTCGGACTTGATGCGCTCGTCGCCGATGCGCATCTCGACCGTGCCGATCAGCCCGGTGGACCTGACGGGCTTCAGGCCGCCCTCGACGAGGTACGCGGTGGTGGTCTTGCCGGAGGTGCCGGTGATGCCGATCTGGAGCAGACCGCGGCCGGGTCGGCCGTAGATCGCGGCCGCCAGCTCGCCCATCGACCCGCGCGGGTCGTCGACGACCAGGGCCGGCAGGCCGGTCGCGGCGACGCGCTCGGCGCCGGCCGGATCGGTCAGCACGGCGACCGCACCCAGGCTCGCAGCCTGGGAGGCGAAGTCGGCGCCGTGCAGACGGGCGCCGGGCAGGGCGGCGTACAGGTCGCCGGGGCGGACCGCGCGCGAGTCGTGGGTGATGCCCGTGACCTCGACGGCGGCGTCGCCCGGCTGCGCGGCGCCCAGCTGATCGGCGAGTTCCGCGAGGGGTGTGGCGGAGACCTGAGCCGGTCGCGGCGGCCCCGGATATGTCACGGAAGCGCCCTTCTGGGTGGTTTGGGACTGATCAGCGTGTGGCACGGCGGTGAGCGTACCGGGCGCACCCGGCTGCGGGCGAAGCGAGGGCGGGGCCGTCGGCGGACTCGCGGGCGGCCCGGCGGGGGGCGCCGTGGGCGGTGCGGGAGTCCCGGGGTCGGGAGTGATCATGGTCACGGGCTGGTTCCTGGCTTGCTCGGCGCTGAACAGTGGCGTTCGGGGTGCGAGGGCGGAAAGGGGCGGGGGCTCCGGACGGGGCGGGGCAGGCGGTCAGGGCGTGAAGGAGACGGGGAGGTTCGCGGCCTTCGCCCCGGTCGGTGGGACCTGCAGGGTCTTCAGGGCGAACTCCATGACCTGTTTGAAGACGGGGCCGCAGATCTGGCCGCCGAAGTAGCTGCCCTCGGTGGCGTTCTGGATGGCGCAGTAGACGGTGATGCGGGGGCTGTCGGCGGGGGCGAAGCCGGCGAACGACGAGGTGTAGCCCTTGTAGGTGCCGGTGGCCGGATCCACGCGGTTGGCGGTGCCCGTCTTGCCCGCGACGCGGTAGCCGGGGATGCGCGCCTTGGCGCCCGTGCCCTCCCGGTCGTCCACGACCGACTCCAGCATGTGGGCGAGGGTCTTCGCCGTCTTCTGGCTGACGACCCGGCTTTTCGCGGGCGACGCGGCGGGCGTGAAGCGTCCGTCCGGCCCCCTGGTGCCGCGCACCAGGGTGGGCTGGACGCGTACGCCGCCGTTGGCGATCGTCGAGTACACCGAGGCCGCCTGGACCGCGTTGAGGGACATGCCCTGGCCGAAGGGGATCGTGTACTGCTGCGAGGTCGACCACTTGTCGGGCGGGGCGAGGATGCCCTTCGTCTCGCCGGGGAAACCGAGCCCGGTGTGGCTGCCGAGGCCGAACTTGCGCAGGTACGAGTACAGGACCCGGTTGGCCTCGGCCTGCGTCTTGCCGAGCTGTCCGGTGGCGAGGATGGTGCCGATGTTGCTGGACTTGGCGAGCACCCCGTTGAGCGTGAGGTACCAGGTCGGGTGGTCGATGTCGTCCTGGAAGAGCCGGTCGCCGCGGTGCAGTCGGTTGGGCACGGTGACGTGCGTCAGCGGGGTCGCGGCGTTCTCCTGCAGCACGGCGGCCATGGACATGATCTTGGCGGTCGAGCCGGGCTCGTAGGCGTCCTGGACGGCCGCGTTGCCCAGGGCGCCCGGGTCTGCCTTCGACAGGTCGTTGGGGTCGAAGCCGGGCGAGTTGGCCAGGGCGAGGATCTCGCCGGTGCGGGTGTCCTGCACGATGACGTAGCCGCGGTCCGCCGCGGACTTGTGCACCTGCTCGGTGATGGCGTTCTGCGCGGCCCACTGGATGTCGCGGTCGATCGTCAGCTCCACGTCGGAGCCGGGCACCGCGGGCGTCTCGGTGGAGCCGACGGTCGGCACCTGACGGCCGCCGGACTGGGCGTAGCGGATCTTGCCGTCCGTGCCGGCCAGCGTGGAGTTCAGCTGCTGCTCGACGCCGCCGCCGCCCTTGCCGTCGGCGTTGACCCAGCCCAGTATCCCGGCGGCGAGCTCCTTGTTCGGGTACACGCGCTTGCTGCTGGGCACGGAGAACAGCCCGGCGAGGACGTTGACCGTGGAGCGGTCCGTCTCGGCCTTGGCGGAGAGCGCGGACCTCAGGTCGCGGATCTGCTTCCACACCTGCGGGGTCTGGCGCCCGGCGAGCTTCACGTAGCGCAGATTCCGGTCCTTCGGCCGCAGCTTCGCGACCAGGACGGACTGCTGCTGGCCGAGGATCGGCGCGAGCAGCGCGGCCGCCCGCTCGGGACCGTCGTCGATCTTCAGCTGCGGGCGGGCGAACATGGTGGGGTCGGCCGTGATGTCGTAGGCGTCCTCGCTGGTCGCGAAGGCCACTCCGGTGCGGTCGGTGATCTCGCCGCGCTCGGCGGGCAGCACCTGGCCGACGTACCGGTTCTGCTCGGCCTTGGCGGTGTAGGCGCTCGCGTCGACGGCCTGCACCTGCAGGAGGCGGACGACGAAGGCGATGAGCACCAGGGCCAGGGCCAGGCCCACCATGCGCAGCCGGGGGCGGGGGCTGCCGAGCCGGATGACGCGCGGGGCGGCGGCGCGTGGGGGCGGTGCGGTCGGGCGGCGGGCCGGGCGGGCTCCGGGTCCCGGGCGCCGCTGGGCGGACGCGGGACGGGAGGGCCGGGCGGGGCCGGGCACACGCCGGCGCGGCGGTTCCCTGTCGGACACTTCCGTCACCTGCCGGGGGTCTCGGGGGTGGCTGCGGTCGGGTCGGGGGCCGCGCTCCGCGCGGGGGCGGCGTCCCGGTCGGGGAGGTCCGGCCGGGCGAAGGCGTCGCCCGGCGCGTCGGAGCCGGCGGGTTCGGGCGCCTGCGGGAGCGTCCCGGAGAGCGTGACGGTCTCCGGCGGCCGTACGACCGGGTCCACGGACTGCCGGGCCGCCGCGGACGGGACGCCCTTCACGGTGCCGTCGGGGTTCAGGAAGGCCGGGTCGCCGCCCGGGACCATGCCCAGTTCGCGCGCGCGCCGCTGAAGGGCGTCCGGGGCGGAGTAGGAGTCGATGTCGCGCTGGAGCGCCTGCTCCTCGTCGGTGAGGCTCTTGGTGTCCTTCTGCAGGTCGTCCTTCTGGAACGAGCCCTCGCTGAGGGCCGAGTTCAGCACGAGCAGTCCGATCAGGCCGCCGCCCAGCAGCAGCACGACGAGGAGGACGAACGGTGTGCGGGCCGCCTGCCGGGGGCCGGCCGGGAAGAGCCGCGCGAGGCGGGCGGCCCTCCCTTTCAGTGCGGGTTTACTGCTCACTCGCCCTCCCCCGGACCCGGCGTGCGGACCCTCGGCTCACGCCCGTCATTCGATGGACTCCCTGATTCGCTCGGCACCGCGCAGCCGCGCCGGGGCGGCGCGCCGGTTCTCGGCGATCTCCTCCTCCGTGGGAAGTTCGGCACCGCGGGTGAGCAGCTTGAGTCTCGGCTGGTAGCGCTCGGGGACGACCGGTAGCCCGGGCGGCGCGGTGTTGGCGGCGCCGGCCGCGAACACGTGCTTCACGAGCCGGTCTTCGAGCGAGTGGTACGACAGGACGGCGATCCGCCCGCCCACGTCGATCGACTGCACCGCGGCCGGGATCGCCCGTTCCAGGACGGAGAGTTCGCCGTTCACCTCGATGCGCAGTGCCTGGAAGGTGCGCTTGGCGGGATTGCCCCCGGTGCGCATGGCGGCCTGCGGAAGGGCGCTCCGGATCAGTTCGACGAGGCGCGCGCTGTTGGTGAAGGGCTCCTTGTCGCGCTCGCGCACCACCGCGGAGACGATCCGTTTGGCCTGCTTCTCCTCGCCGTACGCCCGCAGGATCCGCACGAGTTCGCCGGGCGGGTAGGTGTTGAGGACCTCGGCGGCGCTGACGCCGGTCGTCTGGTCCATGCGCATGTCGAGGGGGGCGTCCTGGGCGTAGGCGAATCCGCGGTCGGCCTCGTCGAGCTGCATGGAGGAGACGCCGAGGTCGAACAGGACGCCCTGCACGCGCGCGACGCCGAGCCGGTCCAGTACGTCGGGAAGCTCGTCGTAGACCGCGTGCACGAGGGTGGCGCGCTCACCGAAGGGGGCGAGGCGCTCGCCGGACAGGCGCAGCGCCTCCTTGTCGCGGTCGAGGGCGATCAGCCGGGCCTCGGGGAACCGCGTCAGCAGGGCCTCGCTGTGCCCGCCGAGGCCGAGCGTGCAGTCGACGACCACCGCTCCGGGCCGCTGCAGGGCGGGGGCCAACAGGTCCAGGCACCGCTGGAGCATCACCGGGACGTGTCGACTGTGACTCAAGGGGGCCTCTCAGATCCGGCGGGTGATGACGCACCGCCGGGTCCCCGCCCCTCGTGAAGGGAAGGCCTGCCGGCGCCGCGGGGAGATCTCGGCGGCCGGGCCGGGGTCTCACGGGTTCAGTCCAGCAGGGAGATCGTCGCCTCCCGCTTCGCGTCACTTTAGTCCACGGTGTCGCGCGGTCAATCAACCGGCCTGTGCGGCGCGGCCCGGGGCCTTCCGGCCCCGCACGCCTTGTGGCTTACCTCACAAAGGGGGCGTGATGACGCTCTTTTTCCCTCCTCACAGCAGGACCGCGACGCGTGTGACCAGTAACGTCATGGATATGACGACTTCCGCATCCGTACCCAGTGAGACCGCGGGCGCCATACGCGGCGGTACCGTGACCGACCGCCTCGTGGAGGCCAACGAGCGGTACGCCGACGCCTTCACCGACCCCGGCATGGACGCCCGCCCCGTTCTGCACGTCGCGGTCGTGGCCTGCATGGACGCCCGTATCGACCTGCACGCCGCGCTCGGCCTGGAGCTCGGCGACTGCCACACGATCCGCAACGCGGGCGGCGTGGTCACCGACGACGTCATCCGCTCGCTCACCATCAGCCAGCGCAAGCTGGGCACCCGCAGCATCGTCCTGATCCATCACACGGGGTGCGGTCTGGAGGCGATCACCGAGGACTTCCGCACCGAGCTGGAAATGGAGATCGGGCAGCGTCCGGCGTGGGCGGTGGAGTCCTTCCGGGACGTCGACCAGGACGTCCGGCAGTCGATGCAGCGGGTGCGCACCTCGCCGTTCCTGCTGCACACCGACGACGTGCGCGGCTTCGTGTTCGACGTGCGGACCGGACTGCTCCGCGAGATCGACCCCGCGTGACCTCGCGACCGGACCGTCGTTTTTCCCTGTCGTTTCGCTGTTGATGTGCGCCCCCAGGACGCCCAAACGGCCATAACCCCGACATATCACGGACAGTTGTCCACACCCGAGTGACACGAAACGGTAACGGCAGCAAGAATGCGGATGTGACGCCGCGCTGAGCAGTTCGCGGGTGGTGTCCGTGATTCGGGGTGGGCCGGTTAGCGCGACAGAGCGTCGGCCCGTGAACAGTACGGGCCGAGGAGGGCCGGGTGACGACCTATGACGATCGAGCGAGCCTCACAGATCTGACCGCCACTGTGGAGCGTGTCCGCAGTTCGGTGGAGGGAGTGATCGAGGGCAAGCCCGAGGTCGTACAGCTTTCGCTGACCGTGCTGCTCGCCGAGGGGCATCTGCTGATCGAGGACGTGCCGGGCGTCGGGAAGACGATGCTGGCCAAGGCGCTGGCGAAGTCCATCGACTGCTCGGTGCGCCGTATCCAGTTCACCCCGGACCTGCTGCCCTCGGACATCACCGGCGTGTCCATCTGGGACCAGCAGCGCCGGGACTTCGAGTTCAAGCCGGGCGCGATCTTCTCGCAGATCGTGATCGGCGACGAGATCAACCGGGCCTCGCCCAAGACGCAGTCGGCGCTCCTGGAGTCCCTGGAGGAGCGCCAGGTCACCATCGACGGGCAGACCTACGAGCTGCCCAGCCCGTTCATGGTGGTGGCCACGCAGAACCCGGTCGAGATGGAGGGCACCTACCCGCTGCCCGAGGCGCAGCGCGACCGGTTCATGGCCCGGGTCTCCATCGGCTACCCGAGCGCCGAGGCCGAGCTGCAGATGCTCGACGTGCACGGCGGGGTCAGCCCGCTGGACGACCTTCAGCCGGCCGCCCACGCCCACGAGATCGTCAAGCTGATCGACGCCGTCCGGAGCGTCCACGTGGCCGACTCGGTGCGGCGCTACGCGGTCGACCTGGTCGCCGCCACCCGGACCCACCCGGACCTCAGACTCGGCGCCTCGCCGCGCGCCACGCTGCATCTGGTGCGCGCGGCGAGAGCGACCGCCGCGCTCAACGG
Source organism: Streptomyces sp. NPDC020597 (assembly GCF_044335095.1). Taxonomy (NCBI): domain Bacteria; kingdom Bacillati; phylum Actinomycetota; class Actinomycetes; order Kitasatosporales; family Streptomycetaceae; genus Streptomyces; species Streptomyces sp. NPDC020597. The sequence continues at coordinate 233,004 of NZ_JBIRUL010000006.1, read as the reverse complement.
CCGGGACTACGCGCTGCCGGACGACGTCCAGAACCTCGCCGTGCCCGTGCTCGCCCACCGTCTGCTGCCCACCGCGCAGGCCCAGCTCAACCGCCGCACGGCGGAGCAGGTCGTGGAGGACATCATCCAGCGCACCTCGGTGCCGGCCACGCCCCAGCAGCACGGATACGGGCTGGGCCACGGCACCCAGGCGTACGGCCGGCAGCAGCCGCGGAGGCTGTGATGTCCGCCGGGGGGACCGGGCAGCCGTCCGCCGGCCGGGCGGGGCGGGGGGACCGGAGCGGCGCGCGCACGGCCCTGGCCGGTCTGACCACTCGCGGCCGCTCCTTCCTGGCGGCCGGCGTCGCCGCCGCCGTCTGCGCCTATGTGCTCGGACAGCCCGACCTGTTGCGGGTCGGGCTGCTGCTGGCCGCCCTGCCGCTGATCTGCGCGGCCGTCGTCTACCGCACCCGCTACCGGGTCGCCGGCAGTCGCCGGCTCTCCCCCGCGCGGGTGCCGGCGGGCAGCGAGGCCCGCGTCCATCTGCGGATGGACAACGTCTCGCGGCTGCCCACCGGCCTGCTGATGCTCCAGGACCGGGTGCCGTACGTGCTCGGCCCGCGCCCCCGCTTCGTCCTGGACCGGGTGGAGGCGGGCGGCCGCCGCGAGGTGTCCTACCGGGTCCGCTCCGACCTGCGCGGCCGCTATCCGCTGGGCCCGCTCCAGCTGCGCCTGAGCGACCCCTTCGGCATGTGCGAGCTCACCCGGTCCTTCTCCACGCACGACACCCTGACGGTGATACCGCGCGTGGAACCGCTGCCCCCGGTGCGGCTGAGCGGCGAGGCCAAGGGGTACGGCGACGGCCGGCGGCGCTCGCTGGCGCTGGCCGGCGAGGACGACGTCATCCCGCGCGGCTACCGCTACGGCGACGACCTGCGCCGGGTGCACTGGCGCTCCACCGCACGCTACGGCGAGCTGATGGTGCGGCGCGAGGAACAGCCGCGGCGCTCCCGCTGCACGGTGCTGCTGGACACCCGGGGCCTGGCCTACCGCGGGGCGGGCCCGGACTCCGCCTTCGAGTGGGCGGTCTCCGGCGCCGCGTCCGTGCTGGTGCACATGCTGGAGCGGGGCTTCTCCGTGCGGCTGCTGACGGACACCGGCGCGTCCGTGCCCGGTGAGGGCCCCGACGGCTACGCCGGGGGCGGCCAGGATTCGACCGACGCGGCCGGGCTGATGATGGACACCCTCGCGATCGTCGACCACTCCGACGGCGCGGGCCTGTCCCGGTCGTACGACGTGCTGCGCGGCGGCCACGAGGGGCTGCTGGTGGCCTTCCTCGGCGATCTCGACGAGGAGCAGGCGGCCATCGCGGCGAAGATGCGCCAGCGCAGCGCGGGCGCGGTCGCCTTCCTTCTGGACGACGACGCCTGGATGCGTGAACCGAACGGCGTGCCCGATCCGATGAACAGGCAGGAGGAGCGGCTGCGGATGCTCCGCGAGGCGGGCTGGACGGCCCTGGGTGTGCCGCGGGGCGCATCGCTGGACGAGCTGTGGCGACTGGCGGAGCGCGACCGGGCGGGCGTGGCGACGTCGCACGGCGGGGAGGGAAGGGCATGAGCGGGCGGGCCCGACTGACACTGTGCTCCGCGGCGGCGACGCTGCTGGCCTCGTGCGCCCTGCTGCCCCTGGTGGAGCCGGCGACATGGTTGCTGCAGGCGGCGTTCCTGCTGGCGATCCAGTCCGGGGCGGGTGCGGCGGCCCGGCGCGTGCCGCTGGCCCGGCCGCTGACCGCGGCCGTCCAGGCCCTGGTCACGCTGATGGCGCTGACACTGGTCTTCGCCCGGGAGCACGCGGTTCTCGGGCTGCTCCCGGGCCCGGAGGCCTTCCGGCACTTCGGCGACCTGCTGCAGGCAGGCGCCGACGACATCGGGCGGTACGCGATACCGGCCCCGCTGTCCGACGGCATCCGGCTGATGGTGATCGGCGGGGTCCTGGTGATCGGCCTCGCGGTCGACACCCTCGCGGTGACGTTCCGCAACGCGGCCCCGGCCGGTCTGCCCCTGCTCGCGCTGTACTCGGTCGCCGCCGGGCTGTTCGACGGGTCGGCGGACTGGCTGTGGTTCCTGGTCGCCGCCGCGGGTTACCTGATGCTGCTGCTCGCCGAGGGGCGGGAGCGGCTCTCGCAGTGGGGCAGGGTCTTCGGCGGAGCCGCGCACGGCCCGGGCGAGCCGTCCGGACCGGTGGCCCCGGTGCGCACCGGCCGCCGCATCGGCATGGCGGCACTGGGCGTCGCCCTCGTGGTGCCGCTGCTGCCGCTGCCGGCCATCCAGGACGGTCTGCTGGGCGGGACAGGGGCCGGCGTGGGCGCCGGGAACGGCAGCGGGGGCACCATCTCCGCGGTGAACCCGCTGGTGTCGCTGCGGGACAGCCTGAACGTGGACGAGGACCGCACGGTTTTGACCCTGCGCACCAACAGCGGCAATCTCTCGGACCTGTACCTGCGGATCGTGTCCCTGGACGACTTCGACGGCACCACGTGGAAGCCGGCCAAGCGCCACATCACGGCCGTGCCGGACGACTTCCCGGCGCCCACCGGTCTGGGTCCCGACGTGAAACGGGCGGAGATCACGACCCGGATCGCGGCCGCCGGCACCTACGCGCAGGACTGGCTGCCGATGCCCTATCCCCCGAGCGGCGTGCAGATCAAGGGCAACTGGCGTTACGAGCCGGTCGGCATGACCCTCGTCGGCGACCACGGCCAGAACACCAGCGGCAAAACGTACCTGGTGAAGAGCCTGGACGTGCAGCCCACGGCACAGCAGCTGGCCTCCGCGGCCAAGGCTCCCGACACGATCCGGCGGGAGTACACCAAGGTCCCGGACTCCCTGCCGACGGTGGTGGCGAAGCAGGCCCGGGAGATCACCAAGAACGCCACGAGCGGCTACGAGAAGGCGGTCGCGCTCCAGGACTACTTCGCGGTGACGGGCGGCTTCGAGTACGACACCCAGGTGGAGGTCGGCAGCGGCCCGGGCGCGATCGCCCGCTTCCTGCGGGACAAGCAGGGCTTCTGCGTCCACTTCTCGTTCGCGATGGCGGCGATGGCCCGCACGCTGGGCATACCGGCGCGGGTCGCGGTGGGCTTCGCTCCGGGCTCGCCCCAGGCGGACGGCACGGTGACGGTGAGCCTGAAGGACGCGCACGCCTGGCCCGAGCTGTACTTCGAGGGCGTCGGCTGGACGCGCTTCGAGCCGACCCCGACGCGTGGCTCGACCCCGACGTACACGCTGCCGGAGACCTCGGGGCAGACGGTGCCCGATCTGCCGCAGTCCTCCGCCTCGGCGAACGCCGTCCCGTCGGCCGCTCCGTCGGCGAGCGCCAGCTGCTCCGCTACGGACAAGAAGCTCGGCAACTGCGCCGACCCGCTGCCGCTCGACCAGGCGGACCAGGGCGGAGGGGGCGCCCCGTGGTACCGGACGGCCGGCTGGGCGCTGCTCGGGGCCGCGGCGCTCGCCCTGCCGCTGCTGCCGATGCTGTGGCGGCTGCGACGGCGTTCGGTGCGGCTGGCGTCCGCCCAGCACGCCGCCGCCTCGGCGTCCGGCGCGCCGCCCGGCCGCCGCAAGGACGGCGCCGACGGCCTGCACGACGGCGACGGTGACCCTGCGGTGCTGCTGGACGTGCCGCCGCAGGAAGCATCCGAGGCGGCCGCGAGGCATGTCCTCGCGGTGTGGCGCGAGCTCACCGACACGGCCTGGGACTACGGCATCGAGCCGGACGAGGCGCTCACGCCGCGGCGGGCCGCGGCGCGGATCGTGCGGATCGGGGAGCTGGACGAGACGGCGAGCCGTTCGGTGCACCGGGTCGCGGACGCCGTGGAACAAGTGCTGTTCGCCCCGGTGCCGAGGGCGCAGACCGGACTGGCGGACGAGGTCCGCCGGGTGCGGGCGGCCCTGCGGGAGAACGCGGGCAGCGCCACGCGAGTGCGTGCGGTGGTGGCGCCGCGTTCGGCCGTGCGCGCGGTGTGGGACCTCGCCGACCGCTGGAGCGCCCTCAAGGCGTCCTGGGCGGGCCGTCTGGCGACGCTGGTCCGCCGCCCGTCCCGCCACCAGCAGCCGAGCGGCTGAGCAGGAGGGGCCTGGCCGCAGACGGAGCGAGGGGGCGACCACCCGGCCGGGTGGTCGCCCCCTCGACGTTGCTCGTCCGGTGGGCGGTGCTGGGGGGCGGTGTCAGTGACCGCCCTGCTCGTCACGCCGGCGCTGCCAGCGCTGCTCGATACGGTCCATCATGGAGCGCTTCTGTCGACCCTGACCGCGGGTGCGCGTGGCGCCCGGCGCTCCTGCGGCGGCCTGTTCGCCGGGCTTGGGGGCCTTGCGCCAGCCGGTCACGGCGAGCACCGCGCATCCCAGCATGACGAGGAACCCCACCACGCTCAGCCAGACCTGCTTGGCGACCATTCCGGCCATGAGGAGCGCGATACCCACGAGGAAGCCAGCGACCGCCTGGTAGACCCGCCGCCGGGTGTACGTACGCAGCCCGCTTCCCTCGAGCGCCGACGCGAACTTGGGATCTTCGGCGTACAGCGCTCGCTCCATCTGCTCGAGCATGCGCTGCTCGTGCTCCGAGAGCGGCACGGAGTCCTCCTCATCGTGCAGTCGCCGGGGCGACCCCGGGGGTCCCTTCAGGATAGGCAGGGAATCGCCCCCGTGAAACCCGCCCCTCTACGCCAATTGGCCAACCGGAGCCCGCCATGGGCGTCCCGGCTCGCTGAGGTGTCCATTCCCCGGCGGCCGACCCGTCATGCCGGGCGGTCTCCCTCGATCATACGGCGCACCGGGCCCGAACGGGGGGCCTGTGGCGTACTCCATGCGCAGCCAAGCCCCTGATCAGCGGTACGCCCCGGGAGGCGCTCAGCTCCCGTCAGCTCCCGTCGGCCCCCCGCGTCTCACCGAGCACATGGAGCTGGGTGGCCACGGAGTGGAACGCGGGGAGTTCGGCCGCGGCCTCCTCGAGCTTGAGCAGCGCGTCGAGGGCGCCGGGCTCGGTGTCCACGAGGACGCCGGGCACGAGGTCGGCGAAGACCCGGACCCCGTGTACCGCGCCGACCCGCAGGCCCGCGCCCTCGACCAGTCCGGTGAGCTGCTCGGCGGTGAAGCGGCGCGGCACGGGGTCGCCCTCGCCCCAGCGGCCGTCGGTGCCGGTGAGGGCCCGGCGGGCCTCCGTGAAGTGGCCGGCGAGGGCGCGTGCGAGCACGGCCCCGCCGAGGCCGGCGGCCAGGAGGCTGAGGAGGCCGTCGGAGCGCAGTGCGGCCACCGCGTTGCGCACTCCTTCGGCCGGGTCGTCGACGTACTCCAGGACGCCGTGGCACAGGACGGCGTCGTAACCGCCGCGATCGACCACGTCGAACAGCCCGTGGGCGTCGCCCTGGACGCCCTTCACGCGGTCGGCGACGCCCGCCTCTGCGGTGCGGCGCTCCAGGGCGAACAGCGCGTTGGGGCTGGGGTCGACGACCGTGACCCGGTGCCCGAGGAGGGCCACGGGCACCGCGAAGTTGCCGCTGCCGCCCCCGGTGTCGAGGACGTCCAGCGACTCACGGCCGGTCGCCTTGACCCGGCGCTCGAGGGCGTCCTGGAGGACCTCCCAGACCACGGCGGTGCGCAGGGAGGCGCGGGAGCGGGGGTGGGAGGCGGGCGGGCGCATCGGATCCGACACGGCAGTTGACTCCTCGGCGCGGCACCGCCTCTTGCGCGGCGGAGCGAACGGGCTGCCTCCCCGGGGCCCGGCCCGCGCCGGGGTGCGGGCGGGCGGAGAGGAGGCTTCAGGCGCCTTCCACCCTATTGCCTCCGCCGCCTCGACCGGTGCCGGCGGTACGGGGGCCGGCAGGCCGCGGCGGGTGGCGCCGGTCCCGGCCCGCTCGGGCGGCCCGGCGACCGCTCCGGAGGCGGTGCGAGGCCGGGACCCTGCGGTGTGCGGGGCCGCCGGGGGCGCCCGGTGCCGGGCGGGCATGTCAGCCTGCGTCCGGCAGGTCGCGCCGGTGGGCGCCGGGGCCGGCGGGGTCGTCCTCCTCGTGGCGCGGCTGGGGCAGGACCGGCTGGAGCACCAGCATGCGCTCGACGAGGCGGAGGAACATCGCCACGTCGCGGATCAGGTCGTCGGCGTCCCGGCGCCCGGCCGCGCCCTGGATGCCCGCCTCGGCACGGGCTCGCCGTCGGGCGCCGGAGGCGAACAGCGCGCTCCACTCGGTGAGTTCGGGCGCTATCTCGGGGAGCACCTCCCAGGCGCTGCGGATGCGGGCGCGGCGGCGGGAGGAGGGTTCGGGGCGGCCCCGGGCGGCGAGCACGGCCGCCGCGGTGCGCAGGGCGGCGAGATGGGCCGTGGCATAGCGGTCGTTGGGGGTCTCGAGGGCGGCCGCCTCCTCCAGACCCGCGCGGGCCTGGGCGAGCAGGTCGAGGGCGGCGGGCGGGGCTGTGGTGCGGCGGAGCACGGGGTGCACATCGCTCGCCGGGCCGGTCAGTGAGGGGGCAGGGCCGGTGGCGCGGCGCCGGTGTGCGGCGGCTGCGTGGTGGTTGGCCATGACGAACCTCCTGTCGTCAGTGTGACGGCACGTCCGATACGGGCTGCCGTATGTGCCCATCGTGCGGTATGCCACTGACAATCCGTTCTGACCTGCACCTTTGCTTCGATCGCGAGTTCGGGCTAGTTTTTGCACTGACCAGTCAGTTCAAAACCGCCAGGGGGAACCAGTGGTGGACGGAGTCGGGGTCGCAGCCGACGGCTTGGGGCTGCGAGGCCCCCGCGGATGGGCGTTCCGGGGGGTCGACGTCGACGCGGGGCCCGCGTCGCTGATCGCGATCGAGGGGCCCTCCGGCTCCGGCCGGACGAGCCTGCTGCTCGCCCTCACCGGGCGGATGAAGGCCACCGAGGGGACGGCGGCCGTCGGCGCGGCCCGTCTGCCCCGGCAGATGGCCGCCGTACGGCGGGTCAGCGCGCTCGCGCACGTCGCCGGTGTGACCGACCTCGAGCCGGCCCTGACGGTCGGCGAGCACCTGCGCGAACGGGCGTTGCTGCAAAGGCGGTTCGACGGCTCCGTACGGGATCTGCTGCGACCGCGCGCCGAGCGGGAGGCGCGCACGACGTCGCGGATCGACGCCGCGCTCGATGCCGCCGGGCTCGACCGCGAGTCCCTGCCCAAGGGCGCGCGTACGGCCGTCCGCGATCTGGAGCGCGTCGAGGCCCTGCGGCTCTCCGTGGCGCTGGCGCTCATCGGGCGCCCCCGGCTGCTCGGCGTCGACGACATCGACCTGAAGCTGACGGACGCCGAGCGGACCGAGGTCTGGGCGCTGCTCCGATCGCTCACCGAGGCGGGGACCACCGTGGTCGCCGTGTGCGGCGGCGAGGCTCCCGGGGACGCCGTCCGGGTCCGCACGGACACCCACGCCGACGTCGGCACCGGCACCGGCAGGGACAAAGGCACGGACGAGGGCTCCGGCGCAGGCTCCGAAGCGGGCGCGGCCGCCGAGGCGCCTGCCGAGCGGGACGGCGTCCACGCACCGGGCGGACCGGAGGCCGGGCCCGGCGGGGCCGAGCAGGACGACGGCCACGCCGCGGAGACCGCGCAGGGCGACTCCGGCGCCCGGACCGAAGACGACGAGGACGAGGAGGAGAGGACGCATGCGCACGCCGAGACTGGCCGCGCTTGAGCTGCGGCGCTTCGGCCGGGGCAGGCTCCCGCGGGCGGCCCTGGTCGCGCTGCTGCTGCTGCCGCTGCTGTACGGAGCGCTGTACCTGTACTCCTTCTGGGACCCGTACGGCAGGCTCGACCGCATCCCCGTGGCGCTGGTGAACGACGACAGGGGTGCGACCGCCGACGGGAAGCGGATCGCCGCCGGGGACGACATCACCGCGAAGCTGCGGGACAGCGCGGTCTTCGACTGGCACGAGGTGAGCGCCCGGGAGGCACGCGCGGGCCTGGAGGACGGCAGGTACTACCTGTCGCTGACCATGCCCGCCGACTTCAGCCGGCGCATCGCCTCCAGTTCCGGCGACTCCCCCGCGACAAGCGCCCTCCAGGTGCGCACGAACGACGCGAACAACTACATCGTCGGGCAGATCTCCCGGACCGTCTTCAGCGAGGTGCGCACGGCCGCTTCCACGAAGACCTCCCGGACCTTCCTCGACAGGATCTTCGTGTCGTTCTCCGATATCCACGGCAAGACCCGGCAGGCCGCGGACGGGGCCGACGACCTCACGGGCGGCATCGGGAAGGCCAAGAAGGGCTCCAAGGCCCTCGCCGACGGGCTGGGCGACGCCAAGGACGGCAGCGGCAAGCTGGCCAAGGGGCTGACCAAGCTCGACGAGCGGGCCGACGCCCTGGAGGACGGCTCGCAGAAGGTCGCGGACGGCACCCAGGCGCTCGCCGACAAGGTCAACGGCTTCTCCGGGGCGATCGGGCCCTTCCTCCAGGACAACGAGAAGACCATCGGCGACACCGCCCGGCTGGTCGCCGACTCCGCCGAGCTGATCGACGGCGACCTGGCCGCCCTGGTGAAGGCGGCGCCGCCCGCCGCCAAGGCCGCCCACACGGCCTCCGACGCCCTCGCGGCCGTCCACAGGGCGCGCTGCGAGACGCCCGTGCTGCCCGACCCGGCCTGCGCCGAGCTGGCGAAGGCCAAGGACTCCGCCGCCGACGTCGCGACGGTCGCCGACGACGTCAACACGCTGATCGCGGACCAGAACGGCGACCTGAAGACGCTCCGCACGAACCTGGGCGCCCTGCGCAAGCAGGCGAAGTCCCTCGCCGAGGACGCCCCGCACCTCTCCGAGGACCTCACCGACGCCGTGACGAAGGTCAACGCGCTGAACACGGGCGCCTCCAAGGTGGCCAAGGGCGTCAAGAAGCTGAACGGCGGGCTCGGCGCCGCCAGAACGGGCTCCGTCGACCTGGACACGGGCGTCGGCAAGCTGGAGACCGGCGCCGAGAACCTCGACGGCGGCATGTTCAAGCTCTCCGACGGTTCCGGCAAGCTCGCCGACGGCCTGCACGACGGCGTCCGGCGGATCCCCGACTACGACGAGCGGCAGCGCGACGCGCGCACCTCCGTCATGGCCGACCCCGTCCGGCTCGTCTCCCAGGACCTGCACAAGGCGCCCAACTACGGCACCGGTTTCGCCCCGTACTTCATCCCGCTGTCGCTGTGGGTGGGCGCGATGGTGGCGTACATGCTGATCGCCCCGATGAACCGGCGTGCGCTGGCCGCCGGCGCCCCGGCCTGGCGGATCGCGCTGGCGGGCTGGCTCCCGGTGGTGGCGATCGGGGTGCTGCAGACCAGCGCCCTGATGGCCGTGCTGCACTGGTGGGTCGGTCTCGAGATGGTGCGGGCGGCGGGCACGGTGGGCTTCCTGTTCCTGGTGTCGGCGTGCTTCGCGGCGCTCGTGCAGTGGCTCAACGCGCGCTTCGGGGCGGCGGGCCGGATCCTCGTCCTCGCCCTGCTGATGCTGCAGCTGACGTCCGCGGGCGGCACATATCCCGTGCAGACCAGCCCCGGGTTCTTCAACGCGGTCCATCCCTATCTGCCGATGAGTCACGTGGTCGACGCGCTGCGCCGGCTCATCACCGGCGGCGGCCTGGGCCCGGTGTGGCACGCGTGCGTGGTGCTCGTCGCCTTCACCGCGGGAGCCCTCGCGCTGACGGCCCTGTCGGCACGCCGCCGGCAGGTGTGGACGCCGGCCCGGCTGCACCCGGAGCTGACCCTGTGAGGATGCGTCGTCCGGGCGGCCGGATCCCTGTGACAATCGGGACCATGGAAAGCAGCACCACCCCGGGCGGCAGCACCCGCCGCGAGGCCACCCGGCAGAAGCTCTACGAGGCGGCCGTCACCCTCATCGCCGAGCAGGGGTTCTCCGCGACCACCGTCGACGAGATCGCCGAACGGGCCGGCGTCGCCAAGGGCACGGTCTACTACAACTTCGCGAGCAAGTCGGTCCTGTTCGAGGAGTTGCTGCGGCACGGCGTGGGCCTGCTCACCGCGTCGCTGCGCGAGGCGGCCGAGCGCACGGCCAGGGAGGGCGGCGGCAGGGTCGACGCGCTGGACGCGATGATCCGCGCGGGCCTCGTCTTCATCGACCGCTACCCGTCCTTCACGCAGCTCTACGTGGCCGAGCTGTGGCGCACCAACCGGGCCTGGCAGTCCACGCTCATGGTGGTCCGTCAGGAGGCGGTGGCCGTCGTCGAGGGGGTGCTGCGCGAGGGCGTGGACAACGGCGAGTTCAGCGACGAGATCGACGTGCCGCTGACGGCGGCCGCGCTGGTCGGCATGGTCCTGGTGGCCGCCCTCGACTGGCAGGCCTTCCAGCCGGAGCGGTCGCTGGACGACGTCCATTCCGCGCTCTCCCGGCTGCTGCAGGGAAGGGTCAGCGGGCGGCGGTAGCAGAACGGCACACGCGGGCACACGAAAGCGCCGGTCCGCCGCGGCCACGTCCCCCGTGTGCCGCCGCCGACCGGCGCTTCCTCGTGCTCCCCCGTGCTCCCCCCGTTCTTTCTTCCCCTCCCCCGTCCCCCGTGTCCCCCGTCCGGTCGTTCCCCCCGGGGTCCCCCGTGCCTCGCTCCCGCCGAACCCGTCGGCGGAAGGAGCGGATCGAGGGCCGCTCCGTTCCGGCGCCCCGTGTCGCCGGTGCCGGAGCCGCCCCTCTCTCCGTGCCTCCACTCTCCCGTTCGCGCAGGTCCACCCCCATCCGCGCGCGTACTCATCTCACCTCATAGGTACGCGTACTCAGGCCTGCGCGCTCATCCCCAGGACGCCGTGCGGCCGACTCGTTACGATCGCCTCCGTGTCCGTACTCCCCCTCGTCTTCACCAGCGGCTGGGCCAGCGGCGTCAACGCCTACGCGGTGGTGCTGCTCCTCGGCGTGTTCGGCGCCACCGGCCTGAGCGACGACGTCCCCGGGACGCTCCAGCGCCCCGAGGTGCTCGTCGTCGCGGGCATCCTGTTCCTGTGCGAGGCGGTGGCCGACAAGATCCCGTACGTGGACTCGGCGTGGGACGCGGTGCACACGGTCGTCCGTCCGGCGGCGGGGGCCTGGGTGGGCGCGGTGCTCGCCGGGCAGAGCGGCTCGCTCTCCGACGCGGCGGCCGCCCTGCTCGGCGGATCGACGGCGCTGGCCAGCCACGCCGTCAAGGCAGGCGCCCGGATGGCGGTGAACTCCTCGCCGGAGCCGTTCAGCAACGTGATCGTGAGTCTGGCCGAGGATCTCGGCGTCGCCGGGATCGTGACGTTCGCGATCTTCCACCCGGTGGCCGCCTCGGTCGTCGCGGCGGCTCTGCTGCTGGCCGGCCTGACCGTGCTGTTCTTCCTCGTCTCACGGATCCGGCGGTTCCTGCGGCGCAGGGCGCAGCGGCGCGAAGAACGCCGGCTCACCCGGCTCCCCTGGCCGCCGCCGGGCTGACGGCGTGTGGGCCGGCGGCGGCCGATAAGGTCGCGGACATGGCAGGGATTGCGGTGATCGGCGCCGGCATGGGCGCGCTGGCGGCGGCGGCCCGGCTGGCCGTCGCAGGCCACCGGGTGACGGTGTACGAGCGGACGGGCACGTACGGCGGAGCGGTGCGCCGCTTCGAGCGGGACGGGTTCGGCTTCGACACCGGCCCCGGGCTGCTCACGCTCCCGGCCGTCTGGCGCGACCTGTTCGTCAAGACCGGCAAGGAGCCCCTGGAGGAGTGCGTCGAGCTGGTGCAGGTCGACCCGTCCGCCCGCCATGTCTTCGCGGACGGCACCGGGGCGGCGCTGCCGAACGCCTCACGTGCGGGGGTCGTCTCCGCGCTGGACGAGGCACTGGGCGGGCAGGCCGGGCAGCGCTGGGGCGACTTCCTGGTGCGGGCCCGCGAAGCCTGGGACCGCACCCGTCGGCCGCTCCTGGAGGAGCCCCTGTGGCCGAACTGGTCGGTGCTGGCCGACCGTGAGCCCTACCCGGCGGTGCCGCACCGGCGTCTGCTGCGCACCCGACGCGCGGGCACCCTCGCCGAGGTCGGCGCCTGGGAGCTGCGCGACCCCCGGCTCGCCGCGCTCCTGGAGTCCCACGCGCTCGCGTACGGTCTCGACCCGCGGGTCGCTCCGGCGAGCGCGGCCGTCCTTCCCTACATGGAGCACGCCTTCGGCACGTGGTACGTGCGCGGGGGGATGCGGGAGCTGGCGCGCGCGGTGTACGAGCGGTGCCTGGCCCGCCGGGTCGGGTTCGTCTTCGACGCCGAGGTGACGCGCGTCCTCGAGAAGGACGGCCGGGCCGCGGGCGTGGAGCTGGCCGACGGCCGCGTGGCCGACGCGGACTTCGTGGTCGCCCCGGGCAGCTTCGCGGGCCTGCCCGTCCGGGGCGAGGGCGAGGTCGTCCCCCAGCGTTCCCTGCCGAGCCGGCTGACCGTGCTGCTGGCCCTGCGCGGCCCCCGTCCGCGGGACGCCGCGCATCGCACGGTGGTGCACACGCCGGACCGGGAGGGCGAGCTGACCGGCCTCTTCGGCGCTGTGCCGTCCGTGCCCGCGCTGCCTACGGTGACGGTCCTGCGGCCGGACGACGCCCGGCTGGTCCCGGACGGCGACCACGAGGCCGTGACGGTCGCCGCCGTGGTCCCCGCCGGACCGGAGCTGCCCGCCGGGCAGACGGACGCCCTGGCGGACGCCCTGGTCGCCGCCGCCGAGCGGGCCGTCCCGGGCCTGCGCGACCGCGTTCTGTGGCGGGAGGTGCGCACCGCGGCCGACATCGCGCGGGAGACCGGTGCGGCCGGCGGGGCGGTTCCGGCGCCGGCGTTGGCGGCGGCCGGCGGACGGCTGCTGCATCCCGCCAACTCCACGGCACTGGAGGGCCTGTTCGCCGTGGGCGGCTGGTCGCACCCGGGCGGCGGGCTGCCGCACGCGGGGATGTCCGGCGCGCTGGTGTCCGGTCTGATCGTGGAGGGCCCGCAGTTCCGGGGCTCGCAGTGAGCGTCCGGCGCGCGGTGGGCGGGCGCGGCTCAGCGGCCGGCGTACCCGGCTCGGCAGTGAGCGCAGCGTGCGGGAGGTGGGCCGACCCGGCTCGCGGTGACGCTCGGCCGGGGCGTGCGGTGGGTGGGCGCGGCCGTCAGAACCGGTACTGCTCGTCGTAGCCGGTGCCCTGGCCGGGCCCCTGCTGCCGGTCGTCGCCCTGGTAGGGGTACTGCTGCTGCCCGGACTGGTAGTCGCCGCCCAGCGGATCGTCGGTGTTGCGCTGCTGCGGGACCCAGACGCCGCCGGCCGGGGTCTCCCCGTAGCCGCCCGTGCCGTACTGGTCCTGGCCGTAGCCCTGCTGTCCGTACTGCTGCTGCCCGTAGGCGGGGTCGTAGGACCCGGTGCCGTAGGTCTGGGTGCCGATGTACGGGTCGGAGTAGGCGGCGTACTGCTGCTCGCCGGTGGCGTCGTAGCCGTACTGCTGCTGGTAGTTGGAGTAGCCGTCGTAGCCGTAGTTCTGGTCGGCGCCCTGGCCGGCCGTCGCGTACTGGTCCTGCTGCTGGCCCTGCTGCTGCCCCTGGCCGGTCGACGCCGCGTACGCGGCGTCGCTGTATATGCCGTAGGAGCCGGTGTCGTCGGGCATGGGCTGCGGCTCGTAGACGGAGGCCGCGGCGGTGCGGCCGGCGGGGGTGAAGACGTCGTCGCGGTCGAAGTCGTCGTCGTAGGCGTTGGCGTCGCCGCGCCGGCCGCCGTCCCGGGCCGGGTCCGCGGCGTCGTCGTACGGCGCACCGGACGCGAAGCCCGCCTCGGCGGCCCCGGGATCGGAGTCCTCGAGGACCGGGTCCTGGCGCTCGGCCTTGCCGCGGCGGCGTTTGACGAGCGAACCGAACTCGCCGCCCTCGGCGTCCGCGTCGGCGCGCCGGAAGGCCCAGCCCTCGGCGAAGCCGCGCCGGAAGGAGAGCGTGACGTAGGTCTGGCCGACCGCGAAGGCGGCCGCGCCCAGCGCGATGACGACGACCGACGGGATCAGGACGCCGAGGACGACGCCGAGGAAGCCGACGAACGCCAGCAGCCGCCAGCGCAGCCGCGCCTTGTACTGCAGCAGCACCTCACCCAGCAGCCACAGCGCGACGATGCCGAACGCGATGTAGAGGACCGTCCAGCCCATGTACGCCCCTCTCCCAGTGGCCGCTACGCAGTGTGTCGTAAGTCGGTGCGACCGGTCTAGGCCTGCGGCGGATGGTGCAGGCCCAGGTTCTCGTAGATTTCCAGCGTCGCCGTGGAGCTGTTGAGCGTGATGAAGTGCAGTCCGGGCACTCCCTCGGCCAGCAGCCGTGCGCAGAACTCCGTGGCGAAGTCGATGCCAATGGAGCGTACAGCGGACGGATCGTCTTTGGCTGTGAGGATCCGCTCTTTCAGGGCGGCCGGGAAGTGGGCGTTGCTGAGCTGTGGCAGGCGTTCCAGCATCTTCACACTCGTCACCGGAAGCACCTCGGGGATGACCGGAGTCACACAGCCGGCCGCCTCGACGCGGTCGCGCAGCCGCAGATAGGAGTCGGGCTCGAAGAACATCTGTGTGATGGCGTAGTCGGCGCCGGCCCGGCACTTGTCGACGAAGTGCGCGACGTCGGCCTCCCAGGCGTCGGAGCGCGGGTGCATCTCGGGGAACGCGGCGACGCCCACGCAGAAGTCGCCCGACTCCTTGATGAGCCGGACGAGTTCGGCGGCGTACGTCAGGCCCTGCGGATGCGGCACCCAGGCGCCCATCGGGTCGCCGGGCGGGTCGCCGCGCACGGCGAGCATGTTGCGGATTCCGGCGTCGGCGTACTGGCCGATGATGTTGCGCAGCTCGGCGACGGAGTGGTCCACGGCGGTGAGGTGCGCGACCGGGGTCAGAGTGGTGTCGACGACGATCTGCTGGGTCTCACGGACCGTGGTCGCCCGGGTGGAACCGCCGGCGCCGTACGTCACCGAGACGAAGTCGGGCGCGACCGCCTCGACCCTGCGCAGCGCGTTCCACAGGCTCCGCTCACCCTGGGGCGTCTTCGGCGCGTAGAACTCGAACGAGTACGTCGTCTTGCCGGTCGCCAGGATGTCGCGCACGGTGCGCGCGCGGTCCGTCCTGGTGGATGCGGTTCCTAGGGCCATACCCGCAGGTTAGTCAGGGGTGGGCGGTCCCCCAACCGGATGGGGGATATTTGCCCGAATTGCCGACTTGTTGTCCATCCCTTGGACAGGCGTACACGAAACGACCGTACGAGCCGGAGCCCGGCGGTCCCGCGGGCGGCCGCCGGGCGCTACGCCTGGCTCAGCCGCTTCGCGAACTCGGCCGCCGCGGCGCCCGGATCCGCCGCCTCGGTGATCGCCCGGACGACCACCACCCGGCGGGCGCCCGCCGCCAGCACCTCGTCGAGGTTCTCCAGGTCGATGCCGCCGATGGCGAACCACGGGCGGTCGGTGCCGAGGCCGGCGGTGTGCCGGACCAGGCCGAGGCCGGGAGCGTGCCGGCCGGGCTTGGTGGGGGTGGGCCAGCACGGGCCTGTGCAGAAGTAGTCGACGCCCTCCTGGACCGCGGCCGCCTCGGCCTCGGCCGCCGCGTGCGTGGAACGGCCGACGAGGACGTCGCCGCCGAGGATCGCGCGGGCCGCGGGGACCGGCAGGTCGCCCTGGCCGAGGTGGAGGACGTCGGCCCCGGCGGCGTGCGCCACGTCCGCGCGGTCGTTGACCGCGAGCAGCCTGCCGTGCCGGGCGCAGGCGTCGGCGAACACCTTCAGGTGGTCCAGCTCCTCGGCGGCCTCCATGCCCTTGTCGCGCAGCTGGACGATGTCGACGCCGGCGGCGAGGACGGCGTCCAGGAACTCCGGGAGGTCGCCCTGCCGGGTGCGGGCGTCCGTGCACAGGTACAGCCGGGCCGCGGCCAGGCGGGTGCGGGCGGTGTCGGGCATACGGGGTCCCCCAGGGTGGTGGCGCACGGGGGCCGGCTGCGCCCCCGTACGCCGGGTGTCGGTGCGAGTCCGCGGGTTCAGACGGCGAGCGCCTGGGCGCGGCGCTTCACCTCCGTGCCGCGATTCTCACTCAGGGCCTGCGCGGGCGTGCCGGGCAGGCTCGGGTCGGGCGTGAAGAGCCACTCGAGCATCTCCTCGTTCGAGAAGCCGTCGTCCCGCAGCAGCGTCAGGGTCCCGACCAGGCCCTTCACCACCTTGTCCCCGTCGATGAAGGCGGCGGGGACGTGCAGCGCGCGGTTCTCCCCCCGGCGTACGGCGATGAGCTGGCCGTCCTTGATCAGCTGCCGGACGCGGATCACGTCGACATCGAGCATCTCCGCGATGTCGGGCACGGTGAGCCAGGCGGGGACGAGGGCGTCGGTCTTTGCGTCAATCTCGGTCACGGGAACAAGCCTGCCATCTGCCGCTGACAGTCGGAAGCCGGGCCGGTCCGACCAGGGGGGCGGGGGCTCAGGCGGTGGCCGCCTTGAGCGGCCGGGCGGGGTCCACGAGGAGCCGCGGGTTCATCGGCGTGGCCGCCTCGATCAGCCGCCTGCCCTGGGCGAGATCGCGCGGGCGCCCCACGGCCAGCAGGGCGACCAGCCGGTCCTCGCGCAGCCAGCAGACGGTCCAGGCGGGCCCGGACGGCTCGCCGCGCCACAGCACGACGTCGGCGTCGGCGTGGTGACCGGCGTACTGGACGAAACGGCCGAACTGCTCGGACCAGAAGTACGGGACCGGGTCGTAGGCGACCGGGGGCTCGCCGGTGGCCGCGCCGAGGATGTTCGCCGCGACCGTGCGCGGTCCCTGGAGGGCGTTGTCCCAGTGGTGGACGAGGAGCCGCTCGCCGTACCTGCGCGAGGGGAAGGAGGCGCAGTCGCCGACCGCGTACACGTCCGGCAGGTTCGTGCGCAGGCCCGCGTCCGCCACGACCTCGTGGTGCGCGCCCAGCTCGACGCCGGAGCCGGCGAGCCAGGCGGTGGCGGGGCGGGCGCCGATGCCGACCACGACGGCGCCGGCGGCCAGCCGCGAGCCGTCGTCCAGCACGACGGCGCCGGGCTCCAGGCGCGCCACGCGCGCGTGGGTGCGCAGGTCGGCGCCGCTGTCGGCGTACCAGTCGGCCATCGGGACGGCGACCTCGGGCGGCAGCGCCCCGGCCAGCGGCCGGTCGGCGGCCTCGACGACGGTCACCGCGCAGCCGGCCTCGCGCGCGGCCGTGGCGAACTCGGCGCCGATCCAGCCGGCGCCGACGACCACGATGTCGTGCCGGCGGGCGAGGACGGGTCGCAGGCGCTCGGCGTCGTCCAGGGTGCGCAGCAGGTGCACGCCGGGCACGCCCTCGGAGCCCGGCAGCCGGACGGGCTCCGCCCCGGTGGCGAGGACGAGGACGTCGTAGGGGACGGGCCCGCGCTCGGTGTCCAGCTCATGGTCGGCGGGACGCAGGCCGAGGACCTCGCGGCCGAGCTCAAGCCGGATGCCGAGGCCCTCGAAGTCGACGTCGAAGGCGGAGTTCGCGGCCTTGCCGAGCAGCACGGCCTTGGACAGCGGGGGCCGGTCGTAGGGCTGGTGGGGTTCCGCGCCGATCAGGGTGACGGCTCCGTCGAAGCCCTGCTCGCGCAGGGCGACCGCGGTCTGCACCCCGGCCATGCCCGCGCCGGCGACGACCACGCGCCGCGCCCCGGACCGGTCCTCTTCCTGCCTCTGCTCGCTCACCTGATCACCATAGACACCTGACGTTTCGTCAGTCAGCCGCCCTGCTCGGTGACCTGCTCCACACCGCGCGCGGCACCCGGTGCGTCGCGCGGGGATTCCTCCCCTTCGTCCGGGATCTGCTCCACGACGCTGACGCCGTGGCCCGCCCGGGACTCCCACTCCCAGGCCTCCTCGAGGCGGACCCGGCCGTCGGGCAACTCCAGGACCGTCGACACGCAGTGACCCGAGGAGGTCGTCCCGTCGTGTCCCAGCTGGACGTACCGGAAGTCGAGCCGGTCCCCCTCGCGGGTCCCCACGAGGCGCCCGCGCACGACGTCGCCGCCCGCGTATTCGGCCCAGACCGCCCCGTCCCGCTCGTGGTAGGCGAAGCGGGTGCGCAGGCCGACCTGCCCGCGGGCCTGGTCGGCCACGGGGGCGAGGACGAGGCCGTCGAGCGAGCGTGCCATGGGCGGGGGCTCCCTTACTGAGGCGTGTCACGTCGGGCTAGGGTGGCCAACGTAGAGCACTCGCGGGAGCCCGGACGCACCGGGCTGAGAGGGAGGCTGGCGGCCTCCGACCGTACGAACCTGATCCGGGTCATGCCGGCGAAGGGAGGGGCTGGACGCCCATGTCGTCTCCACGCACGTCAGACGTCCTCGTCATCGGGGGCGGGATCATCGGGCTGGTCACCGCCTGGCGGGCCGCACAGCGCGGCCTCGCCACGGCGGTGGCGGACCCGGAGCCGGGCGGCGGGGCCGCCCAGGTGGCCGCCGGGATGCTGGCGGCCGTCACGGAACTGCACTACGGCGAGCAGACCCTGCTCGGCCTGAACCTCGCGTCGGCCCGCCGCTATCCGGACTTCGCGGCCGAGCTGACGGAGCTGACCGGGCTCGACGTCGGCTACCGGCACTGCGGCACGCTCGCGGTCGCGCTGGACTCCGACGACCGCACCCACCTGCGCGAACTGCACGCCCTGCAGCGGCAGTCGGGGCTGGAGTCGCAGTGGCTGTCCGGGCGTGAGTGCCGGCGTCTGGAGCCGATGCTCGCGCCGGGGGTGCGCGGCGGACTGCGGGCGGACGGCGACCACCAGGTCGATCCGCGGCGGCTGGCCGCAGCCCTGACGGCGGCCTGCGAGCGGGCGGGCGTCGTGTTCCACCGCACGTGGGCGGAGCGGCTGACGGTCGCGGGCGACCGGGCGACGGGGGCCGTCCTGCGGGACGGCACGACGGCGGCGGCCGAACAGACGGTGCTCGCGGGCGGCAGTCTGAGCGGGCGGCTCGCGGGCGTCCCGCAGGACGTGCTGCCCGCCGTACGGCCCGTGAAGGGACAGGTCCTGCGGCTGACCGTGCCGGCCCGGTGCGCGCCGTTCCTGAACCGGACCGTGCGGGCCGTGGTCCGCGGCAGCCACGTCTACCTGGTCCCCCGGGACAACGGCGAACTGGTGGTGGGCGCGACCAGCGAGGAGCTCGGCTGGGACACGACCGTGACGGCGGGGGGCGTGTACGAGCTGCTGCGCGACGCCCACGAACTGGTCCCCGGCATCACCGAGCTGCCGCTCACCGAGACGCGCGCGGGCCTGCGTCCGGGTTCCCTGGACAACGCGCCGCTGCTCGGGCCGACGGAGCTGCCCGGGCTGCTGCTGGCCACCGGGCACTACCGCAACGGCGTGCTGCTGACGCCGGTGACCGGTGACGCGATGGCGGAGGTCCTGGTCACCGGGGAGCTGCCCGACGAGGCCCGCCCCTTCACCCCCCGGCGTTTCGGCGCCGCCGCACTCCTGGAGCAGCCCGCGTGAACGCCCCTGTGAACGTCTCGGTCAACGGCGAGCGGCGGCAGTTCGCTCCCGGCACCGCTCTCGACAGCGTCGTGCGGTCCCTGACGCCCGCGGCCTCCGGGGTGGCCGCCGCGCTCAACGAGACCGTCGTCCCGCGCGCGCAGTGGCCGTCCACGGCCCTGTCCGACGGAGACCGCGTGGAAGTCCTCACCGCCGTCCAGGGAGGCTGAACCGTGGCCGACGACGACCTCGTCCTCGGGGGGACCTCCTACTCCTCCCGGCTGATCATGGGCACCGGCGGCGCGCCCAGCCTGGAGGTGCTGGAGCGGGCCCTGATCGCCTCCGGCACCGAGCTGACGACGGTCGCGATGCGCCGGGTGGACCCGTCGGTGCACGGGTCCGTGCTGTCGGTGCTGGAGCGGCTCGGCATCCGGGTGCTGCCGAACACGGCGGGCTGCTTCACGGCCGGCGAGGCCGTGCTGACGGCCCGGCTGGCCAGGGAGGCGCTGGGGACCGACCTGGTCAAGCTGGAGGTCATCGCCGACGAGCGGACTCTGCTGCCCGACCCGGTGGAGCTGCTGGACGCGGCGGAGACGCTGGTGGACGAGGGGTTCACGGTGCTGCCCTACACGAACGACGATCCGGTGCTGGCCCGGAAGCTGGAGGACGCCGGCTGCGCCGCGGTGATGCCGCTGGGGTCGCCGATCGGGTCCGGCCTAGGGATCCGCAACCCGCACAACTTCCAGCTGATCGTCGAGAACGCGCGCGTGCCGGTGATCCTGGACGCGGGCGCCGGCACGGCGTCGGACGCGGCGCTGGCGATGGAGCTGGGGTGTGCGGGGGTGATGCTGGCGTCGGCGGTGACACGGGCCCGCGATCCCGAGCGCATGGCGTCCGCCATGCGGGCCGGCGTCGAGGCTGGCAGGTGGGCCCGGCTGGCGGGCCGGATCCCCCGCCGCTACTTCGCCGAGGCGTCGTCTCCCGCCGAGGGCCTGGCCGCCCTGGACCCGGAACGCCCCGCTTTCTGACGGCGGCCGACCGCCGGGCGGCGCACGGACGTCACCGGCTAGGGACTCGCCGGGCCGCGAACGCGGCGGGTCCCGGCGCCGCCCGCCGGTTCGCGTCACAGCTCGGCTGCAGTCGCGCTGCGATCCCGGTGTGATCGGCGGGGTGTCGGCGTCGGCTCGTACACTCACCTGCGTGGACACGACCCTTCAGGACCCTCTGGTCGGGCAGGTGCTCGACGGCAGGTATCGCGTGGAGGCGCGGATCGCGGTCGGCGGGATGGCCACGGTCTACCGGGCCGTGGACACCCGCCTCGACCGGGTGCTCGCGCTCAAGGTGATGCATCCGGCGCTCGCCGCCGACGCGGCGTTCGTCGAGCGGTTCATCCGGGAGGCGAAATCGGTCGCCCGCCTGGCCCATCCGAACGTCGTGCAGGTCTTCGACCAGGGCGCCGACGGGTCGTACGTCTACCTGGCCATGGAGTACATCGCCGGCTGCACCCTGCGGGACGTGCTGCGCGAGCGCGGGGCCCTGCAGCCGAGGGCCGCGCTCGACATCCTCGAGCCCGTCCTCGCCGCACTGGGCGCCGCGCACCGGGCCGGTTTCGTGCACCGGGACATGAAGCCCGAGAACGTGCTGATCGGGGACGACGGCCGGGTCAAGGTCGCCGACTTCGGTCTGGTGCGCTCGGTGGACACCGTCACCAGCACCACCGGGGCGGTGCTCGGCACCGTGTCCTACCTCGCCCCCGAGCAGATCGACCAGCCGGGCGTCGCCGATCCCCGCGTCGACGTGTACGCGTGCGGCGTCGTGCTCTACGAGATGCTCACCGGCGACAAGCCGCATGAGGGGGACTCCCCCGCGATCGTGCTCTACAAGCACCTCCACGAGGACGTCCCGGCGCCCTCGGCACTCGTCCCCGGGCTGCCGTTCGAGCTGGACGAACTCGTGGCGTCGGCCACCGCGCGCACGCCCGGGGTCCGCCCGCACGACGCCGTCGCGCTGCTCGCGCAGGTCCGCGAGGCGCGCGCCCCGCTCACCGAGGAGCAGCTGGACGCGCTGCCCCCGCAGGCCCTCTCCGGCGAGCACGACAACGCCGAGGACCGCACGAGCGTGATCCCCCGCTCGCTCACGGTCCCCCGCCCGCTGCCCGTCAACGAGGACGAGCCCGCCGACGAGGCGGCCGCGCTCAACCGGACCTCCCGGTTCCAGAGCCCGCCTCCGCTGCCGCCGCGGCGCCGCTCCGTGCGGCCCCGGCGCTCGGTGATCGCGCTCGTCACCGTCGTCCTGCTGGTGCTCGGCGTGGGCGCGGGCGTGTGGTACATCAACTCCGGCCAGTTCACCAAGGTCCCCCCGGTGCTGACGCAGAAGGAGGCCGAGGCCCGCAAGCGCCTGGAGGCGGCGGGGCTGGAGGTCGGCAAGGTCCGGCACACGTACAGCGACACGGCGAAGCGCGGCACGGTCACGGAGACGGACCCCGGGCCCGGCGCCCGGATCCGCAAGAACGACTCGGTGGCGCTGACCGTCTCCGACGGCCCCGAGATCGTGAAGGTGCCGGACGTGCAGGGCACGGGGCTGGACAAGGCCCAGGAACAGCTGAAGAAGGACGGCCTGGAACCGGGTCTGGTCACCGAGGAGTTCAGCGACGACGTCGCCCGGGGCTCGGTGATCAGCACCGATCCGGAGGCGGGAGCCAAGCGCCGTGCGGGCACCGCGATCTCGCTCGTCGTCAGCAAGGGCAAGCCGATCGACGTCCCCGACGTCTCCGGTGACGACCTGGACGACGCCAGGGCCGAGCTGGAGGAGGCCGGCCTGACGGTGAAGGTCGCCGCCGAGCAGGTCAATTCCGGGGTCGACAAGGGCAAGGTCGCGGCGCAGACCCCCAAGGCGGACAGTCAGCTCGCCGAGGGCGACACCGTGACGCTGACTCTGTCCAAGGGCCCGGAGATGGTCGAGGTCCCGAACGTGGTCGGCTCGAGCGTGGACGACGCCAAGTCGCTCCTGGAGCAGGCGGGGTTCCAGGTCGACGAGGACCGCGGTCTGCTCGGCCTGTTCGGCGACACCGTGAAGAAGCAGTCCGTCGAGGCCGGGAAGTCGGCTCCCAAGGGGTCGACGATCACGATCACCATCCGGTGACGGACCGGGCGGGCGGGCATGACACCCTGACCGGGTGAGTGCTCGTCCCCCCTTCCCCTCCCGCAATCCCGTCGGCGGCCATGTGCCCGTGGCGGGCGGTCTGCACCGTGTGGGCATGTCGTACGCGCACGACCTCGAGGCCGAGGCGGTCCAGGTGTTCGTGGCCAACCCGCGCGGCTGGGCCACGCCGGTGGGCGACCCACGGCAGGACGAGGCCTTCCGGGAGGCGTGCTCGCAGCGGTCGGTCCCGGCGTACGTGCACGCGCCGTACCTGATCAACTTCGGTTCGCACACCGAGGCGACGGCCGAGCGGTCGGTGGCGTCGATGCGGCACTCGCTGCGCCGGGGGCGGGAGATCGGCGCGCTGGGCGTGGTCGTGCACACCGGGAGCGCGACGGGCGGACGGGACCGGTCGGTGGCGCTGAAACAGGTGCGCGAGTACCTGCTGCCGCTGCTGGACGAGCTGACCCACGACGACGACCCGTTCCTGCTGCTGGAGTCCACCGCCGGCCAGGGCTCGTCGCTCTGCTCCCGGACCTGGGACTTCGGGCCGTACTTCGAGGCTCTGGACTCCCACCCCAGGCTCGGCGTCTGCCTCGACACCTGTCACGTCTTCGCGGCCGGTCACGACCTGGCCGGCCCGTCCGGCATGCACCGCACCCTCGACCTGCTGGTGGACACGGTCGGCGAGGGCCGACTGAAGCTGATCCACGCCAACGACTCCAAGGACGTGGCCGGCGCGCACAAGGACCGGCACGAGAACATCGGCGCGGGTCACATCGGCGAGGACCCCTTCCGGGACCTCATGACGCACCCGGCGACGGCGGGCGTGCCGCTGATCATCGAGACGCCGGGCGGCAGGGAGGGCCACGCGGAGGACGTGCGACGGCTGAAGAAGCTGCGGGACGGCTAGGACGTCCGTCCGCCCGGGGCGCTCCCGCCCCTCGGGCCCTCCCGGCCCTGCGGCCGGTCAGAGTTCGGGGCCCTCCCCGGGCTCCTCCTGGTAGGAGTAGCGCTGCTCGCGCCAGGGGTCCCCGATGTTGTGGTAGCCGCGCTCCTCCCAGAAACCCCGGCGGTCGGCGGTCATGTACTCGACGCCGCGGACCCACTTGGGGCCCTTCCAGGCGTAGAGGTGCGGGACGACCAGACGCAGCGGGAAGCCGTGCTCGGCCGTGAGCAGCTCGCCGTCCTTGTGGGTGGCGAAGATCGTGCGCTCGGCGGCGAAGTCGGACAGCCGCAGGTTGGAGCTGAAGCCGTACTCGGCCCACACCATCACATGGGTGACGCTCGGGGCGGGCGGCGCGATCTCCAGGATCGTGCGGGCCGGGATGCCGCCCCACTCGGCGCCGAGCATGCTGAACTTCGTCACACAGTGCAGGTCGGCCAGCACGGAGGCGTACGGGAGGGCGGTGATCTCGTCGTGGTTCCAGCAGCGCTTCTCACCGTCGGCGGTGGCGCCGAAGACCCGGAACTCCCAGCGTTCGGGGCGGAACTTGGGGACCGGGCCGTAGTGGGTGACGGGCCAGCCGCGCTGCAGTCGCTGTCCCGGCGGAAGCTCGGACACCTCTGCTCCAGATTCGCGCTCCACCGGATGACCCATGACTCCATCCTGACAGACCCCGGACGATGCACATGACCAGCCATGACCCGGCCCGCCCCGAATCGGGCAACCGATACTAAGCATGCACTAACTTACTAAGTACGCACTTACTGGACGATCTTCGATGCCGGTGAAATCATGCGGCGGAACCTCCCGAATTCCCCGACGTGGAAGGAGCCTCTGCCATGCAGGGCGACCCCGAGGTCATCGAATTCCTCAACGAGCAGCTCACCGGCGAACTCACCGCCATCAACCAGTACTTCCTCCACGCCAAGATGCAGGAGAACTTCGGCTGGACGAAGCTCGCGAAATACACGCGGCACGAGTCCTTCGACGAGATGAAGCACGCCGAGGTGCTCACCGACCGGATTCTCTTCCTTGACGGCCTGCCGAATTACCAGCGGCTGTTCCATGTGCGCGTCGGCCAGACGGTCAAGGAGATGTTCGAGGCCGACCGGCTCATCGAGGTGGAGGCGATCGACCGGCTGAAGCGCGGCATCAAGGTGATGCGCGAAAAGGGCGACATCACGTCCGCGAACATCTTCGAGTCGATCCTCGAGGACGAGGAACACCACATCGACTATCTGGACACGCAGCTGGAGCTGGTCGAGAAACTCGGCGAGGCGCTCTACATCGCCCAGCTGATCGAGCAGCCGGAGAGCTGAGCGGCGCGAAGCCGGGCCGGAGCATGCCACGGCCGGCCGTACCGGGTGCGGCGCTAAGCCGCTTCGTCGAGTGCGGCGAGGACCGGCGCGTTGCGGTCGGCGAGGTCGGCGACGCCCGGGCGCGGGCCGGCGCCCCGGCCCAGGATGGCCTGGATCCGGCGCACACAGGAGCCGCAGTCCGTGCCCGCCTTGCAGGCGGAGGCGATCTGGCGCGGTGTGCAGGCGCCGTCGTCCACGTGCTGTTTGACCTGGGCCTCGGTCACCCCGAAGCAGCTGCAGACGTACACGCGGTTCACCTCCTCGCCGGTCCCTGAGTCGCGCCTACCGGGTCTCAGGGGATCCCTGGTCGGTGAGGCTAACCTAACCTTACCCGGCGCCGCGTGGCGGGAAAAGTGGAGTGGGGCGCGGATCGCATGTGATCCGCGCCCCACTGCCGTCACCCCGCGCCTACTGGTCGCGGTACATCTCCGCCACGAGGAACGCCAGGTCGAGGGACTGGCTGCGGTTCAGCCGCGGGTCGCAGGCCGTCTCGTAACGCTGGTGGAGGTCGTCGACGAAGATCTCGTCGCCGCCGCCCACGCACTCGGTGACGTCGTCGCCGGTCAGCTCCACGTGGATGCCGCCCGGGTGGGTGCCGAGCGCCTTGTGGACCTCGAAGAAGCCCTTGACCTCGTCCAGCACGTCGTCGAAGCGGCGGGTCTTGTGACCCGAGGCCGCCTCGTAGGTGTTGCCGTGCATCGGGTCGGTGATCCAGGCCACGGTCGCACCGGAAGCGGTGACCTTCTCCACCAGCTCGGGCAGCTTGTCACGGACCTTGTCGGCGCCCATGCGGACGATGAAGGTCAGCCGGCCGGGCTCGCGGTCGGGGTCGAGACGCTCGATGTACTGCAGCGCCTCCTCGGCCGTGGTGGTCGGGCCGAGCTTGATGCCCACGGGGTTGCGGATCTTCGAGGCGAACTCGATGTGCGCGTGGTCCAGCTGCCGGGTGCGCTCGCCGATCCACACCATGTGCGCCGAGACGTCGTACAGGCGCCCGGTGCGGGAGTCGACCCTGGTCAGGGCGGACTCGTAGTCGAGCAGCAGCGCCTCGTGCGAGGCGTAGAACTCGACCGTCTTGAACTCCTCCGGGTCGGCCCCGCAGGCGTGCATGAAGTTCAGCGCGTTGTCGATCTCGCGGGCGAGCTGCTCGTAGCGCTGGCCGGACGGGGACGACTTCACGAAGTCCTGGTTCCAGGCGTGCACCTGGCGCAGGTCGGCGTAGCCGCCGGTGGTGAAGGCGCGCACCAGGTTGAGCGTCGAGGCGGACGCGTTGTACATCCGCTTCAGCCGCTCGGGGTCCGGGACCCGGGCCGCCTCGTTGAACTCGAAGCCGTTGACCGAGTCGCCGCGGTACGTCGGCAGCGTCACGCCGTCGCGGGTCTCGGTGTTCTTGGAACGCGGCTTCGAGTACTGGCCGGCGATCCGGCCGACCTTGACGACCGGCACGGAGGCCGCGTACGTCAGCACCGCGCCCATCTGCAGCAACGTCTTGAGCTTGTTGCGGATGTGGTCGGCCGACACCGCGTCGAAGGCCTCGGCGCAGTCGCCGCCCTGGAGGAGGAACGCCTCTCCCTTGGCGACAGCCGCCAACCGGGCGCGCAGCTGGTCGCACTCGCCCGCGAAGACGAGCGGCGGATACGACTCGAGGTCCGCGATCACTGCGCGCAGAGCCTCGGTGTCGGGGTACTCGGGCTGCTGCGCCGCGGGCAGGTCTCGCCAGGTGTTGCCAGCGCTCGCGCTGGTCTTAGCGTTCACGGTCACGCCCTCAACACTACGGGGTCGTGTCACGTCGCTTTCGCACCGGCTCGACAGGTGAGACGCCGTAGCGCTCACCTGAGGAGCTCCCCGCGGGCCGGGCGCCCATGGGGTAGGGTGCGGCGCATGTTCGCGCTTTCGATCCAGAACTGGTGGTGGACCGCTCATCCGGCGGCCCACTGACTGCGCGTACGCACGACTTCGCGAAGGCCGCCCGGGGGGCGGCCTTCGGTGTTTTCGGGCCGGCCGTCCCTCTGGCGACACACTCCTCCCAGCGAGAAGGACACGCCTCATGGATCTGCCCGACCTGTCCTGCGACCCCCGCCCGTTCGCCCTGCTGCGCCGCCGCACGCCGGGCCACGACGAGAACGTCGTCGAACTGCTCCTCGGTCCGGTCCGCGCCTACGAGCGGCTGGCCGACCTGCCCGACGAGGGCCTCGCCCTGGTCCCCTTCCGCCAGATCCGCGAGCGCGGCTTCGACGTGCGCGACGACGGCACACCGCTCTCGGTGCTGCACCCCGAGGAAACCCACTCCTTCCCGCTCGAGGACGTCCTCGCCCAGCTGCCCGCCCACGACGTCCGCGTCCGCGACGGCGCCTTCGACGTCGGCGACGAGGAGTACGCGCGGATCGTCGGGCGGGTGCTGCGCGACGAGATCGGCGGCGGCGAGGGCGCGAACTTCGTGATCCGGCGGACCTACGAGGGCGAGATCCCCGGGTTCTCGCGGGCCGACGCCCTCGCCCTGTTCCGGCGGCTGCTCGAGGGCGAGCGGGGCGCGTACTGGACGTTCGTCGTGCACACCGGGGACAGGACGCTCGTCGGCGCGAGCCCCGAGGTGCATGTGCGGATGTCCGGCGGCACGGTCGTCATGAACCCGATCAGCGGCACGTACCGGTATCCCGCCGAGGGGCCGAGCCCCGAGCACCTGCTGGACTTCCTCGCCGACGGCAAGGAGATCGAGGAGCTGTCGATGGTCGTCGACGAGGAGCTCAAGATGATGTGCACGGTCGGCGACATGGGCGGCGTGGTGGTCGGACCGCGGCTGAAGGAGATGGCGCACCTCGCGCACACCGAGTACGAGCTGCGCGGGAAGTCCTCGCTGGACGCGCGCGAAGTGCTGAAGGAGACGATGTTCGCGGCGACCGTGACCGGCTCGCCCGTGCAGAACGCCTGCCGGGTCATCGAGCGGCACGAGGTCGGCGGGCGGGGGTACTACGCCGGCGCGCTGGCGCTGCTGGGACGGGACTCGGGCGGAGCGCAGACCCTCGACTCCCCCATCCTCATCCGCACCGCCGACGTCGACGCGGCCGGGCGGCTGCGGGTGCCGGTCGGGGCCACGCTGGTGCGGGGTTCGGACCCGGCGGGCGAAGTGGCGGAGACCCACGCCAAGGCGGCCGGGGTGCTGGCGGCGCTGGGGGTCCGCGCGGGCCGGCCGGACTCCCGGGCGGTGCCGCCGAGGCTCGCCGACGACCCCCGGGTGCGGGCTGCGCTCGACGGACGGCGCGCCTCGCTGGCCCCGTTCTGGCTGCGGATGCAGGAGCGCACACGGGACCTGACCGGGCACGCCCTCGTCGTCGACGCCGAGGACGCCTTCACGGCGATGCTGGCGCACGTGCTGCGCTCCGGCGGCCTCGAGGTGGACGTCCGGCGGTACGACGAGGACGGGCTGCCCGAGGCGGTGTTCGCGCACGAGGGGCCGGTGGTGCTGGGGCCCGGTCCCGGCGATCCCTCGGACCTGCGCGATCCCAAGATGCGGCGCCTGCGGGAGCTGACCGCCCGGGTGCTGCGGGAGCACCGGCACGGGGTGCTCGGCGTGTGCCTCGGCCACGAGCTGATCGCGGCCGAGCTGGGGCTGGACATCGTCCGCAAGGAGATTCCGTACCAGGGGGCGCAGACGGAGATCGACCTGTTCGGGCGGACCGAGACGGTGGGCTTCTACAACAGCTTCGTGGCGCGGTGCGGCGACGCGGCCGCGCAGGAGCTGGCCGCGCACGGGGTGGAGGTGAGCCGGGCCCCGAACGGCGAGGTGCACGCGTTGCGGGGCCCCGGGTTCGGCGGAGTGCAGTTCCATCCGGAGTCTGTGCTGACGCTGAACGGGACGTCCCTGGTGCGGGAGGCCGTCGCCCGGCTCCGCGCCACGGGCCTGCCCTCGTAGCGGCTCGGCGCCACGGCCCCCCGCGGCGGCTCAGCCGAAGAACACCCCGACCTCCGCGTACAGGCTCGGGTCGACGGTCTTCAGGCGGGCCGTCGCCTCGGCGATGGGCACCCGGACGACGTCCGTGCCGCGCAGGGCGACCATCTTGCCGAAGTCGCCCTCGTGCACGGCGTCGACGGCGTGCAGGCCGAAGCGGGTGGCGAGCCAGCGGTCGAAGGCGCTCGGGGTGCCGCCGCGCTGGACGTGGCCGAGGACCGTCGTGCGGGCCTCCTTCCCGGTGCGCCGCTCGATCTCCTTGGCCAGCCACTCGCCGACTCCGGAGAGCCGCACGTGCCCGAAGGAGTCCAGCGACCCGTCCTTGAGCACCACGTCGCCGTCCCTGGGCATCGCGCCCTCGGCGACGACCACGATCGGCGCGTACGACGAGCGGAAGCGGGAGGTCACCCAGGCGCACACCTGGTCGATGTCGAAGCGCTGCTCGGGGATGAGGATGACGTTGGCGCCGCCCGCCAGCCCGGAGTGCAGGGCGATCCAGCCCGCGTGACGGCCCATCACCTCGACGACGAGGACGCGCATGTGCGACTCGGCGGTGGTGTGCAGCCGGTCGATGGCCTCGGTCGCGATGCCCACGGCGGTGTCGAAGCCGAAGGTGTAGTCGGTGGCGGACAGGTCGTTGTCGATGGTCTTGGGGACGCCCACGCAGGGCACCGCGAACTCGTCGGAGAGGCGGGCGGCGACACCGAGGGTGTCCTCGCCGCCGATGGTCACGAGCGCGTCGACACCCGACTCGGCGAGGGTGTCCTTGATGCGGCGGACGCCGTCCTCCTCCTTGAAGGGGTTGGTCCGCGAGGAGCCGAGGATCGTGCCGCCGCGGGGCAGGATGCCCCGGACGGCGGGGATGTCGAGGCGGACCGAACGCCTCTCGAGCAGACCCCGCCAGCCGTCCCGGAAGCCGACGAAGTCATGGCCGTACTCCTGGACGCCCTTGCGGACGACGGCCCGGATGACGGCGTTGAGGCCGGGGCAGTCGCCGCCTCCGGTCAGTACTCCGACGCGCATGGAAAGTGTCCCTTCGCCGCAGTTGTCTGACGAAGGGTCAGTGTCGCGCGCGGGTCACTCGTCGTCGAGGCCCCGTTCGATCGCGTACCGGACCAGTTCCACCCGGTTGTGCAGCTGGAGCTTGCCCAGGGTGTTCTGGACGTGGTTCTGGACGGTGCGGTGCGAGATCACCAGGCGTTCGGCGATCTGCTTGTAGCTCAGGCCCTTGGCGACGAGCCGGAGCACCTCGGTCTCGCGGTCGGTGAGCCGGGGCGCGTTCGGCTCGTCGCTGTCGGCCGCGGAGCCGGGGTCGGAGGCGAGCCGGCGGTACTCGCCGAGGACCAGGCCGGCCAGCCCCGGGGTGAACACCGGGTCGCCGGCGGCCGTGCGGCGCACGGCGTCCAGCAGTTCCTCGGTGGACGCCGACTTCAGCAGGTACCCGGTCGCGCCGGACTTCACCGCCTCCAGCACGTCGGCGTGTTCGCCGCTCGCCGACAGGACCAGGACCCGCAGGGCGGGGTTCGCGGCGACGACCTCCTTGCAGACCTGGACGCCCGGCTTGGCGGGCAGGTTCAGGTCCAGCACGAGCACGTCGGGCGTGACGGCCCTGGCGCGGCGCACGGCCTGCTCGCCGTCGCCGGCGGTGGCGACCACGTCCAGTCCCGACGCGGCCAGGTCCCGGGCGACCGCGTCGCGCCACATGGGGTGGTCGTCGACCACCATCACCCTGATCGCGCCGCCGGTTCCCACACCGCCGTGTTCCTGGCTCATCGCCGTCCCGCCTTCCCCCGCTGCACGTTCTTCTCCTTCGGCACGGTCAGTTCGACCTCCGTGCCCTGTCCCGGCGTCGAGATCAGCTCGGCGCTGCCGCCGAGGTCCCGCAGCCGGCCCCGGATCGACTGGGCGACCCCGAGCCTTCCTTCGCCCTCGGCCTGCGCGAGCCGGCCCTCCGGGATGCCCGGCCCGTCGTCGCGCACGGTGACGACGACCGTGTCCGGCTCGTCCTCGACGAGGATCCAGGCCCGGGCGTCCGGCCCCGCGTGTGCGCGCACGTTGTCCAGCGCAGCCCCGACCGCGGCGGCCAGTTCCCGTGCGGCGGGCGCGGGCAGCGGCACCGCGGCGCCGGGGTCGGCCAGGTTCACGCGGGCGCCCGCGAAGGGGGCGAGCAGCGCGCGCAGGTCGACGACGGCGGGCTCCTCCGCCGGTTCGTCCACCGCGTAGACCACGGCGCCGTCCGCCGCGTCCCGGGAGACCCGGGACACCGGCACGAGGCCGCCGGAGACCAGCGTGCGCAGCGCCACCTCCTGCTCACCGGCCAGCCGGCCCAGCTCGGCGGCCTCCCCGCCGATGACGGCGCCGCGCCGCTGCACCATGGCGAGCACCTGCAGCACGCTGTCGTGGATGTCGCGGGCGAGCCGCTCCCGTTCCCGGGTCGCGGCCTCGATCTCCAGGGCGCGGGCGAGGGTGCGCTCGGAGGCGCGGGCGACCTCGACGACGTAGCCGATGGCGATGGAGGCGACCCAGACGAGGACGACGTTGTGGACGGTGTCGCGGGCCGGGGTGCCGCGCTCGACCAGGTTGGTCACCGCGACGGCCGTGGAGGCGAACGCCGCCCAGCGCCAGCCGCCCTTGATGGCGAACGCCAGCACCGAGCCCGCGGTCCATATCGACGGGAGCGTCGGGCCGCCGGACTGGATGCGTTCGTGGCTGTCCGCGACGGTCGTGAGCATGATGCCGGTGAGCGCCACGGCGAGGTCGGCGGCGAGGAAGCGCTTGGTGCAGCTCGCGGCGCTCGCGACCTTGGGCAGGGTGGCCACCGTCCAGACGAACAGGACGCAGTAGTAGGCGACCGCGACCCAGGGCCGGGCGAATCCGTCGTAGGCAGTGGCGAAGAACCCCACCGCGTAGAGCATGGTGAGGACCCGGTATCCGGCGAGCGCACGCCACAGCGGCAGCTCGACCGACATCTTCATGACCCTCTCGCGTCTGGCCATCCGTCCCCCGCCCCCGGGCCGCCGACTACGGCTCTTTGCCCTACTGCTCTTCGTCCCGCTGCCCCGCGTCCGGCTGCTGCCCGTCCGGCTGCTGCGCGTCGTCGTCGGCACGGTCCTTCTGCGCCTGCTCCTTCGCGGCCCGGTCCTTCTCCGCCTGCGCGAGCGCCGCCTTCGCGGCCTTCTCGGCTTCCTTGTCGGCCTTCGCCGCCTCCGCGATCTGCCGCTTTGCGGCGGTCGCGTACATGTCGACGTACTCCTGGCCGGAGAGCTTCATGATCTCGTACATGACCTCGTCGGTCACGGCGCGCAGCACGAACCGGTCGTGCTCCATGCCCTGGTATCGGCTGAAGTCCAGCGGCTCCCCGATGCGGATGCCGGGCCGCATGATCTTCGGGAGGACCTTCCCGGGCGGCTGGATCTTCTCGGTGTCGATCATGGCGACCGGGATCACGGGCGCGCCGGTGGCGAGCGCCACGCGCGCGAGGCCGCCCGGCTTGCCGCGGTAGAGGCGCCCGTCGGGCGAGCGCGTGCCCTCGGGATAGATCCCGAAGAGCTCCCCGCGCTCCAGCACCTCGATGCCGCTGCGGACCGCGGCCTCACCCGCGCCGCGCCCGCCGGAGCGGTCCACCGGGAGCTGGCCGACGCCCTTGAAGAAGGCCGCCGTCAGTCGGCCCTTCACGCCGGGCGTGGTGAAGTACTCGGCCTTCGCGATGAAGGTGACCTTGCGGTCGAGCACCGCGGGCAGGAAGAACGAGTCGGAGAACGACAGGTGGTTGCTCGCCAGGATCGCGGCGCCCTCGGCGGGGATGTTCTCCAGACCCTCCACCCAGGGCCTGAAGGCGACCCGCAGGGGTCCCCCGATAGCGACCTTCATCGCGCCGTACAACAACCGACTGCCTCCTGTTTGTGTCGCACAGACCATAACCCGGGGCGGCGGCAATGGCTCCGACGGCCCTGGTCGGTGTCAGTGGGGTCGCGTACGGTGAAGCACACATCCCTCCCATGCAGAACAGACGAAGACAGGAGACCGAAGGTGCCGGTCCTTCCTGGAGCCGAGCCGTACCGCCATGAGGGCGGGGAGGTCGGAGTGCTCCTCTGTCACGGCTTCACCGGTTCCCCGCAGTCGCTGCGCCCGTGGGCGCGGTACCTGGCCGAGCAGGGCCTGACGGTCTCCCTGCCGCTCCTGCCGGGCCACGGCACACGCTGGGAGGACATGGCTCTGACCGGCTGGCAGGACTGGTACGCGGAGGTGGACCGCGAGCTGCACGCCCTGCGCCGGCGCTGCGCGGCGGTGTTCGTGGTCGGTCTGTCCATGGGCGGCGCGCTGGCGCTGCGGCTGGCCGCGAAGCACGGGGAGGGCGTGGCCGGCGTCGTCGTCGTCAATCCGGCGAACAAGGTGCACGGCCTGTCCGCGTACGCCCTCCCGGTGGCCCGTCATCTCGTCCGCACGACCAAGGGGATCACGAGCGACATCGCGAAGGGGGGCGTCGAGGAGAGCGGGTACGACCGGGTGCCGCTGCACTCGGCGCACTCCCTGCGCACCTTCCTGCGCCTGGTCGACGGCGAGCTGCCGCAGGTCACCCAGCCGCTGCTGCTGTTGCACAGCGCGCAGGACCATGTCGTGCCGCCGGCCGACTCGGCACGGGTCCTCAGCCGGGTGTCGTCGACGGACGTGACCGAGATCCTGCTGGAACAGAGCTACCACGTGGCGACGTTGGACCACGATGCGGACCGGATCTTCGAGGAGAGCTACGCGTTCATCGGCCGGGTCGCGCCCAGTGTCGGCAAGGAAGGGACGGCCGTAGGTGGCTGAGCACGACGCCGACCGCGAGGACCGGGAGAACCGGGACGAGCGGGACGGCCGGGACGCCCGGGAGGGGCGCGAGCCGGAGGAGCAGAGCGTGCCCTTCGACGAGGCGGCCGCGTGGGCGGCGATCGTCGCGGGGTACGGCGACGAGCCCCCGGACCCGCCGGGTGCGAAGCCGTTCAAGTCGATCGAGGACCTGGCGCTCCCCGAGTTCGAGGCGAACGACGAGGAGGCCGGGGCGGACACCGGCGCGGAGCCCGCGAAGGAATCCGGCGAGGAGAAGAAACCCACCAAGCCGCTGGGCAGTTCGGTCGCCTTCGCGCCCGGCGTCGGCCCGCGGGACTACGTGACGCCCGAACCGGCCGAGGAGGACTTCGACGAGGACGACGAGGGCCATTTCGTCCCGCCGGAGCCGCCTCCGCTGCCCACCGCGGACACCACGTCCAGGTTCGCCTGGCTCGGCGTGCTCGGCGGTCCGGTGCTGCTGCTGCTCGCGGTGCTGCTGGGCTGGGAGATGACGTGGTGGCTCGCGACCGTCTGCATCGGCGGCTTCCTCGGCGGCTTCGCCACCCTGGTGGCACGGATGCGCACGGACGACGAGGACGAGGGCGATCCGGGCCGGGGCGCAGTCGTCTGATCCACGGCCGGGGAGCAGTCGTCTGATCCACGGCCGGCGGTCCGGCCGTAGGAGGCACGGGCCGGCGGGCGGTGTGCGTCGCGGCGGGCGGCGGGACCCGGCGGGCGGTCCGTGGCCGCCCTGGGGGGCAGGCCCGCTGACGGCCTGCGGCCGCCCCTGCGGGAGGGGCGGGGCGGACGGGGGTTCAGGTCGCGGGCACGCGGAGCGCGGCCAGCACCGGCAGGTGATCGGTGGCCGCGCGCAGGTCGGCCTCGGTGACGCCCGGCAGTCCGACCGGCACCCCGCAGCCCAGCACCTCCACGGCCTTCGTCGCGAAGATCGAGTCGATGCGGCGGTCCGGTCCGGTGGCCGGGAAGGTGTGCTCGGCGCCCCAGGGGGCCGCGGTGCGGCAGTCCTGCAGGGCTGCCGCCAGTCGGCCGAAGGTGCGGCCGTCGGGCCGTTCGTTGAGGTCGCCGCCCACGATCGCGTGCTCCACGCCCAGTCCGGCCATCCGGTCGAGGAGCAGGCCGCCGTGCTCACGGCGCTCGGCCGCCGTCAGTCCGAGATGGCAGCTGACGACACCCAGGCGGGCGCCCGCGAAGCGGACCACGGCCGTCGCCAGGCCCCGGCGGAACTGACCCGGGGTGAGCGGCAGCAGCACGTCCTCGGTGCGCTCGACGGTCGCCCGCAGTGAGCACAGGACGGCGGGGCCGGCCGCGGTGCCGCCGCCGGTGAGGATCACCTGACCGGAGGCGGCCGCGAGACGGGCGAGCTTCTTGCGCCAGCGGAAGAAGAGCGGGGCTTCCTGGACGAGCACCAGGTCGGGGGCACAGGCGGTGATGACCCGGACGAGCGCGCCGGTGTCGTCCCGCAGCGAGCGGACGTTGTAGCTGAGTACCCGGATGACGGCCGAACCGTCCGGCTCGGTGCAGGAGTTGGGGAGCGGCGACGTCGTCGGCATGGTGATCAAGATACGCCGCCTCGTCCCGTACGTCCGCAAAAGCGAACGGGGGCCGCGCGAGCAGGCCCCCGTGTGGACGCAGACGCGCCGTACCCCTACATGATCGGGTCGGGCTCCCTCGCCAGGTCCGCCGCGCCGACCAGCCCCGCCTTGTTGCCGAGCTGCGCCGCGATGACGTCGGCCACCGGCCGCCAGTTGCCGCCGACCAGCCAGCGCTTGTACGACTTGCGGATCGGGTCGAGGACCAGGTCGCCCTCGTCCGAGAGACCGCCGCCGACGATGAAAGCGGACGGGTCGAAGAGCGAGGCGAGGTCGGCGAGGCCGGCGCCGGCCCAGCGGGCGAGCTCGCGGTAGGAGTCCACGGCGACGGGATCGCCCTGGCGGGCGGCCATGGAGATGTGCTTGCCCTCGATGCCGTCGGGGCTGCCGTCGCCGAGCCCGAGCAGCACCTCGGCGCGCTCGGGGGTGGCGTTGGCGCGCTGCTTGGCGTAGCGCACGAGTGCGCGGCCGGAGGCGTACTGCTCCCAGCAGCCCTGCGAGCCGCAGCCGCACAGCAGGCCGTCCGGCACCATCCGGATGTGGCCGAACTCGGCGGCCACGCCGAAGTGGCCCCGGCGCAGCTTGTTGCCGATGATGATGCCGCCGCCGAGGCCGGTGCCGAGGGTGATGCAGATGACGTTGCGGTGGCCCTTGCCGGCGCCGAACTTGTACTCGCCCCAGGCGGCGGCGTTGGCGTCGTTCTCCACGACGACGGGGAGACCCACGCGGGCCTCGACCTTGTCCTTCAGCGGCTCCTGGCGCCAGTCGATGTTGGGCGCGAAGTAGACCGTCGACCGCTGGCGGTTGACATAACCGGCCGCGCCGATGCCCACACCGACGATGGCGTGCCCCACGCGCGCGCCCTCGACGGCGGCGGCGATGGCGTCCACGATGCCCTCGGGGGTGCCCGGGGTCGGCACCTGGTGGGTCGAGAGGATGTTGCCTTCCTCGTCGACCACGCCGGCCGCGATCTTCGTGCCGCCGATGTCGACGCCGATGGTGAGTCCCATGAATCCCTCAGTTCGGTCGAGCCCCGCTACGGTCAACCGTACCCGAGGCCCTGCCGTCGAAGGGCTTCAGTCCAAGTCGATGCGCTGGCCGGGACCGGTGCCCTCGCCGTCGTCGCGCCCCGGGCCGGGCGGCTCGTCGCGCGGGTCGTTCGCCCCGGCCGTCCAGCGGCCTTCCTGGGTCTGGACCGCGGAGCGGTAGGCGGCGAGCAGTTCGGTGCCGGCCGCCGCGAGGTGGTCGAAGACCTGCGGGTTGCGCTCGATCACGGGCTCCACGGCGGCCTTGGCCTGCTGGACGACCTGGCGGACGACCTGCTGGGCGGCGGGTCCGGCCACCGCCGTGAGCAGCGGGGACTGCAGGGAGGACAGCTTGTCGCCGACGGCGTCGAGGAGCTTGCGCAGCTCCTCGGCGGCCGAGCCCTGCGGCGGGCCGTACTCGGCGCGGCGGCGGGCCTTCTCCGCCGCCAGGTCCTCGGCGGCGGCGGTCGCCCAGGCGTCGGCGTCGCTCGGGCGGGGCGGGACGTCGCCGGACCCGGTCCCGGTGGGCTGCCCTGCGGCGTCGGGCGTGGGGCGCTCTTCGCTCATGGCGGACTCCTGACGACTCCTGGTGGACGGCGCCGGACTGCGGCTCGTCACTCCGACGTTACCCGAACGGCGGTATCCCGTTCACTGTCCGCGCGGCCACAGTCCGGGATCCGGGGCGAACCGCACGCACAGTTCCCCGTCGCGCAGGGCGGCGCCGTCGACCCCGCAGCGGCGCAGCACGGAGGGCAGCGCGACGATGCGGCGGAACGCTCCGGCGCTGACGACGAGTTCGTCGCCGCGCCGGACGAGGTCGAGTTCCTCGCGTATGGCGCCGGGCAGCGGGATGTGCCAGACGAGCACGCCGTCCTGGGCGAGCCGGTCGACGACGGGCCACTCGACCGGGGAGGCCGCCGGGTTGACGGCGGGCACGGCGAGGGCGGCGAGGTCCTCGGCCCCCCGGGGGTCGTGACCGAGGTGGGCGACGGTCGCGGCGCCGGACCACTCGCCGAGGGCCTTGTGCTGCTGGGCGGCGATCCCGGTGAACGGTCCTGTGTGCGCCGCCTCCTCGGGCAGCACCCGGTTGGCGACGAGCGCTTCCACCGGCAGGCCGCGCAGGGCGAGACCCAGGCGGGCGTCGCGGACGGCGTCGACGCCGGCCGGCCCGGGCTCGGCGACCAGCCGGACGGCGGTGCGGCGGTCGGCGAGGACGGCCTCGACGGCGGCCAGTTCCAGGTCCCAGCGTGCGGTCGTCTCGTACAGCTGCTCGGCGGGCATCGGCACGCCGGCGAGCCGGCCGAGCATGGGGCGCAGGGCGCGGGCGGCCTGGCGTTCGGGCGGGAGCAGCCGGCGCAGGTAGCGGCGCAGCTCCTCCGGGAGGGCCAGCAGGGCGAGGGCCTGCGGGGCGGGCGGCAGATCGACGACGAGGAGGTCGTGGGCCTCGGCGAGGGCGGCGTCGCGCAGCGCGCGCAGCAGGGTCAGTTCCTCGGCGCCGGGCAGCGGGGTGACCTCCTCCGCGTCGAGCCGGGAGGCCCCGACCAGGTCGAGGAGGGTGGAGGCGCGGTCCTGGAAGCCGGTGAGGTCGTCGCGGAAGCCGGCGGCCGCGTCGGGACGCCAGGCGGTGAGGCGGGGGGCGACCCGTACGGGGCTCGTCCCGGTCGGCGTCCCGAGCGCCGCGCCGAGGGTGTCGGAGCGGTCGGCGCTGAGGACGAGGGTGCGGGCCCCTCCGGCGGCTGCGTGGTGTGCGGTGGCGGCCGCGATCGTCGTACGGCCGCTGCCGCCGGGGCCGGTGATCAGGAGGGTGCGCATGGTGGGGAACGGTACCCGTCGTGGCGCCCCGGGGGCTGCGCCCCAGGGCCTCGCCCCGGCCCTTCAGGGGCCTCGTCCTCGGCCGCCGGTCAGGGCCGCCGGGAACGTGCCCGAAGGAGGAGCGGCTACTTCCCGCCCGACTCCACGCGCTTCTTCAGGCCCGCCAGCGCACGGTCGATGATGACCTTCTCCGCCTTGCGCTTGATCATGCCCAGCATGGGGATCTTGACGTCCACGGTCAGCCGGTAGGTGACCTGGGTGCCGCCGGCGCCGGCCGGCTTGAGGAGGTAGGTGCCGTCGAGCTGGCGCAGCATCTGGGACTTCACCAGCGTCCAGGACACCTCGTGCTCGCCGGTCCAGGTGTAGCCGAGGACCTGGTCGTCCTTGATCGCGCCGGCGTCCATGACCAGGCGGACCTGTTCGGCGCGGCCCTGCCCGTCCTCCTTGAGGACCTCGGCCTGCTTCACCTCTCCGGTCCAGTCCGGGTAGCGGGCGAAGTCGGCGATCACCGCCATGACGTCGGCCGGTGCCGCCTCGATCGTGATGCTCGAGCTGGTGTGTTCCGCCATCGCCGTGGCTCCTTGGGATACGGGCCCGTAAAGGTACGTGGGTGCAGCGTGAAGGCTACCGCGCGGTCCGCCGGGCGAGTTCACCACTCCAGGGCCCAGGGCTTCCCGCTGCCCGCGAAGTGGCCGACGTTCACGCACTCGGTGGCCCCGATCCGCATCCGGCGGGCGAGCGGCTGGTGGACGTGGCCGAACAGGGAGTAGCGGGGGCGGGTGCGGCGGATGGCGTCGAGCAGGGCGCGGCTGCCCCGTTCGAAGCGGCGGGCGACGGTGTCGTAGACGAGTTCCGGCACCTCCGGCGGGATGTGGGTGCACAGCACGTCCACCTCGCCGACGGCCTCGATCTTGGCGGCGTACTCCTCGTCGCTGATCTCGTAGGGGGTGCGCATCGGCGTCCTCAGGCCGCCGCCCACGAAGCCGAAGACGCGGCCGCCGATCTCCGCCCGCTGCCCGTCGAGGACGGTCGTGCCGGGTCCGGCGAACTCGGGCCACAGCTGCGGCATGTCGACGTTGCCGTAGGTGGCGTAGGTCGGGGTCGGGAACGCGGGGAACATCTCGCCGTACTGTTTGCGGACCGCCTTCTCGATCAGAGCGGCCCGGTCGCCGCCGACGCCGGCCCACAGCCGGCCGCCGAGTTCGCGGGCCTCCTCGAAGCGGCGGGCGGTGCGCAGCTCGACGAGACGGTCGGCGTTCTCCACGCCGAAGAGGTCGGGGAAGATTCCGCGGGAGTGGTCGGCGTAGTCCAGGAACAGGACGAGGTCGCCGAGACAGATCAGCGCGTCCGCGCCCTCTCCGGCCCGGGCCAGGTCGCGCGCGTTGCCGTGCACGTCGCTGACCACGTGGATGCGTGTCCGGCGGTTCCCGGGCGGTGTGGATGCCATGACGATCAAGGGTAGGCGTGTGTGGCATACGTGAACAGTGGCGGCCCGGATACCGGTTACTGGCCAGTCAGTAAAGTGGTGGACTAGTGTCGCCCGGGAGACACCAATCTGTGTGACGCAGCGAACATCTCGCGGGACCCCCCTGTCGAAGAGGCCATACCGGCGGGTAACGTCCGGGCAGTCCAGTCGTGCTCAGGTTTTCAACCACGGGATTCCGGCCACGGAGATCCCGCCGAGACACCTGAGCGCACGCCCGAGCCATGGACCGCATCGTCGCATCGCACAACGTCGTGGCGCCGGCGCCCTATGAGGAGCAGCAGTCTTGCGCGAGTTCAGCCTTCCGGCTTTGTACGAGGTCCCTGCGGACGGCAATCTGACCGACATCGTCCGCAGAAACGCCGCGCAGCATCCCGACGTCGCCGTCATCGCCCGCAAGTCGGGCGGCGCCTGGCAGGACGTGACGGCCACGGCCTTCCTGGCCGAGGTGCACGCCGCCGCCAAGGGCCTCATCGCCTCCGGCGTCCAGCCCGGCGACCGGGTCGGCCTGATGTCGCGCACCCGCTACGAGTGGACGCTGCTCGACTTCGCGATCTGGTGCGCGGGCGGGGTCACCGTCCCGGTGTACGAGACCAGCTCCCCGGAGCAGGTGCAGTGGATCCTCTCCGACTCGGGCGCCACCGCCGTCGTCGTCGAGCTGGACGCCCACGCGGCTGCCGTGGAGTCGGTGCGCGAGTCGCTGCCGGCGCTGAAGCACGTCTGGCAGATCGAGGCGGGCGGCGTCGAGGAGCTCGGGCGGCTCGGCAGGGACGTCTCCGACGAGGTCGTCGAGGAGCGCAGCTCGCAGGCCAGGGCCGACGACCCGGCGACGATCGTCTACACCTCCGGCACGACCGGCCGACCCAAGGGCTGTGTGCTCACCCACCGCAGCTTCTTCGCCGAGTGCGGGAACGTCGTGGAGCGGCTGCGGCCGCTGTTCCGCACCGGCGAGTGCAGCGTCCTGCTCTTCCTGCCGCTCGCGCACGTCTTCGGCCGGCTGGTGCAGATCGCCCCGATGATGGCGCCGATCAAGCTGGGCACCGTCCCGGACATCAAGAACCTCACCGACGAGCTGGCGTCCTTCCGGCCGACGCT
Source organism: Streptomyces sp. NPDC020597 (assembly GCF_044335095.1). Classification (NCBI taxonomy): domain Bacteria; kingdom Bacillati; phylum Actinomycetota; class Actinomycetes; order Kitasatosporales; family Streptomycetaceae; genus Streptomyces; species Streptomyces sp. NPDC020597. The sequence goes on along the minus strand of NZ_JBIRUL010000006.1, from coordinate 192,409 downwards.
GATCCTCGGCGTGCCGCGGGTCTTCGAGAAGGTCTACAACTCGGCGCGCGCCAAGGCGCAGGCGGACGGCAAGGGCGCGATCTTCGACAAGGCCGCGGACACCGCGATCGCCTACAGCAAGGCGCTGGAACTGCCGGCCGGGCCGCCGCTGAAACTGAAGATCAAGCACAAGGTCTTCGACAAGCTGGTCTACAGCAAGCTGCGTGCGGTGCTCGGCGGCCGCGGCGAGTACGCGATCTCCGGCGGCGCCCCGCTGGGCGAGCGCCTCGGTCACTTCTTCCGCGGCATCGGGTTCACCGTCCTGGAGGGCTACGGCCTCACGGAGTCCTGCGCCGCGACGGCCTTCAACCCGTGGGACCGGCAGAAGATCGGCACGGTCGGCCAGCCGCTGCCCGGCTCGGTCGTGCGGATCGCGGACGACGGCGAGGTGCTGCTGCACGGCGAGCACCTGTTCAAGGAGTACTGGAACAACCCGGGCGCGACCGCGGAGGCACTGGCCGACGGCTGGTTCCACACGGGTGACATCGGCACCCTGGACGAGGACGGCTACCTCGCGATCACCGGCCGCAAGAAGGAGATCATCGTCACCGCGGGCGGCAAGAACGTCGCCCCGGCCGTGATCGAGGACCGCATCCGCGCGCACGCGCTGGTCGCGGAGTGCATGGTGGTGGGCGACGGGCGGCCGTTCGTGGGCGCGCTGGTCACCATCGACGAGGAGTTCCTGGGCCGTTGGGCCTCCGATCACGGCAAGCCGGCGGGCTCGACCGCGGCGTCGCTGCGCGACGACGCCGACCTTCAGGCCGCCGTCCAGTCGGCGATCGACGACGGCAACGCCGCGGTCTCGAAAGCGGAATCGGTGCGGAAGTTCCGCATTCTCTCCTCCCAGTTCACGGAGGACTCGGGCCACCTCACGCCGTCGCTGAAGCTCAAGCGCAACGTGGTGGCGAAGGACTACGCGGGCGAGATCGAGGCGATCTACGCCAAGTGACCTGTTCGGCGCACCTCCTGATGGAGCGTCATGGCGCGGTGTCCTCGACGAGGACCCGCGCCATCGTGCGTTCGGCGAGCGCGGTGATGGTGACGAACGGGTTCACCCCGATGTTGCCGGGCACCAGCGAGCCGTCGGTGACGTACAGCTTCGAGTAGCCCTTCACCCGGCCGTAGTCGTCGGTCGCCTTCCCCAGCACGCAGCCGCCGAGCGGGTGGTAGGTGAAGTCGTCGGCGAAGACCTTGTTGGACGTGCCGAACAGGTCGTATCGGTAGATCGTGGCGTTCGCCGCGTTGATCCGGTCGAACAGTTTCTTCGCCATGGCCACCGAGACCGCGCTCTGCGCGGCGCTCCAGCCGAGCTTCACCCCGCCGGACGCGGCGTCGTACGTGAAGGAGGCCCGCTGCGGGTTCTTGGTGATCGCGAGGTAGAGGCTCACCCAGTGCTCCAGCCCCGTGGGCAGCGGGGCGATCTCGGCGAAGACGGGGTTGGCGGTGTTCGCCCAGTCGTCGATGCCCATGACCGGCATGGTCGACTGATTGGCCCCGACGGTGTCCCACAGGTGGTTGGCCCGGCCGAGCATCACGTTGCCGTTGGTTCCCCAGCCCGCCCCGACGCTCGCGTTCAGCGCGGGCAGGGTGCCCGTCTCCCGGGCGCGGACGAGGAGTTCGCTGGTGCCGAGGCTGCCTGCGCCCAGGAAGAGGTAGGTGCAGCCGTACTGCTTGGTCTCGACGATCCGGCCCGTGTCGTCGATGCGGTCGGCGGTCAGGACGTACGTCCCGTCGTTCGCCCGGCTGACCGCGCGCACCTTCTCCATGGTGTGGATCGTGACGTTGCCGGTGCCGAGCGCGGACGCCAGGTACGTCTTGTCGAGGCTGCGCTTGCCGTGGTTGTTGCCGTAGATGACCTCCTGGCCTAGCGCGGACTTCACGGCGGTGCCCGCGGCCTCGCGCTGCATGTAGTCGAAGTCGTAGACGCTGGGCACGAACGTGGTCCTCAGTCCGGCTTTCGCCGCGTGCTTGCGGGAGACCCTGCTGAACCGGTACCACTCCGTCGACTCGAACCACGCGGGGTCCACGGTGTTGACGCCGAGCATGGTGCGGGCGCGCGGGTAGTACGTCGCGTACATCTCCGTCGCGTCCACGGTGGGGAACTGCTCGGCGAAGTAGGACTGCGGCGGGGTGACCGCCATCGAGCCGTTGACCAGGGAGCCGCCCCCGACCCCCCGGCCCACGAAGACGGACATGGCGTCGAAGTGCACGCGGTCCAGGACGCCGGGGTAGCGGGTGATGTCCCTGTTGACGAGGTCCAGCCACAGGAAGGTGGCGAGCGGCGCCTCGGTGCGGGTGCGGAACCACATGGACCGCTGGTCGGGGGAGGCGGTGTTGCAGAACACGTTGCCGTCGGGGCCGGCCGTGTTCCACAGCCGGCCCATCTCGAGGACGAGGGTGCGGATGCCCGCCTGGCCCAGACGGAGGGCGGCGACCGCGGCGCCGTAACCGGAGCCGACGATGATCGCCGGGGCGGATTCGACCGCCGCGGGCTCGTCGGCGCGGGCCGACTGCAGGCCCACGCGGGTGAAGCCGAGGGTGGCCGCCGTCTGCAGGGCGGCCATACCAAGGATTTGACGTCTCGTCAGCTGACGCTGCATCAGTTTGGCTGTCATGTGCGCAGCATCAGCGGATTTCCGCCGTCCGGCTAGGGGTGCGGAGGGCAAAGATGGGACAGGTCGGAAAAAACCGAGCAGACGCGGGCCGAAGGGAACGCTCCGGGACGGGTCCGCACAGCGGCCGCGCCGGGGGGCTTCGCGAACGTGCCCCCGGGAAGTTCGGCGAGCGCGGACGTGCTCCAGGAAGGTTCGACGCGCACGAACATGCCCCAGGAGGGCTCGACGAGCGCGGACGCCCTCTAGGAAGGCTCGGCGAGCAGCGTGCGCAGTTTCTCCGCCAGCAGGTCCCAGCGCCACCGCTCCTCCACCCACTGCCGCCCGCGCTCCCCCATCCGGCGGCGCAGCTCGGCGTCCCCGAGCAGGACGACGATCCGTTCGGCGGCCTCCTCCGGCGAGCCGCCGCGCACGACCCAGCCCGTCTCCCCGTCGAGCACCGCGTCGGGCGCGCCCCCGGAGTCGCCGGCGACGACGGGCAGTCCGGTAGCCGAGGCCTCCAGATAGACGATGCCGAGGCCCTCGACGTCGAGGCCGCCCCGCCGCGTCCGGCACGGCATCGCGAAGACGTCCCCGGCGCCGTAGTGGGCGGGCAGCTCGGACCACGGCACGGAGCCGGTGAAGCGGACCGAGCCCGCGACTCCCGTCTCGCTCGCGAGCCGGCGCAGGTCCTTCTCGTACGGGCCGCCCCCGACGATCAGCAGCACGGCGTCCGGCTGCGCGGCCAGGATCCGGGGCATGGCCAGGATCAGCGTGTCCTGGCCCTTGCGCGGCACCAGCCGCGAGACGCACACCACCACCGGCCGGTCGGTCAGCCCGAGCCGCGCGCGGACCTCGTCGCCGCCCGAGCCCGGATGGAAGGTCTTCTCGTCGACGCCCGGCGGCAGCTGCGTCATCCGTGCGGCCGCCTCGGCACTCAGCGCCGTCGCGATCCGCGAACGGGTGTACTCGCCCAGGTAGGTGATCGTGTCCGTGGTCTCGCCGATCCGGCCGAGCAGCTGCCGGGCCGCGGGCAGCTGGGCCCACCCGGCCTCGTGCCCGTGCGTGGTGGCCACCAGCCGCTCGGCGCCCGCCCTGCGCAGCGCCGGCGCCATCAGCCCGAGCGGCGCGGCCGCCCCGAACCAGACCGAGGTGCAGCCGTGCTCGCGCAGCAGAGCGGCGGCGCGCCGGGTCGCCCCGGGCGTCGGCAGCAGCATGGTCGTGGAGTCCCGGACGACGGTGAAGGGCTGCTCGGCGTCGAAGGCGGCCGTCGCCTCGACGCCCTCCCGGGAGCGCTTCCAGGTGGAGGCGTGGACGACGAGGCGGTCGGGGTCGAGGCGGAGCGCCATGTTGTGCAGGAACGCCTGGATGCCGCCCGGGCGGGGCGGGAAGTCGTTCGTCACGATCAGGGTCTTGTGCATCGCAGCCGACCTTATCCAAACGCTGTTCACCGCCGCGTCCGGCCGCGCTTCACAGCCGGCGGGGGGATCATGGCGCTCACGGCGGCCCGAGCGGCCGGGCGAAGGAGCGACAAGCGCGCCGACCGGAACGGGCGGGCGGACAGGAACGGACGGCTCCGGGTGGAGATGACGGACACGGGACGGCCCCTGACGGGCCTGCTGACGACCTGGGGGACGACCCGGCTCGTCCTGCTGCTCTTCGTCTTCCACGTGCTCGGATTCCCGGGGCCGGACGTCACCAGCGACGTCTGGGCCACCTACCGGGACTGGTACGAGGGCTTGCGCGGCGGCGCGTTCCCGGCGGCCGACGTCACCTGGCAGTACCCGCCCGCCGCCGCGCTCGCGATCCTCTCCCCGGGCCTGCTGCCCTTCCTCGACTACGCGTCGGCGTTCTTCGTGCTGGCCTTCCTCGCCGACCTCGCCGTCCTCATGCTCCTGCTGCACACGGGCCTGCGCCCCGGCCGGTCGCTGCGCGGCGCCTGGCTGTGGACGGCGGGCGCCGCGCTGCTCGGCCCCACCCTGTACTCCCGCTACGACGTGATGGTGACGGCGGTCGCGGTCGGCGCGCTGGTGGCGGGTGTGCGGCGCCCCGCGGTGATGGGTGCGCTGACGGGCTTCGCGGCGCTGCTCAAGGTCTGGCCGGTGCTGCTGCTGGCGGGCGCCGTGCGCAGGCGGGCCTGGGGCGCGGCGGCGGTGACGGCCCTCGCGCTGTCCGCCCTGTTCGCGCTGGCCATGCCCGGCGCCTTCGGATTCCTCGCCTTCCAGCGCGACCGGGGCACCGAGGTGGAGTCCGTGGGCGCTCTCGTCTTCCATGTCGCCCGGCGGTTCGGCTGGCAGGGCGAGGTGCTGTTCCGCTACGGCTCCCTGGAGTTCGGCGGCCCGTACGTGGGCGTGGTGAACGACGCGGCACTGGGACTCACGGTGCTCGCGTCGGGCTGGCTGCTGCTGTGGCGGTGGCGGAGCCGGCTGACCGCGAGGCGCCTCGGACCGCGTCCGCTCGCCGAGGCGGCCTTCACGGCGGTACTGCTGTTCACCGTCACCAGCCGGGTGATCAGTCCGCAGTACCTGGTGTGGCTGATCGGCCTCGCGGCGGTCTGCCTGTGCTTCCGCGACAGCCGGATGACCCTTCCGGCCGGCCTGGTCCTGGCTGCCGCGGCGGTGACGGTGCTGGAGTTCCCGGTCCTGTTCGAGGACGTCGTCGCGAGCACCCTCCTCGGCGTCTGCCTGATGGTCCTGCGCAACGGGCTGCTGGTGGCCGCCGCCCTCACCGCAGCGGTACGTCTGTGGCGCTCGACGGCGCCGACGCCCGTGCCCGGCGGCCCCGGCGGTCAGACGGCCCGCGCCGGCGAGCGCAACGTCTCCTCCTGACCCGGCCGCCACGCCCGCCGCAGCACCGCGGCCACCGCCGCGCACTGCACCGCCATCCCGAGCGTCAGGGCCAGGCACACCCCGGGCAGCCCCCAATCCGAGAGCCCGTACGCCAGCGGCAGCTGGACGGCGGCGCCCAGCACGGTCACCCGCAGCAGCACGGGCGCACCGCCGCTCCCCTCGAAGACCCCGCCCAGAGCGATGAATCCGCCCATGAGCAGGAGGTAGGGCCCGATGCAGCGCAGGAAGACCACCCCCTGGTGGGCCACCGCGGGGCCGGAGCCGAAGGCGGCCATGACGACGGGCGCCGTCGCGCTCAGCGCCAGGGCGGCCGCGAGACCCGCGCAGCCCGAGACGAGCACCGCCTGCAACCCGATCGCCCGCCGCACCCGCGCGGTCGCGGCCGCTCCCGGGCGCAGGGCCGGCGTTCCGGCCGCGCCCAGCGTGTGCGCGGTGTGGATGGACGCCGCCTGGCGGACCGCGTAGAACGCCATGGTCGCCACGTACAGGACCTTGTAGGCGATCGCGTAGGCGGCAACCGCCGTCACTCCGAGCCTCGCCACGACCGCCACCAGGGCCAGCGTTCCGGCCTGCCGCACGGTGAAGTCCGCCGACATGGGCAGCCCGGTGGTCAGCGTCCGCCGCAGGGAGGCGGCGACGCCGAGGGCGGGCGGGGCGCCGGCGGCCTCCCTCGGCAGGGGGGCGCGGCGCAGGGCGAGCAGCCCGGTCACGAGGGCGACGGCCCGGCACGCCACCGTGGAGGCGGCGGCGCCCGGGACGCCGTACAGGTGGATGAACAGCGGGTCGCAGAGCAGGATGAGGCCGTTCGCCAGCAGGGCCAGTCGCATCGGGGTCCTGGTGTCGCCCGCGCCCTTGAGGATGCCGTCCACGAGCTGCTGGGCGAAGAAGACGGCGATGCCCGGCATCGAGACGGCGAAGTAGGAGACGGCGAGCGGGAGGGCCGGGCCGCCGTCCCCGCCGAGGACCAGCCGGGACAGCGGCTCGCGCAGCAGGAAGCCGCCGGCCGCGACCACGGGGGTGATCGCCGCGCACAGCGCCCAGCCGCCCCGGACCGCCGCGCGCACCGCCGCCGGGTCCCGCGCCCCTCGGGCATGCGCGACCAGCACCGTCGTCCCCGAGGCGAACACCAGCGCGACGCCGAGCAGCACGTTCTCGGCGTTGGTCGCGACCGCGACGGCGGCGACCGCCGGCCCGCCGAGGCGGGACACCCAGAACGTGTTGATGATCCCGGCGGCCACGGAGGACAGCAGGGACAGGTAGACGGGGTGGGCGAGCGAGACGAGTCGTCTGCGATGGCTGTCCATGACGGATCCCCCCTGGGACGGGCCGCCCCGGCGCGCGACCCTGATCGAGATGTCGGATACCTCTAATCGAGGTAGCTCGATAAGAGGTAACATGGGGACGCCGAGACCGCAAGGAGTGTCATGCTCGAGCTGTCGATCCTCGGGTTCCTCGCCGAGGAGCCCCTGCACGGGTACGAGTTGAAGGAGCGCATCAAGGCCCTGACCGGCCACGTCCGCCCGGTCAGCGACGGCGCCCTCTACCCGGCGATCAACCGGCTCGTCGCCGCCGGCACGCTCGACCAGCACACCGAGGACGGCGCGAGCGCGGCCCCCCGCCGGGTCCTGACCCTCACCGAGCAGGGCCGCGCAGACCTGCTGGAACGCCTGCGGCGGCCGAAACAGGCCGAGATCACCGACCAGGTCCGCTTCAACACCGTCCTGGCGTTCCTGCGGCACCTGCCCGACCGCCGGGAACAGGCCGCCGTCCTGCAGCGCCGCCTGGACTTCCTGCAGACGCCGACGAGCTTCTTCTACGACGACGGCGAGCCCGTCCGGGCGGAACAGGCGCACGACCTGTTCCGGCAGGGCATGCTGCGCGTCGCGCGGGCCACGGGCCGGGCGGAGCGGGACTGGCTGCACGAGGCGATCGCGGAACTGACCCGCCCGGACCCCGGGTGACCGCGCCGCTTCGCCGCGGACCGGGCCGAACCGGCCCCGCGGGCAGTCCCGCCGGCCCGCAGTCCCACTGATCCGCAGTCCCGGCGGCCAGCAGTCCCGCCGATCCGCAGTCCCGCCGGTCCGACGCGGGTCAGCCGAGCTGCGACTTCAGATAGCCCTGCCAGTCCGCCGTGAACTGCGCCAAGGTGACCCCGAGCACGTCGCGCAGGGCGCCCTCCACCGCGCCCGGCCGCTTCCCGTGCTCCCCCACCGCCCGGTAGAAGGCGTCCATTCTCACCTCGCCCCACCGGTCGGCGATCATGCGGCAGGCCAGCCAGCCGCCCTCGTAGGCCGTGGCCAGCCGCTCGGTGTCGCCGGAGAAGCCGAAGTCGCCGTCGGCGGGCAGCGCCGCCGGCGCCCTCCCCTCGGCGACGGCGCGCTGGAGTTCCGGCGCCGCCTCGGCGGGCGTGCGGCCGGTGTCGCGGTAGCCGACCCAGTCGGCGTACCCCTCGGACAGCCACAGCGGGGTGGCGGCGTTGGTGTGGGCGCGGGTCGCGACGTGCGTCGTCTCGTGCGTGAGGACCACCTGCCGGCCGACCCGGCCGAGCATGGCGTACGCGTCGGGATTGACGATGACCCGGTCCGCGGGGGCCTTGGCTCCGCCGCCCGTCTCGCCGGTCGTGACCGCGGCTATCCCCCGGTAGGAGGAGGGCGGTGAGCCGAGCAGCGCCGCCATGCCGTCCAGCGACTTCGGCACGAGGACGACGACACGCCCGGCCCAGTCGGTGCCCCACGCGGCCGAGACCGCCGGGACGGCGTCGTCGGCCAGTCCGGCGAAGGCCCGCAGCCGCTCGTCGGTCTGACCGACCCCCAGCACCAGGCTGTGGGCGCCCCGCACGACCCGTACCGCGCCCTGGTCCCAGAGCTGCTGGGCGGTCCTGGCGGCGGGCTTCTCCGAAACCACCGACCACCGCCCGGAGCCGTCGCGGGCCAGGCGCAGGGTGCGGCCCACGGTCACCGGCGCCCGGTCGTAGCCCGCCACCCGGTAGCTCAGCTCGGCGTCGGCGGTGGCGGCGTCCCCGGCCCGGTGCAGCGCCGCCACCCGGTACGACCAGGTCGCCAGCGGCACGGCCCGCAGCGCGGCGTACCCGGTCGCGGTCCCGGTGGCCGCGTAGGCGCGCGGGTCATGGCCGAGGACCGCCGCGGCCCGCCGGTCGAGGACCCGCTGGACGTCGGCCCGCGCACCGTCCGGTCCGGCGCGCCCGCCGCAGGCGACCAGCCCGACGAACAGCGGGGCCAGCAGCAGACAGAGCCCGCGCACCCCGGCGCCGCGCGCCCGCCTTCGACCAGCCATTCTCCCGATCGTACGGCGGCAGCGGCGCGCGGGACCCGGTCAGGGCCTGGTGACGGACGACACCGGCATCATCCCGACCGGGTCGTAGCGCACCGGCGCGCCCGGGTAGGGGGCGTGGATGACCTGCCCGTTGCCGACGTACATGCCGACATGACTGGCGTCGGAGCGGTAGGTGACGATGTCGCCGGGCTGCGCCTGGGAGAGCGGCACCCGGCGTCCGGCGTGCGCCTGGGCCTGCGAGGTGCGCGGCAGCGAGACGCCGGCCTGTGCGTACGACCACTGCATGAGACCCGAGCAGTCGAACCCGGAGGGGCCGTTGGCGCCCCAGATGTACGGCTTGCCGAGCGCCGAGCGCACCGCGGCCACGGCGGCGGCCGCCCGCCCCGACGCCGGGACGGCCCCGGTGAGGTCCGGCAGGCCGTCGCGGCCGGACCGGGAGGCCCGCTCGTAGGCGGCGCGCTCGTCGGACGGCAGCGAGTTGAGCAACTGCCGCGCCCTGGCGAGTTTCTGCTCCACGGTCTGCTTGTGCCGGGTGACCGCCTTGCGGCTCTTCTCCAGCTCGGCGAGCTTGCGGGCGGCCTCGGAGCGCTCCTGGGTGAGCTCGCGCAGCGCGCCCTGCAGGGTGCGCAGTTCGCCGGCCTGACGGGCGGTGATGCGGTCGAGGACGGACGCCTTGGCGAGGTATTCCTCGGGGTCGTCGGAGAACAGCAGCGCCAACGAGGGGTCGAGGCCGCCGGAGCGGTACTGGGCGCCGGCCAGCGAACCGAGCTCCTCGCGCATGCCGTTGACGCGCTCCTGCTGGCGGGCGATGTGGTCCTGTGCCAGGCCGACCTGCTTCCGCAGGGCGTCGGCGCGCTCACCGGCCTCGTTGAAGGCCTCGGTGGCCTTCTCGGCCTCCGTGTAGAGACGGTCCACCTCGGCACGGGTGTCGTCGTGCGGCGCGGCCGTGGCCGGTACGGCGGAGACGGCGCCGAGTGCGGCTGCCGCGACGGACAGCACGCTCAGGGCGCTGCAGGCGCCCCGGTCGAACCCGGACTGTGCAAGGCGACGATGGGACCCCACGGGAAGCCGCGCTCCTTCCACCGGCGGACAGAACGCGGCAGACAGTAGCCCCGCGACGGGGGGTCGGCCAAAGACCTCGGCGGGCACGCACAGTGACGCCCCGCCGCTGACGCAGGTCACCGGCGGGGCGCGGGGTCACTTCGGGTCGCCACGATTCGCCCGTTCGGGCGGCGTGGTGTCCTGATCTTGAGGACGATCAGATCCTGACGCCGAACTGGAAGGGCATGTTGTTGATCGACTCGTAGCGCACGACGGTGTTGGTGCGCGGGGCGTGCAGCACCTGGCCGTTGCCCGCGTAGAGGCCGACGTGGTGCAGGTCGCCGTAGAAGATGACCAGGTCGCCGACCTTGAGGTCGGACTTGCTGTAGATGCGCGTGCCGTCGTTGGCCTGGTCCTGCGAGATGCGCGAGATGTGGACGCCCGCCTGGGCGTAGGCCCAGGAGGTCAGGCCCGAGCAGTCGTAGGTGGCGGTGCCGGTGGCGCCGTACTGGTACGGCTTGCCGAGCTGGGTCTGGGCGGCCCGGAAGGCGGCCATGGCGAAGCCGGAGCCGGGCGGGGTGTCGCCGAGGTCGACCCGCTGGCCGGCGTCGCGGCTGGCGCGGGCGTCGGCGGCGGACAGGGCCGCCTTCTCCTTGGCGGTCAGCGTGTTGAGGAGCTTCTGCGCCTCGGCCAGCTTCCCCTGGACTTCCTTCTTCTTCTTGCCCAGTTCGGTGCGGGTGGTGGCGAGGTCCTTGAGCTTGGCGGACGCCTCGCTGCGCTCCTGGGCGAGTTCGCGCTGCTTCTCCTGGATCTTCTTCAGCGCCTCGACCTGCTGGGCGCTGAGCTGGTCGGCGGCGGACGCCTTGTCCAGGTAGTCGTCCGGGTTCGAGGACAGGAGCAGCTGCAGGGAGGGGTCGATGGAGCCGGTGCGGTACTGGGCCGCGGCCGCCAGGCCCATGGAGTCGCGCAGCTCGTTGAGGTCCGCCTGACCGCGGGCGACGTTGTCCTGGATGGTGGAGATCTCCTTCTGGAGCTTCTCCTGCTTCTCCTTGGCCCCGTTGTACGTCTCGGTGGCCTGCTCCGCCTCTTCGTAGAGCTTGTCGACCTTGCTCTTGACCTCGTCCTTGCCGAGCTTCTCGCTGGGGGCCGCGTTGGCGGCCTGTGAACTCAGCACGACGGCAGCGGCGGCTGCGGTGGTCAGCACGGTCACGCGCGCGCGACTCGGCTGCTTCGGTCGACGATGGGACGCCACGGAGACGGGCTCCTTCTTTTGAGTGATCACCCGTTTGGAGGTTCGATCACCAGACCTTAGTGACCTCTCCGTGATCAGTTCAAATCCCCCGGCAGAAAAAACCCATCACGCAACGCAGTTTTTTCACACAACTCACGTGCAGTGATTGACCGATTGACGCTACGTTGCGTGACGATTCCGCCAATTCGGTCATTGGGCCCGCATTTTCCACCTTCTCAGGACAGTCGCTTCAGAAGCACCGCGGAAGCCACCGGCCGGGCGCCCGCCTTCGCGATGCCGTCGGCGACCTCGCGGTCGGTCGAGGCGACGATGACCGGCCGGCCGGGCGGCTCTGCCCGCACCAGCTGCCGGATCAGCTCGTCGGCCGTGACGCCCGGCTTGGAGAACAGCACCCGCACCCCGCGCGGCGGGGCGAGCAGCACCGGAGCGACGAGTTCGGCGCCGTCGAAGACACAGGTGACCTCCGCGCCGGTCTGCGCGGCGAGTTGCGAGAGCTGGCCGAGGAGCCGCAGCCGCTGCTTCTCCAACGGCATCTGCGGATAGCCGGTCTTGGTGACGTTGTAGCCGTCGACCACGAGATGCGCCTGCGGCAGTGCGAGCAACTGGTCGAGAATGGCCGGATCGTGCTCCGACAAGGCCCGTGCGGCGATGTCCTTCGGGGTCATTCGTCCCGGTTCGACCGCGTCGACGGTCTCCGCCGGCCGCACCGACACCGGCGGCAGCGCCAGCTCGCGCCGCAGCCCCTGAGCGGCGTCGAGCACGGTGTCCAGCAGCAGCCGCACCCGCATGTCCTCGACGCTGCGGCCCTCGCGGGCCGCGCGCCGGGCGGCCTCCAGAGCGGCCTCGGCCTCACCCAGGCGCGCCTTCAGCCGACGTGACTCGCTCTCCGCGGCGGACACCTGGGTGTGCCCCTCGGCGCGCACGGTCTCCATCTCGCTCTGCACCTTGCGCAGGGCTGCCTCACCGCGCTTGACGTCACTGAGCGCCGACCGCAGCTTGCGGTGCAGCGACTCCGTCTCCTTCTTCGCCGCGTCCAGCTCGGCGCGCAGCCGCTCGGTGTCCGCCCGGGTCTGCTCACGCGCCCGCTCGAGCTCCTCGCGCAGCCGCTCCAGTTCGGCGCGGCTCTCCTCGTCGGCCCGCTCGGCGTCGGCCCGCTGGGCCTCCTCGCCGGCCGACGCCACCAGCTTCACCCAGCCGACGGGCCGCAGAACATAGGCCGCGGCCGCCACGTCGAGCGGGTCCGCGGCCGGGGTGGGGGCACCGGAGTCGAGGGCGCCGGACAGTTCCGGCTGGGCCTCTCTGAACTTCTCGGCGATGCGCTGCCTGAACAGCGAATCGGTCTCCAGCGCGGCCGCCATCGCGTTGCCCGCGAACTTGGCGCGCCGGTTGGGCGCGAAACGGGCGTACTGACGCAACTGGGCGGGCAGTTCACCGACGGTCAGTCCGCCGAAGCCGTCGGAGACGATCGTGACGACCCTGCGCCGCACGCCGTCCGGCAGCGGACGGTCGAGCATCTCGGCGGCGCCGTCGCCCGGCCCCCCGCCTGCGCTCTCCACCATCCGTCACACCCCAATACTGTGGGAGCCCGCCCCCACTCTCGACGTCGCTCGAGCGGGGGGACCCCGTCGTCAGGAACCGGCGCCCGGCCGATCCACGAGTTCCACCTGGTCCACGGCGTTGCACCAGCGACAACGCACCGACTCGATGGTCTCACTGACCACCTCGCGCTCCTCGACCTTCGGCTCGCCCGCGAGGTCCAGGTGCACGTACTCGACGACCTTCGACGAGCGCGTCACGTCGAACCGCGTGAGGTTGCCGCAGAGAGTGCAGCGCCACCGCGTGGCGGCGGTCGGCAGGGGAACCGTCATCGTGACTTTCCACTTCCTTCTGGTGTCGTGCTCGCTGTGCCGGGTCGGGCCGGAGGCTCCCCCGTGCGTGTGGCTCGTAACCCTACGGCCTGGCGGGTACCCTCCGCCCGTCCGTCCACGGGGGCCGACCGGCGGCGAGGCGCTCCGGGCACGTGCGTCCCGTTACGTCATGCTCTGTACCCATGATCAGCAACTGGAACGGGAACAGGGCGGTCGGCAGGGCGCTCAGGAACCCCTCGGCGCCGGTGACCTACGGACTGATCGCCCTGTGCTGTCTGATCTTCCTGATCAGCCCCGCCTCGGGCCTCGATCCGGCGTACGGGGCCGGCGACGAGCTCGCGGCCGCCCAGCGGGCCTACTTCCGGCGCTGGGGCGTGGTGCCCGCCGAGCTCTTCACGGGCGCGCCCCGGGCCGTCCTCACCCCCGCGACCGCCCTCTTCGTCCACGGCAGCTGGGTGCACCTGCTGGGCAACATGCTCTTCCTCTACGTCTTCGGGGCGATGACGGAGGACCGGATGGGCCGCGCCGAGTTCGCGCTCTTCACCGTCGGCTGCGGCTATCTGGCCCTGCTGGGCTACGCCGCCGCCAACGCCGGGTCGTCGCAGTCCCTGGTCGGCGCCTCCGGAGCGGTCTCCGCGGTGCTCGGCGCGTTTCTGTACCTTTTCCCCCGGGCGCGGGTCACCAGCCTCCTTCCGTTCCTGTTCTTCCTCCCGCTGCGCTTCCCGGCCTGGGTGCTGCTGCCCTTCTGGGCGGCCCTGCAGTGGGCGGCGGCGGGACAGGCGCCCAGGGGTCCGGGGGTGGCGTATCTGGCGCACCTGGTGGGTTTCGGCCTCGGGCTCCTCTACGCGTGGGCCCGTTTCGGGATCGGGAAAGGCCCCACGGACCGCCCGGGCAGGGCGGCGGCGGGCGACGGGCGGGCGGCTAGAGTGAAGGCCGCCCCAGCTCCGGCCTCCGAGGGAGAGAACCAGCCGTGATCACCGCGATCGTCCTCATCAAGACCAGCGTGGACCGGATCCCCGAGATCGCCGAGCGGATCGCCTCGCTGGAGTCCGTGAGCGAGGTCTTCTCCGTCACGGGGACCTACGACCTCATCGCGATGGTCCGGGTGAAGCAGCACGAGGACCTCGCCGAGGTCATCCCGGGCAGCATCAGCAAGATCCCCGGAGTCGAGGGGACGGACACCCACGTCGCGTTCCGCACGTACTCGCAGCACGACCTCGAAGCGGCGTTCGCCATCGGCTTGGACTCGTAGCGGGGGGCTCCGCCGGTTGGGCGGGTGGTCGCGCAGTTCCCCGCGCCCCTGAAGGAGACGAACCCGGCCGGGGAGCCGAACGAGCCGTCCCCCGCGGCGCCCCGCGAGGGGCCCTGGGGGACGCGGGCGGGTGATCGTTCGATGTGGCTGGGCGCGCCGTTCCCCGCGCCCCTGAAGGAGACGAACCCGGCCGGGGAGCCGAACGAGCCGTCTCCCGCGGCGCCCCGCGAGGGGCCCTGGGGGACGCGGGCGGGTGATCGTTCGATGTGGCTGGTCGCGCAGTTCCCCGCGCCCCTGAAGGAGACGGCCCCGGCCGGGGAGCCGAACGAGCCGTCCCCCGCGGCGCCCCGCGAGGGGAAGCCTGCGGGGCGTGGGCGCGTGACGGTTCCATGTGGCTGGGCGGGTGGTGGGCAGGGGTCAGTTCAGTGCGGGGACGCAGCGGCCGTTCTCCGTGCGGTACCGCCACTTCGCTCCCTCGGTCACCAGCTCGCGGACCGCGGTCACGAAGCGTTCGACGTGCTCGTCGGGGGTGCCCGCGCCGAAGCTCACCCGGATGGCGTTGAGGGACCTCTCGCCCGGAGCCGCGTCGGGGGCGCCGCACTCGCCCTGCGCCTCGGGGGCGCCGCCCAGGAGGGTGCGGACCAGGGGGTGGGCGCAGAAGAGGCCGTCGCGGACGCCGATGCCGTACTCGGCGGACAGGGCCGCGGCGAGGTGGGAGCTGTTCCAGCCCTCGACGACGAAGGAGATCACGCCGACGCGCGGCGCGTCGTCGCCGAAGAGGGACAGGATCCGCACCTCCGGGACCTCCGCGAGGCCGGTGCGCACCTTCTCGATCAGGTGCCGCTCGCGTGCCACCAGGGTGTCGAAGCCGGCCTCGGTGAGGGCCCTGCAGGCCGACGCGATGGAGTAGGCGCCGATCACGTTCGGGGAGCCGGCCTCGTGGCGGGCCGCGCTCTCGTGCCACTCCACGTCCACTCCCCCGTCCTCGCGCCGGGTGACCTTGCGGCTGGCGCCGCCGCCCGCGAGATAGGGGTCCGCCGCGGCCAGCCAGTCCGCGCGGCCGGCCAGCACGCCGGAGCCGAAGGGGGCGTACAGCTTGTGGCCGGAGAAGGCGATCCAGTCGACGTCGAGGTCCTGCACCGACACCGGGTGGTGCGGGGCCAGCTGGGCGGCGTCGAGGACGATCCGGGCGCCGTGGGCGTGCGCAGCCGCCGCCAGCTCGCGCACCGGCCACAGCTCACCGGTGACGTTCGAGGCGCCGGTGACGCAGACCAACGCCGGGCTGTGCGGGTCCCGGGCGGCCAGGGCGCGCTCCAGGGTCTCCACTGCCTGGCCCGGGGTGCGCGGGGCGTCGAGGTAGCCGACCCGGGCGTCCTGCCAGGGCAGCAGCGCGGCGTGGTGCTCGGTCTCGAAGACGAAGACCTGGCAGTCGGCGGGCAGGGCGCGTGCCAGCAGGTTGAGCGAGTCCGTCGTCGAGCGGGTGAAGACCAGCTGGTCGTCGGGGCGGCAGTCGAGGAACTCGGCGACGGTCCTGCGGGCGTTCTCGAAGAGGTCCGTGGAGAGCTGGGAGAGGTACCCCGCGCCGCGGTGCACGCTGCCGTAGTACGGCGCGTAGGCGGCGACGTCGTCCCAGACGCGCTGGAGGGCGGGGGCGCTGGCGGCGTAGTCGAGGGCCGCGTAGGCGACCTCGCCGCCGGTGACGAGCGGAACGGTGACATCCCGGCCCAGAACATCCAGGGGGGCACAAACAGGGCGGAGGGCGGCAGCGGTGGAGACGGACATGGCGAACTCCCGTGAGAGGAAAGGGGGAACCGCCGTGCGAGCGGACATGGCTCGAGCACGGAGGAAGATGAAAGGGGGGTGCGGAGGCGGGGCTCTACGCCCTAGCGCATTCGCTTGCTCACAGGAGACTCCCTCGGACGACCCAGGACCCCTGGCGTTCTCACTCGAAAGAGTGCGAGGGATCCGCGCTTGCCGTGGACCTCGTTGCCCACGGCCTGGTCTTCACCCGGGGCACCCCGCCACGGACGGAGGGTTGCCGGACAGTCGGCCGGGGCCTCATGACTGTCACTCATGACCTGGTACAGGAACCTACGCGAGCCGATCACGGTCCCGCAACCCGTGTCCGGATGGCGGGACCGCGTCTCACCGGCGTCAGGCGTTGCTGGCGGCCACCCAACGCTCCAGCGCCCGCTTGGCCGCGCCGGAGTCCAGCGACTCCGCGGCCCGCGCCATGCCGGCCCGGATCTCCTCGGCCAGCGTCCCGCCGCCCGGCTCGAGCGCCACGAGCGCCGCCGCCGAGTTCAGCACCACGGCGTCGCGCACCGGACCGCGCTCGCCCTCCAGCAGACGGCGGGCGACCTCGGCGTTGTACGAGGGGTCCCCGCCCCGCAGGGCCTCCACCGGCACCAGGTCCAGGCCGACGTCGCGCGGGTCGAAGGACTCCTCGGTGACCTTGCCGTCGCGCACCACCCAGACCCGGGAGGTGGCCGTCGTGGTCAGCTCGTCGAGGCCGTCGTCACCCCGGAAGACCAGGGACGAGTTGCCGCGCTCGGCGAAGACGCCCGCGACGACCGGCGCCATGAGCGGATCGGCGACGCCGACGGCCTGTGCCCGCACCCTGGCGGGGTTGGTCAGCGGGCCGAGGATGTTGAACACCGTGCGGATGCCCAACTGGCCGCGCGCAGCGCCGACATGACGCAGCGCCGGATGGAACTTGATCGCGAAGCAGAAGGTGATCCCGGCCTCCTGCGCCACCTCGGCCACCCGGCGCGGGGTCAGTTCGAGGTTGACGCCGAGCTTCTCCAGCACGTCCGACGCGCCGGACGCGGAGGACGCGGCCCGGTTGCCGTGCTTGACGACGGTGGCGCCCGCCCCGGCCACGACGATCGCCGACATCGTGGAGATGTTGACCGTCTTCGCGCCGTCGCCGCCCGTGCCGACGATGTCCACGGTCGGCCCCGGCACCTCGATCAGGTTGGCGTGCTCGTACATCGCCCGGACCAGCCCGTTGATCTCCTCGACGGTCTCGCCCTTGGCCCGCAGCGCCACCACGAATCCGGCGATCTGCGCGTCGGTGGCCTCGCCGCGCATGATCCGGTCCAGCGCCCAGAACGTGGCGTCCGCACCCTGGTCGCGGCCGTAGAGCAGGCCGTTCAGCACCTCGGGCCAGGAACGGCCCGCCGCGGTGTCGCCTCCAGCGGGGGTCACAGCGCTCATCAGCCGCTCCTGGGTGTCGTACGGATCTTCCGTGGGTGCCGTGGAAGACGTGTGTGCCCACCCTATCCAGCCGACGGGCACGGCAAAGGGCCCCGTCCGACAACCGGACGGGGCCCTTACACCGTGGCGTGGCGACGCCTCGACGATCAGTGGTGGCCGTGGCCGCTCGTGATCTCCTTGTACTCCTCGACGGTGGGCTTCGGGATCTGCTGGTCCTCGCCGAAGTACGCTCCGCTGATCTTGGCGCGGAGCTTCTCCTTGCCCGTCACCTTGCGCTCGACGCCGTTGTCGTCGACCGTGGCGCCGATCGCGGCCGGCTCGTACTGCTCGTGCGCCGTGAGCGTGTGCAGCTGCTCCTGGCTGAGCGGCTCGTGGATCTCGATGAACTCACCGTGCGGCAGGCGCTTGATGGTGCCGGTCTCCCGGCCGTGCAGCACCTTGTCCTTGTCGCGGCGCTGCAGACCGAGACAGATCCGCTTGGTGAGGATGTACGCGAGGACCGGTCCGACGAAGAAGAAGATCCGGACGAACCAGGTGATCGAGTTGATCGACAGGTGGAAGTGGGTGGCCCACAGGTCGTTGCCACCGCCGACCAGCGTGATCATGTACATCGTGACCCAGGCGACGCCGAGCGCCGTACGGGTCGGGGCGTTGCGCGGGCGGTCCAGGATGTGGTGCTCGCGCTTGTCGCCGGTGATCCAGGACTCGATGAACGGGTAGAGCGCCAGCGCCGCGAGGACCACGCCGAACAGGACCAGCGGGATGAAGACGCCCAGGACGAGCGTGTGACCCCAGAGGTTGATCTCCCAGCCCGGCATGAAGCGGATCAGGCCCTCGGCGAAGCCCATGTACCAGTCGGGCTGGGCGCCGGTCGACACCTGGTCCGGACGGTAGGGGCCCATCGCCCAGATCGGGTTGATCTGCGCGATCGCCGCGATGACCGCGATGACGCCGAAGACCAGGAAGAAGAAGCCTCCGGCCTTCGCCATGTACACGGGCAGCAGCGGCATGCCGACGACGTTCTTGTTGCTCTTTCCGGGGCCCGCGAACTGCGTGTGCTTGTGGTAGAAGACCAGGATCAGGTGGCCCACCATCAGGCCCAGCATGATGCCGGGCAGCAGCAGGATGTGGATCGAGTAGAACCGCGCCACGAAGTCGTGGCCGGGGAACTCGCCGCCGAAGAGGAAGAACGAGATGTACGTGCCGACGACCGGCATCGACAGGATCGCGCCCTGCGTGAAGCGGACACCGGTGCCGGAGAGCAGGTCGTCCGGGAGCGAGTAACCGGTGAAACCGGTGAACATGCCGAGGACGAACAGCAGGAAGCCGAACAGCCAGTTGACCTCACGCGGCTTGCGGAACGCACCCGTGAAGAACACGCGCATCATGTGCACGAACATGCCGGCGAGGAAGATCAGCGCCGCCCAGTGGTGGATCTGCCGGATGAGCAGACCGCCGCGCACGTCGAAGGAGATGTGCAGGGTCGAGTTGAACGCCTCGGACATCAGCTGTCCCTGGAGCGGGACGTAACTGCCGTGGTACTCCACCTCGTTCATCGACGGGTGGAAGAACAGCGTCAGGTACACACCCGTCAGGATGATGATGATGAAGCTGTACATGCACACTTCGCCCAGCATGAACGACCAGTGGTCGGGGAAGATCTTGCGCATGTTGGCCTTGGCGAGGGAGTAGATCCCGAGCCGGCCGTCGGCCCAGTCGGCGATCCGCTCGCCGGCCGGAGCCTTCCCGCGTGCGCGGGACTCGTTGCTCTCGTGGTTCTCTGTGGTGCTCATCCGCGCTCCCAGAAAGCAGGACCGACGGGCTCCTCGAAGTCGCCGCGCGCCTCGAGGTAGCCCTCGTCGTTCACGCCGATGCGCAGCTGCGGCAGGGCGTGACCGGCGGGACCGAAGATCACTCGGGCGCCGTCGGAGAGGTCGAAGGTGGACTGGTGGCAGGGGCACAGCACGTGGTGCGTCTGCTGCTCGTACAGGGAGATCGGGCAACCGACGTGGGTGCAGATCTTCGAGTACGCCACGATGCCGTCGTGCGACCACTCGAGCTCGCGCTTGTCCTTGATGTTCTCCGGCTGGAGCCGGACGATCATCAGGGCCGCCTTGGCGATCTCGTTCTGGAAGTCCTCGTCGTGCTCCTCCAGGCCCTCGGGCTTGGCGAAGGTGAGAGAACCGACGGCCACGTCCGAGGGACGCAGCGGCTCGTTCGTGTTCATGTTGACGAGCAGCTTGCCCTTGGCCCACAGCGTGTGCCGCAGCTTGTCCTCGGGCAGCGGGCCGAGGTCGCGCAGCAGCACGACTCCGGAGAGCGGCACCAGGGCGACCGCGCCGAACAGCGTGTTGCGGATCAGCTTGCGGCGGCCGAACGCGGACTCCTTGGCGCCCTGCCGGAAGTCCGCGTGGACCTTGGCGCGGACCTCGGGGCTCGCGGCGATCGGGTGGCGCTCGTCGGCGACCTCCACGTCCGACATCAGGGTGCGGGCCCAGTGGACCGCGCCGGCGCCGATGGTGAACAGCGCCGTGCCCAGCGTCAGACCCAGCGCGAAGTTCAGCGCGCTGAGGTGGCCGATCGGGAACACGAAGATCGACTTGTCGGCGGGGATCGCCACGTACGAGGCGATGAAGCCGACCGTGGCGAGCATCGACAGCGTGAACAGGAAGGCGACCGCACGCTCGGACCGCTTGGCGGCCCGCTCGTCGATGTCCTGGACGCGGTGCTCGTGGGGCGGCAGACCGGGGTCGGCGAACGGGTTCCGCTCGTCCGCGACGTCCACCGCGCCGTGCGCGTGGCCCTGCTCTACGGGCAGGTTCTCTTCTGGAATGTCTTGGCTACTCATGACTTCTTGGCCTTTGCGGTCCGAGCGGCGACCCAGACGGCGACCGCGATCAGGGCGCCGAGTCCGAAGATCCAGGCGAACAGACCCTCGCTGACCGGCCCGAGGCCGCCCAGCTCCAGACCACCGGGGTTGTCGGTGTCGCTGCTGTTGACCGCGTGCAGGTACGCGATGATGTCCTTCTTGTTCTGCTCCGACAGGGTGGTGTCGGGGAAGGAGGGCATGTTCTGCGGGCCGGTCTGCATCGCCTCGTAGACGTGCTTCGGGTCCACGTCCTCGAGGGTCGGAGCGAACTTGCCCTTCGTCAGGGCGCCGCCCTTGCCGGTGAAGTTGTGGCACTGCGCGCAGTTGGTGCGGAACAGGTCGCCGCCCTTGGCGATGTCCGCGCCCTCCGGGCCGTACTCGGCCTCGGTCGGGACCGACGGGCCGGAGCCCAGCGAGGCGATGTACGCGGCGAGCTGGTCGATCTCGGCCTGCGAGTAGATGTTCTTCTTCTTCACCACCTGCGGGCCCTGGGAGGTCGCCGCCGGCATGCGGCCGGTGCCGACCTGGAAGTCGACGGCCGCGGCGCCCACGCCGACCAGGCTCGGACCGTCGGAGCTGCCCTGACCGCCGGTGCCGTGGCAGCTGGCGCAGCCGACGGCATAGAGCTTCTTGCCCTCGTCGATGGCGAGGGACTGGGCGGTGTCGTCTGCCTGCGCCTTGCTCGCGGGCGCGAGCGCGGAGAACAGCCACCCTGTGCACGCCAGCGAGAGGACTAGGACGACGAGCGCCGCCAGCGGATGGCGTCGTCGTGCGGAGAGCTTTTTCACGGATTACCCCGGTGTCAGGATCTTCTGCGTCGATGCTTGTGGAGGTGCGGGAGCGGGCCCGGCTACTTGATCAGGTAGATCGTGGCGAAGAGGCCGATCCAGACGACATCGACGAAGTGCCAGTAGTAGGACACGACGATGGCCGCGGTCGCCTGCTCGTGGGTGAACCTCTTGGCCGCGTAGGTGCGCCCGAGGACGAACAGGAAGGCGATGAGGCCGCCCGTCACGTGCATGCCGTGGAAGCCGGTGGTCAGGTAGAACACCGAGCCGTACGGGTCGGAGGAGAGCGAGAGCCCGTCCTTCTTGACCAACTCCGTGTACTCGTAGATCTGACCGCCGATGAAGATCGCACCCATGATGAAGGTGACGATGAACCACATTCTGAGCTTCTTCACGTCACCGCGCTCGGCGGCGAAGACGCCGAGCTGGCAGGTGAGGGAGGAGAGCACCAGGATGGTGGTGTTGGTGGCCGAGAACGGGAGGTTCAGGGCCTCGGCCATCTCCTTCCAGTGATCGGGACCCGTCACCGATCGCAGGGTGAAGTACATCGCGAAGAGGGCCGCGAAGAACATCAGCTCGGAGCTCAGCCAGATGATGGTTCCGACGCTGGTGAGGTTCGGCCGATTGACCGACGGGTGCGCGTGCCCGGTTTCTACTGTCGTTGCTGTCGCCACGACCGACATTATGTCGGTCCCTTATCCCGCCCTCACTCCGGGGGGTGCCGTTCGGAGTGATCGCCCCGTGTGTACTGCCCGGATGGCCCATCGAAGTGGTGTTCCAGGCGGTGTGGACGAGGTGGGTGAGGGAGTAGCATCCGCGGCATCGGTTCTGTCCGTACGACGCTGATGTCACGGAGGAAGCATGCAGGCGACCGCCACGGTGCTGGTCTACAGCGACGACGCCAACACGCGGGAGCAGGTGCGGCTCGCGACCGGCCGCAGGCCCGCGCCGGACGCCCCCCTGGTGGAGTTCGTGGAGTGCGCGACGGCGCCTGCGGTGCTGCGGGAGCTCGAGAAGGGCGGCATCGACGTCGTCGTCCTCGACGGGGAGACCGCTCCCATGGGCGGCATGGGTCTGTGCCGTCAGCTCAAGGACGAGATCTTCCGGTGTCCGCCGGTGCTGCTGCTCATCGGGCGGCCCCAGGACGCGTGGCTCGCGACCTGGAGCCGCGCTGACGCGGCTGTGACGCTGCCCGTGGAGCCCGTGGAGTTCGCGGGGTCGCTGGCTGCCCTGCTGCGCACGAAGGCCCTCCAGCAGAGCGCGTAGCGGCTCGGGGGGCGGGGCGCGGTTCGCCGTCGGCCCCGCGCCCCGGGCGGGTCACACCGCCGCCGGGCTCAGCCGCGCCGTCTCCGCCTGTGTCTTCTGCTTGGCGCCCGTCAGCGCGCTGCCCTTGGTCCAGCGGGCCCAGTCCAGGTTCCAGTCGCCGAACCCGTTGCCGAACGTCTCCATGGTGTCGCCGTTGCTGTTGACGACCTGGACGACGTCGCCCTGACGGATGTTGTCGAAGAACCACTGGGCGTTGGCCGTGCTCATGCCGGTGCAGCCGTGGCTGACGTTCGCGTAGCCCTGGGAGCCCACGGACCAGGGGGCGGCGTGGACGTACTCGCCGCTCCAGGTGACGCGGGTGGCGTAGTAGACGGGCAGGTCGTACGAGTCCGCGGAGCCCTCGGCGATGCCGACGGTGGTCCCGCGCATACGTACGTAGTACTCCTTGCCCAGGACGACCTTGACGCCGTTGCGGGTGTCGAAGCCGGGCTTGCCGGTGGTGACGGGGATCTGCTTGATCTCCTGGCCGTTCCTGGACACCGTCATGGAGTGCGTCGACGCGTCCGTCACGGCGACGACCCGGTCGCCGGTGGTCAGTTTGAGCTCCTTCACCGGGCCGCCCCACAGCCGGTCGCTGATCTTGATGCCGTCCAGGTTGCTGTGGGCGCGGACGGTGGCGTGGGCGGGCCAGTACTCCTTGGGGCGGTAGTGCAGCTCCTTGTCGTCCACCCAGTGCCAGCCGCCCTGTGCGAAGGGCGTCGAGTCGACCTTCAGGCCCCGTTCGACGACGGCCCGCTGGGCGGGGTCCTTGACCGGCTGGTCGAGTTTGGCGACGACGGGCTGGCCGACGCCGTACTCGCCCGCCTCGGGGCCGAACTCCACTGCCAGCCGCTTCTTGACGGTGGGCTTGCCGGTGTCGAAGGTGAGGACCCGGCGGCCGGGCGCCCCGTCGTCGTCCTCGGTGCTCACCCTGACCGTGTAGTGGGCTCCTGCGGCCAGCGGCTCGGTGCTGTGCCAGCGGCTGCCGTCGGCGGAGAGTCGGCCCGCGACGTAGCGGCCTGTGGAGTCGACGGCGGTGACGTCCGTGATGCGGTCGTCGTCGGCGGTGACCTCGAGGGGCTTGTCCGGGTCGGCCTTCCTGCCGTCGCCGTCGGGCGCGTTGAAGGAGATCTGGTCCGTCGCGTCGTAGGGGCGCGCGGAGAGCGGGTTGCCGTCGGAGCCGCAGCCGGTGGCGACCGCGCCCAGGGCGATCACCAGCAGGGTGCAGCCGACGACGGTGCGGGGGCGGGGTTGGTGGCTCATGGCTTCACGCTAGGGAGCCGCCCCCGCGGCGGCGCGCTGAGTGACACGGACGGAGCACGCCGGCTGCGGCAAAAGCGTGAGCCCGGACCCTCCTGACGGAGTGTCCGGGCTCTCGCCGCGTTCAGCGCGTGCTACTGGGTGCGGCTCTCACCGCGGTAGTACTCGAAGACCCAGCCCCAGAGACCGATCATGATCATCGGGACGGAGAAGTAGAGCAGCCACCAGCCGACCGCGACACCGAGGAAGGCCAGGGCGCCGCCGATGGCGAGCGACAGCGGCTGCCAGCTGTGCGGGCTGAAGAAGCCCAGCTCACCGGCGTCGTCGGCGACGTCCGCCTCCTTGTTGTCCTGTGCGCCCGCGTCGACCCGCCGGGCGGTGAAGCCCAGGTAGAAGCCGATCATGATGCACAGGCCGAAGGCCAGGAAGAGCGCCGTGGTGCCGGCCGGCTCCTTCGACCACACGCCATAGACGACCGCCATGGCGAGGACGAAGACGCTCAGCCAGACGAACATCTTGCCCTGGATCTTCACTTGCCGGCCTCCTTGCTGCCCGCGATGGCGCTGGCGCCGTGGCCGCTGTGCTCCAGCTGCTCGAGCGCGGCGATCTCCGGGTGGTGCAGGTCGAACGCCGGGGATTCGCTGCGGATCCGCGGCAGGGTGAGGAAGTTGTGGCGCGGCGGCGGGCAGGAGGTGGCCCACTCCAGGGAGCGGCCGTAGCCCCACGGGTCGTCGACGCCGACCGGCTTGCCGTACTTGGCGGTCTTCCACACGTTGTAGAAGAACGGCAGCACGGACAGACCGAGGACGAACGAGCTGATCGTCGAGATCGTGTTCAGAGCGGTGAACCCGTCGGCGGCGAGGTAGTCCGCGTAACGACGCGGCATGCCCTCGGCGCCCAGCCAGTGCTGGACCAGGAAGGTGCCGTGGAAGCCGATGAACAGCGTCCAGAAGGTGACCTTGCCGAGCCGCTCGTCGAGCATCTTGCCCGTCATCTTCGGCCACCAGAAGTGGAAGCCGGAGAACATCGCGAAGACGACCGTGCCGAAGACGACGTAGTGGAAGTGCGCCACCACGAAGTACGAGTCGGAGACGTGGAAGTCCATCGGCGGCGAGGCCAGGATGACGCCGGTCAGACCACCGAAGGTGAAGGTGATGAGGAAGCCCGTCGCCCACAGCATCGGCGTCTCGAAGGACAGCGAGCCCTTCCACATCGTTCCGATCCAGTTGAAGAACTTCACGCCGGTCGGGACGGCGATGAGGAACGTCATGAAGGAGAAGAACGGGAGCAGCACGCCGCCGGTGACGTACATGTGGTGCGCCCACACCGTCACGGAGAGGCCGGCGATCGAGATCGTCGCGGCGATCAGGCCCATGTAGCCGAACATCGGCTTGCGGGAGAAGACCGGGATGACCTCGGAGATGATGCCGAAGAACGGCAGGGCGATGATGTACACCTCTGGATGGCCGAAGAACCAGAAGAGGTGCTGCCAGAGCAACGCGCCGCCGTTGGCCGCGTCGAAGACATGTGCCCCGAATTTCCGATCCGCCTCCAGCGCGAACAGCGCGGCGGCGAGAACGGGGAAGGCCAGCAGGACCAGGACCGCGGTCAGCAGCACGTTCCAGGTGAAGATCGGCATGCGGAACATCGTCATGCCGGGTGCGCGCATGCAGATGATCGTGGTGATGAAGTTGACCGCGCCGAGGATGGTGCCGAAGCCGGAGAAGGCCAGACCCATGATCCACAGGTCGGCGCCGATGCCCGGCGAGCGGACCGCGTCCGACAGCGGGGAGTAGGCGAACCAGCCGAAGTCGGCCGCACCCTGCGGGGTGAGGAAGCCGCCCACGGCGATGGTCGAGCCGAACAGGTAGAGCCAGTAGGCGAACATGTTCAGCCGCGGGAACGCCACGTCGGGCGCGCCGATCTGCAGCGGCATGATCCAGTTCGTGAAGCCGGCGAACAGCGGCGTCGCGAACATCAGCAGCATGATCGTGCCGTGCATCGTGAACGCCTGGTTGAACTGCTCGTTCGACATGATCTGCAGGCCCGGACGGGCGAGCTCGGCGCGCATGAGGAGCGCCATGACGCCGCCGATGCAGAAGAACGCGAACGACGTGACCAGGTACAACGTACCGATGGTCTTGTGGTCGGTGGTCGTCAGCCACTTCACCACGACGTTGCCGGGCTGCCTGCGCCTGACCGGCAGCTCGTTCTCGTACGAGTCCTCAGCTGCGGAGGCACCCTGGGGTTCGTTGAGGATGCTCACAGGACGTTCGACTCCCGGTTCTTCTCGGGGCTCGTTTGCTCGATGCCGGCCGGAACGTAACCGGTCTGCCCGTTCTTGGCGATGTCCTTCAGGTGCTGCTCGTAGCGCTCCGGAGAGACGACCTTCACGTTGAACAGCATCCGGGAGTGGTCGACGCCGCACAGCTCGGCGCACTTGCCCAGGAAGGTGCCCTCGCGGTTGGGGGTCACCTGGAAGGAGTTGGTGTGACCCGGGATGACGTCCTGCTTCATGAGGAACGGCACCACCCAGAAGGAGTGGATGACGTCCCGGGAGGTGAGGACGAAGCGGACCGTCTTGCCCTTGGGGAGCCAGAGGGTCGGGCCCGGGTTGTTGGTCTGCGGGTTCCGCTCACCGGGGGTGCCGCAGGTGTAGACGCCGCCCGCGTCGGCCGGGAAGTCCTTCTTGTACCGGTCCGGGATCGCGGCCAGGTTCTCGTCGGTCTTCGCGTCCCCGCTGGAACCGGCGACGTTCTCGATGTAGTTGAAGCACCAGCTCCACTGGAAGCCCACCACGTTGACCGTGACGTCGGGCTTCTTCTCGAGGCTCAGCAGCTTCGACTCGTCGCGCGCCGTGAAGTAGAACAGCACCGAGACGATGATGATGGGGACGACCGTGTACAGCGCCTCGATCGGCATGTTGTACCTGGTCTGCGGAGGAACTTCGACCTTTGTGCGGCTGCGCCGGTGGAAGAAAGCACTCCACAGGATCAGGCCCCACACCAGCACGCCGGTGGCCAGCGCGGCAGCCCAGGAGCCCTGCCACAGGGAGAGGATCCGCGGAGCCTCTTCTGTGACCGGGGTGGGCATACCAAGGCGGGGGAAGTCCTTGTATGTGCAACCGGTGGCGGTCGCCAGGACCAGGCCCGCGGTCATTGCCTGCAGCAGCTTCCGCCGCATCGGGCGCCGCGGCGAGCGGTCGGAGCCGTTGGGACTCACGTAGCGCCTTCCCGAGAGTCTCGCCCGCGCGGTTGGCTGCGGCCTGCCTTCTCGCTGGTCGGTCGCCGCCCTGCGTCGGGCAGGGGTTTGGATGTTTATGCGGACCAAACCCTAGCCGACGCCCTCCGGGGGGTCGCGGGGAGGGTGGCATACGCGCCGCCGGTCACCCCGAAGGGGTGGGGACGGGCGCCTAATAGGTCGTCAATGCGGGTTGTATGGCGACTTCGGGCCGGTGGGGGCCGTTCGCGCAGTTCCCCGCGCCCCTTCTCAGCTCCCGTACGTTCTACGGTTGGGGTGTGTCCTACTTCGACGCCGCATCCGCCGCTCCCCTGCATCCCGTCGCCCGTCAGGCCCTGTCGGCCTCGCTCGACGAGGGGTGGGCGGATCCCGCCCGGCTGTACCGGGAGGGACGGCGGGCCCGCATGCTGCTGGACGCGGCGCGGGAGGCGGCGGCCGAGTCCGTCGGCTGCCGGCCGGACGAGCTGGTGTTCACGTCCTCCGGGACGCGGGCCGTGCATTCCGGGATCGCGGGCGCGCTGGCGGGTCGCCGGCGGGTCGGACGTCACCTGATCGTGTCTGCCGTCGAACACTCCTCGGTACTCCATTCGGCCGAGGTGTTCGAGGCGGAGGGCGGGGCGGTGACCCGGACGCCGGTGACGCGGACCGGCGCGGCGGCCGTCGAGTCGTACGCCGACGCGCTGCGCTCCGACACCGCGCTGGCCTGCCTGCAGTCGGCCAACCACGAGGTGGGCACCGAGCAGCCGGTGGCGGCGGTGGCCGAGCTGTGCCGGGAGGCGGGGGTGCCGTTGCTGGTGGACGCCGCCCAGTCGCTGGGGTGGGCGGCCGTGGAGGGCCCCTGGTCGCTGCTGGCGGCCAGCGCGCACAAGTGGGGCGGGCCGTCGGGCGTCGGGCTGCTCGTCGTGCGCAAGGGCGTCCGGTTCGCGCCGCAGGGTCCCCTGGACGAGCGGGAGTCGGGGCGGGCGGCCGGGTTCGAGAACCTTCCGGCGATCGTGGCCGCGGCGGCCTCGCTGCGTGCGGTGCGGGCCGAGGCGGCGGCCGAGGCGGACCGGCTGCGGGAGCTGACGGGGCGGATCCGCGCGCGGGTGGCGGACCTCGTCCCGGACGTCGAGGTGGTCGGGGACCCGCGTCGGCGGCTGCCCGGCATCGTCACCTTCTCCTGTCTGTACGTGGACGGGGAGGCGCTGCTGCACGAGCTGGACCGGGCGGGCTTCTCCGTGTCGTCCGGATCGTCCTGCACCAGCAGCACGCTGACGCCCAGCCACGTGCTGCGGGCGATGGGGGTGCTGAGTGAGGGAAACGTGCGGGTCTCGTTGCCGGCGGGAACGGCCTCGGACGACGTGGAGCGGTTCCTCGACGTGCTGCCGGGAGCGGTGGCGGCGGTGCGGGAGAAACTCGGCGCGCCGCAGCCCGGTCCTGCGCAGCCGCGCGAGGTCCCGCCCGCCGGGGACGCACCGGCGGCGGAGGCACCGGTGGCGGAGGCACCGGTGGCGGACGCACGCGTGGCGGACCCGCTCGTGGTGGACGCGCTGGGGCGGCGGTGCCCTATCCCGGTCATCGAGCTGGCCAAGGTCATCGGGGACGTGCCGGTGGGCGGCACGGTGCGGGTGCTGTCCGACGACGAGGCGGCCCGGCTCGACATCCCCGCGTGGTGCGAGATGCGGGGGCAGGAGTACGCCGGTGAGGAGCCGGCGGACCGAGGCGTCGCCTACGTGGTCCGCCGGCTGTCCTGAGTCAGGCCAGGTGCTTGCGGACCTCGGCGCCCGCCTCGTCGCCGTAGGCCTTGGTGAAGCGCTCCATGAAGTGGGCGCGGCGCAGCTGGTACTCCTGGGTGCCGACCGTCTCGATCACGAGAGTGGCGAGCATGCAGCCGATCTGTGCGGCCCGCTCGTGGGAGACGCCCCAGGCCAGGCCGGAGAGGAAGCCGGCGCGGAAGGCGTCGCCGACCCCGGTGGGCTCGACCTTGGCCTCCTCCTGCGGGCAGCCGACCTCGATCGGGTCCTCGCCGGCGCGCTCGATGCGGACGCCGCGCGCGCCGAGGGTGGTGACGCGGTGGCCGACCTTGGCCAGGATCTCGGCGTCCGACCAGCCCGTCTTGGACTCGATGAGTCCCTTCTCGTACTCGTTGGAGAAGAGGTACGAGGCGCCTTCCAGCAGTATCCGGATCTCGTCGCCGTTCATGCGGGCGATCTGCTGGGAGAAGTCGGCGGCGAAGGGGATCCCCCGGGACCGGCACTCCTCGGTGTGCCGGAGCATGGCCTCCGGGTCGTCGGCGCCGATCAGGACCAGGTCGAGGCCGCCCACGCGGTCGGCGACCGTCTTCAGCTCGATCAGCCGGGCCTCGCTCATCGCGCCCGTGTAGAAGGAGCCGATCTGGTTGTGGTCGGCGTCGGTGGTGCACACGAAGCGGGCGGTGTGCAGGGTCTCCGAGATGCGGACCGAGGCCGTGTCGACGCCGTGCCGGTCGAGCCAGGCCCGGTACTCGTCGAAGTCCGCGCCCGCGGCGCCGACCAGGATCGGGCCGGTGCCGAGCTGTCCCATGCCGAAGGCGACGTTCGCGCCCACGCCGCCCCGGCGCACGTCCAGGTTGTCGACCAGGAAGGAGAGCGAGACCGTGTGGAGGCGGTCCGCGACGAGCTGGTCGGCGAAGCGGCCGGGGAACGTCATGAGGTGGTCTGTCGCGATGGAGCCGGTGACTGCGATGCGCACGGCGTGGACTCTCCTGAGGGGAGGGGGATTGACAGTTCACGCTACCCGGTCGGCTCGCGCCACTGCAGCAGCGGAAACTACCCGATAGTAGATCTTTCTTCGCGGGCCACGTCGTGCCTACCGTTCGAGTATGACGAACCTCAAGGTCCACGCCCCCGTTCCGGCCGACCTCGACGGCGACCTGGCGTCGCTGCGCGGTGACTGCGCCCGGATGGCTCCGCACTGGACCGCCCCGGAGAAGGTCGCTTCCCGCCCGGTCTCCCCGTCGCTCATCCACGGCGTGAACGTTCCCGCGACGTCGGCGCGGCTGCTGGAGGCGATGCCGGACTACGGCAACTAGGGCTGGGACCTGCCGTTCGGATCACTCCGGGTGGCTCCCGGGGAAGTCCCCCGGTATTTCCTTCGGTAGGGCGCGCGGAAGGGAACCGCGCGCTCCCCTGTCGCGTCCCATCGGCGTCCCTCGTGAAGGGGATGCGGGGTACGACAGCAGGGCAGCCGAAGGAGCGATGCGGTGAACACCGAGCGACCCGAGAACGACGACGCCGCGCGCGAGCCGGAGAACACGTCTTCCGCCGAGGCGCAGGACGCCGGGCCGGCGGAAGCCGAGCCCGGGGAGGCGCGCGCCGAGAACGCGCGCGCCGAGGACGAAGCGGTCGACGAGGCCGAGGAGGCCGGGCCGGCGGATGCCGAGCCCGCCGCTCCGGGCGAGGGCGCGGCGGAGGCCGGGGCCGTGCGGGAAGCGGGCGGCTCCGCCCCGGCCGGCGGTCCCGACGAGGTCGGCGGCTCCGACAAGGCCGGTGGCTCGGGCGAGGTCGAGGGTTCGGGCGAGGTCGAGGGTTCGGGCGAAACCTGCGGCTCGGACACGGTCGACGGCCCGGACAGGGCCGACGGGGTCAGCGTCGGGAAGGGCGCCGCCGCCCCTGGTGAGCCGGTCGCGTCCGACGGGCCCCGGGAGAAGGCCGGCGCCGCGGCGCAGGCCGCCGTCCCGGACGACGCCGAGACCGCGACGGCCGCCGAACCGGTCGGGGCGGCCCGGGACGAGGCGGGCGTCGCGGACGAGCCCGCGGCGGCGGACGCCGGACGCGGCCCCGGTCGCACGGAGCCCGTCGTCGGCGCGGTGGGCGGCGGATGGCCGGTCCCCGGCCCCCGGCGCCGTTCCCCCCTGCTCATCGCCTCCGTCGCGGCGGCCGTGCTGCTGGTGGGCGGCGGCGGCGCGTATCTGACCGCGGGCGCGGCGGGCGGCTCGGGTGGGGGCGCCGGTTCGGGATCGCCCTCGGACGACGGCTCCCCCGCCGCGCTCCTCCTGGACGACCATGCCAGGGGCACGGGCGCCTCCCAGGGCTCCTCGAACGGCATCGCCCCCGGCGAGCCCGACCCCCACGGGGTGACCTACAAGGCCGCCGGAACCCTGCCCGACGGTCCCGACTCCGCGCCCGTGTACTGGGCGAAGGGCGCGGTCACGGCGGACGAGGCGGCCCGGCTGGCGAAGGCGCTGGGGGTCGACGGCACGCCGGTGGCCGACGGCGAGGCCTGGCGGATCGGCGCCGGCGACAGCTCCGGGCCTGCGCTGCGGGTGAACCGCCAGGCGCCGGGCATGTGGACCTTCACCCGGTACGCCCCGGGCGCCGACAACTGCACCTCGTTCAGCGACAAGTGCACCGGGACCCCGACGCCTGCCACCGACGAACCGGTGAGCGAGGCGGCCGCGAAGAAGGCGGCCGCACCGGTCCTGAAGGCCCTCGGGCAGGACGACGCCAAGGTGGACGCGAGCCTGACCATGGGCGCGCAGCGCATGGTGAACGCCGACCCCGTGGTCGGCGGGCTGCCGACCTACAGCTGGACGACCGGCCTCGGCGTCAACGCGCAGGGCGAGGTCGTCGCCGGGAACGGCCAGCTGAAGCCGCCCGCCAAGGGCGACACGTACCCCCTGGTCAGCGCGCAGGAGGCGCTGGACGCGCTGAACGCCGCGCCGGGGTCCGACCATCGGATGGGCATCGGCGGCTGCGCCAGCCCGGTACCGCTGAAGGACCGGCTGGAGAGCCCGTGCGGCACGTCGACGTCCGCTCCGAAGCGGCAGACGGCGACCGTCGAGGACGCGGTGCTCGGGCTGGCCCCGCACACCTCCGGCGGCCGGCAGGTCCTCGTGCCGTCCTGGCTGTTCGCCGTGCAGGCGGCGGGGGATGCGGACGGGTACACCGTGGCGCAGCCGGCCGTCGAACCGGCGTACCTCACGTCCGCCACGACGTCGGCCCCCACGCCGCGGCCGTCCGGCTCCACGGACACCCGTGACGTGCGGGTGGACGGCTACACCGCCGAGGGCAGGGAGCTGACCGTCGGCTTCACCGGCGGGGTGTGCGCCGACTACAAGGCGACGGCGACGGAGAGCAAGGACGAGGTGAAGGTCACCGTGACGCAGACGCCCTGGCCGGACAAGGTCTGCATCATGATCGCCAAGGAGTACCACCAGGTCGTGCAGCTGGACGCACCGCTGGGCGCCCGGAAGGTGGTCGGCTCGGACGGCGCGGGCGTGCCGCTGGAGAAGCCGGGGGCCCGGCTCCCTGAGACCCGGTGACCCTTCGGGGGCGGCCCGGTACGGACAGGCTCCGGAGCCACCCCTGAGCGGACCCGGAGCGGGCCCGGAGGGAATGTCCCGGACGGGACGTCCCTGGTGGAGCGGACGACGAAGGCGGCGGTCCCCTCGGAGGGGGGCCGCCGCCTTCATGTGCCGGCTGCGGTTCGCGGGGGAACCGGCGAGTCCTAGCTGAAGGAGTCGCCGCAGGCGCAGGAACCCGTCGCGTTCGGGTTGTCGATCGTGAAGCCCTGCTTCTCGATGGTGTCGACGAAGTCGATGGAGGCGCCGCCCAGGTACGGGGCGCTCATGCGGTCGGTGACCACCTTGACGCCGTCGAAGTCCTTGACCACGTCGCCGTCGAGCGAACGCTCGTCGAAGAAGAGCTGGTAGCGCAGGCCGGAGCAGCCGCCGGGCTGAACGGCGACGCGCAGGGCCAGGTCGTCGCGGCCTTCCTGGTCGAGCAGGGCCTTGACCTTCGCCGCAGCGGCGTCGGACAGGAGGATGCCGTCGCTGACAGTGGTCTTCTCGTCCGATACGGACATCTACATCTCTCCCGGGTTGTACGGAGACTGCTTGCCGACGTTTCCAACCGCCGGGACCGCGGATTCATTCCGGGGCCGAGGACTCGCGTTTCCGTTTCTTTCCTCTTCTTGTCTTTCATGCTCGCACACCCGCGGTGGAGCGGACAGCGCCCTCCGGTCCGACACCGGTCCGGCGGGCGGTCCGTGTTTCGGGATTCACGTCACATCGACGCAATGACCATCGTGAAAGTGCCGCGAAGCGGGTTATGATAGATAACGTCAATTCGACGAAAAGTAGAAAGGGTGCGTGTCGTGACCACCGCCCAGCCCAAGGAGCTCGACGTACAGCCGACTCCGCTCGCCCTGTTGCTGCTCGGCCGTGAGGCCGACCCGAAGAGCGAGCGGGGCGTCGAGTGCCCCGGCGACCTGCCCTCGCCCTCCGACCCGGACCTGGTCGAGCGCGCCCGCGCGGCCAAGGAGAAGCTCGGTGACAAGGTCTTCGTGCTCGGCCACCACTACCAGCGCGACGAGGTCATCCAGTTCGCCGACGTCACGGGCGACTCCTTCAAGCTGGCGAAGGACGCGGCCGCCCGTCCGGAGGCCGAGTACATCGTCTTCTGCGGTGTGCACTTCATGGCCGAGTCGGCCGACATCCTGACCTCCGACGACCAGAAGGTCGTCCTGCCCGACCTCGCCGCCGGCTGCTCGATGGCCGACATGGCCACCGCCGAGCAGGTCGCCGAGTGCTGGGACGTGCTGACCGAGGCCGGCATAGCCGAGCAGGTCGTGCCCGTCTCGTACATGAACTCGTCCGCGGACATCAAGGCGTTCACGGGCAGGCACGGCGGCACGATCTGCACCTCCTCCAACGCCCAGCGCGCCCTGGAGTGGGCGTTCGAGCAGGGCGAGAAGGTGCTCTTCCTGCCGGACCAGCACCTCGGCCGCAACACCGCCGTCCGCGACATGGGCATGTCCCTGGACGACTGCGTCCTCTACAACCCGCACAAGCCGAACGGCGGGCTGACCGCCGAGCAGCTGCGCGACGCGAAGATGATCCTGTGGCGGGGCCACTGCTCGGTGCACGGCCGCTTCAGCCTGGAGTCGGTCGAGGACGTGCGCGCCCGGATACCCGGCGTCAACGTGCTCGTGCACCCCGAGTGCCGGCACGAGGTCGTCGCCGCGGCCGACCACGTCGGCTCGACCGAGTACATCATCAAGGCGCTGGAGGCTGCCCCGGCCGGCTCCAAGTGGGCCATCGGCACCGAGCTGAACCTGGTCCGCCGGCTGGCGAACCGCTTCGCGGCCGAGGGCAAGGAGATCGTCTTCCTGGACAAGACGGTGTGCTTCTGCTCGACCATGAACCGCATCGACCTCCCCCACCTGGTGTGGACCCTGGAGTCGCTGGCCGAGGGCAAGCTGGTCAACCGGATCGAGGTCGACCGGGAGACCGAGGAGTTCGCCAAGCTGGCGCTGGAGCGGATGCTGGCCCTGCCGTAGCCTGACCGCCGCCGGGCCCCGATCGCACGATCGCCCCGACGGCCGGATGGCCGGATGGCCGGATCACCCGGTCACCGGGTCACCGGGTCACCCCGACCGGGGTTCCAGGTCGGGGTGCTCGGGGTCCACCGTGAAGACGGTCCCGTCGGGGCTGAGCACGACCAGGGCGCGCCCGTCGAAGAACACGCGCGGCGCGGCATAGCCGGAGTCGACGACCTGCTCGGCCCGCGCGGCGGACTCCCACAGCAGTTCGCCCGTCTCGATGTCGACGGCGGCGACCCGTCCGGAGGCACTGGCCGCGAACACCGCCTGTCCCCGTCCGTCGGCGGCGGGCCTGCCGGGCTGCTGAAGCGTCGTCGAGGTCTGCCACAGCTGCTTGCCCGTCCCGGGCGAGTGGGCGACCAGCTGCCCTCGGGAGTTGGCGAAGCAGAGCACCCCGCCCACCAGCGCCGCCTGCCCGCGCGGGCTGCCGCTCAGCTTCGCCTTCCGCACGGCGCCGGTGCCGGGGTCGATCAGCAGAACCTCGCCGTACGCCGGCTCGTCGAACGTCCGCTGGGCCCGCGGGACCTGCGCGGCGAAGACCAGGTCGCCGCCGACGGCGCCGACGTAGTCGAGGTCGCCGTCCGGCACGCTCACCTTCCGGGTCGAGCCGTCGGCGGGATCCACGGCGTAGAACACGTTGCGCGACGGTGTGCCGGCGTCGGTGCAGTCGGCGTACGGGACGCCGTCCGCCTCCTGGAACTCACAGTGGTACGTGGGCCCGGCGGGCACTGTGGCCGTCCAGCGCACGGCGCCGTCGCGCACGTCGCGGGCAGTGACGTGGTAACCGTCCGAGGTCAGCAGGAGGCCGCCGACGACAGCGGGGTCGACGGCGCCCGTCCCCGGCATCGGGCGCGACCAGACCAGCTTGCCGGTGGCGGCGTCGAGGGCGAGGAGGGCGGCGCTCTGGTCGTTGCCCGCCTTGTTCATCACGACTTCCCGCACCAGCAGCACGCCGTCGTGCACCCCGATGAGCCCGCTGTTGAACCGCACCTGCGACAGGCCGGGCGGCAGGGACTCGGCGCGCCAGGCGATCCGGCCGGTCGCCCCGTCGATCCGGACCGGGAGGGTGCCGTCGCCGCCGCAGAACAGGGCGCTCTTTCCCATCACGCAGGTCAGGGAGGCGTTGTCGGGTGCCCCGCCGCCCAGCGGCTTCTTCACCCCGGTCGCGGCGACGCCGTACACCGAGGCCTGCCAGGGCCTCCAGCCCTTCGGCAGGGGGTCCCGGCTGACGGAGGGTGCGTCGCCGCTGCTGTCACTCGACTCCTCGACCCTGCTGAAGGGGGTCACGTCGAGCAGCAGGTAGCCGGTGACGGCCAGGGCGAGGACACCCGCCGTCCCGGCCAGGACCGGCCACCGGCGCAGCAGGGAGCGGCGGCCGGGGCGGGACTCCGCGGCCGGACGGCCCGGTTCGTCGCCCGGCGCAGGCGGTGGCAGACGCAGGGACACCGTCTCCTGGTCGCCCGCCGCGGGCCCGGGCAGCACCCGGGCGAACTCCTCGGCCAGCTCCTCGAGCCCGGGCCGGCCGTCGGCGTCCTTGGCCAGACAGCGGGTGAGGACCGAGCGCAGCGGCTCGGCCACCGCCTCCACCTTCGGTTCCTCCTGCATCACCCGCCACGCCGTCAGATACGGGCTGTCCGCGTCGAAGGGGCCTCGCCCGGTCGCGGCGAACACCAGCAGCGCGCCGAGGGAGAACACGTCCGAGGCGGGGCCGACCGAGCGGGCGTCGGTGAACTGCTCGGGCGACATGAACGGCGGGGTGCCGATCATCTTGCCGGTCTCGGTGAGCGTCTGGTTCTCCGCCGCCCGGGAGATCCCGAAGTCGATGACGCGCGGCCCGTCGTGGGCCATCAGGACGTTGCCGGGCTTGAGGTCGCGATGGACGACGCCGGCCCGGTGGATCTCCCGCAGCGCCTCCACCAGGCCGAGGGCGAGCCGGCGCAGTTCCGCGCCCCGCAGCGGGCCGTGGTCGCGGATGCGGGCGGAGAGCGCGGGACCCGACACGTACTGCGTGGCCATCCAGGGCCGGACGGCCTCCGGGTCGGCGTCCACGACCGGGGCGGTGAAGGCGCCGCTCACCTTGCGGACCACCGCGATCTCCTGCCGGAAGCGGGCGCGGAAGACCGGATCCTCCGCGTACTGGGCGTGAACCACCTTGACGGCTACCTCACGCCCCGAGCGGGACCGCCCGCGGTAGACGACGCCCATGCCGCCGGCCCCGAGCCGGTCGACGATCCGGTATCCGCCGAGCGCCTTCGGGTCGTCCTTGTGCAGCCCCACCGCGCCCGCCCCCTCTTGCGCAGATCATTGAGATGCCAGCATAGGGAAAGCCTTCGGGGGTCGCAGACCCGAGGGAAAGGGCTTCACCCACCGCGCACCGGAGCAGCCGTCCTCACTCCGCCCTGGGGCGCACCAGGCCCGACTCGTAGGCGATGACGACGAGTTGCGCCCGGTCGCGTGCGCCCAGCTTCGCCATGGCCCGGTTCACGTGCGTCTTGACCGTGAGCGGGCTGACCTCCAGCCGTTCGGCGATCTCGTCGTTGGAGTGGCCTCCGGCGACCAGCACGAGGACCTCGCGCTCGCGCACGGTGAGCGCGCCGAGCCGGGCGGAACGGGCGGGGTCGTGGTCGTCGTCCGCGCCGCCCTGGGCGAGGAAGCGGGCGATCAGCCCCTTGGTCGCGGTCGGCGAGAGCAGCGCGTCGCCGCCCGCGGCGATCCGGATGGCGCTCAGCAGCTCCTCGGGCTCGCTGCCCTTGCCGAGGAAGCCGGAGGCGCCGGCCCGCAGCGACTGCACGACGTAGTCGTCCACCTCGAAGGTCGTCAGGATGACCACCCTGACGTGGCCGAGGGCCGGGTCTGCGCTGATCAGACGGGTCGCGGCGAGACCGTCCGTGCCGGGCATGCGGATGTCCATCAGGACCACGTCGACGGGCCTCTCCTTGGCCAGCCGCACCGCCTCCGCGCCGTCGGACGCCTCACCGACCACCTCCATGTCGGGCTCGGAGTCGACGAGCACGCGAAAGGCGCTGCGCAGCAGCGCCTGGTCGTCGGCGAGCAGGACGCGGATGGTCATGCGGGATCCTCTGCGGTACGGGGCTCGGCGTTACGGGGCGGCTCGGTACGGGGCGCGTCCGTGCCGGGCTGGGCGGGGCGGCACCGCGCGGCGGGGAGCCGGCCGGGCGGGGGCTGCCCGGCGCCGGACTGCGGGGCACGGCTCCCGGCAGCGCGGGTCTCCGCCTCGGCGGCGCCGGTACGGGGCTTGACCGGCAGGATGACGTGGACGCGGTAACCGCCGCCGTAGCGGGGGCCGGTGGTGAGGGTGCCGCGCAGGGCCGTGACGCGTTCCCGCATGCCCAGCAGCCCGTGGCCGCTGCCCGCCGCCGGCGGGGCGTCGTCCGCCTGCTGCCCGTCGTCGAGGACCGTGACCTCGATGTTCGGCCCCACCCGTACGACGCTGACCTCGGCCTTCGCCGCCGGTCCGGCATGCTTTTGGACGTTGGTGAGGGCTTCCTGGATGACCCGGTAGGCGGCCAGGCCGACGGCGGCGGGGAGCGTGGTCCCGTGGTCGGCGCGGGCCACCTCGACCGGGAGTCCGGCGCTGCGGAAGGTACCGGCGAGCTCGTCGAGGCGGTCCAGGCCGGGAGCGGGCTCGGTGGGGGCCTCCGGGTCGCCGGACTGGCGCAGCAGCCCCACCGTCGCCCGCAGTTCGTTGAGCGCGGAGCGGCTGGCCTCACGGACGTGCGCGAGGGCCTCCTTGGCCTGGTCGGGCCGCTTGTCCATGACGTGCGCGGCGACCCCGGCCTGGACGTTGACCAGGGCGATGTGGTGGGCGACGACGTCGTGCAGGTCGCGGGCGATGCGCAGCCGCTCCTCGGCGACCCTGCGGCGGGCCTCCTCCTCCCGGGTGAGCTCCGCCCGTTCGGCACGGTCCCGGATGGCCTGGACGACCGCCCGGCGGCTGCGGACCGCGTCGCCCGCGGTGGCGCCGATGCCGGTCCAGGCGAGGATCCCGAGGTTGTCCTGGGCGTACCACGGGAGCGGTCCGGCGAGCATGGCCGCGCCGGTGAGGACCGTCATGGTGAGCAGGCCGGCCCGCAGGGTGGTGGGGCGGTCGGTGGCGGAGGCGACGGTGAACAGGGCGACGACGGCGGACATCGCCACGGGGGCGCGGGGGTCGCCGGTGACGGACTCGGCCACGGACACCGCGCCGGTGAGGACGAGGACCGTCATGGGGGCGCGGCGGCGCAGGACGAGGGCCGCGGCGCCGAGGGTCATGAGCAGGAGGCTGAGCGGGTCCGGCGTGCGGATGCTCCAGCTGACGCTCCGCTCGCCGTGCGGGTCGACGAGCGAGCCGGCGAGCATGCAGAGGAGGACGCCCGCGGCGAGGAAGGCGTCGAGGGTCAGGGGGTGGGCCTTGAGCCGGCACTCGGCCCGGGAAAGGAGGGTCACTTTCTGGTTGCCGTCGCTTTCCTCGCCGTAGCCGGGGGCCGGCGCCCCCGGACCCCGCTGTCGGCCCTGAACGGGCCTCGTCCCCGGTCGCCGGACGGGCTGTGTCACCGTGCCCGGACCGAGGCGCCCCGACGGGTCCGAGGCGCCGTGGGCGTCACCGGGAGGACGCGGACGTCACCCGGGGATCAGGCCGTCGTCGCTCAGCATCTCCCGGACCTCCTCCAGGCTCGCGTCCGGCGACGGGAGGATGAGCTCGGAGGGTTCCAGTGCCTCGTCCGGCAGGGGGGCGCCGAGGCGGCGTACGGCGTCCAGGAGGGCGCCGAGGGTGCGGTGGAAGCCGTCCTCGTCGCCGCTCTCCATCTCCGCGAGGAGGTCGTCGTCCAGCTTGTTCAGTTCGACGAAGTGGGAGTCGGCCAGTTGCCACTGGCCCTCCCCCATGATCCGTACGATCACGTCGCCCTCCTCGGCTCCGGGCCCCGGCGCCGGGCTACTGCTTGTCGAAGCGCGGGGTGTCCTGCGGCTGCTGCTGGGACTGCGGCCGGCCCGTGCCGCCCTCGATGGCCTGCTGGCCCGCGGACGGGCCGCCGGCCAGCTCGGCCTTCATGCGCTGCAGCTCCAGCTCTACATCCGTACCACCGGAGAGCCGGTCCAGCTCGGTCTGGATGTCGTCCCTGGCGATGCCCGTCGGGTCGTCCAGGGCGCCGGAGGCGAGGAGCTCGTCGAGAGCCCCGGCCCGGGCCTGGAGCTGGGCGGTCTTGTCCTCGGCACGCTGGATGGCCAGGCCGACGTCGCCCATCTCCTCGGAGATGCCGGAGAAGGCCTCGCCGATGCGGGTCTGGGCCTGGGCGGCGGTGTAGGTGGCCTTGATGGTCTCCTTCTTCGTGCGGAAGGCGTCCACCTTGGCCTGCAGCCGCTGGGCCGCGAGAGTGAGCTTCTCCTCCTCGCCCTGGAGCGTGGCGTGCTGCGTCTCCAGGTCGGTGACCTGCTGCTGGAGGGCGGCGCGGCGGGAGAGCGCCTCGCGGGCGAGGTCCTCGCGGCCGAGCGCGAGCGCCTTGCGGCCCTGGTCCTCCAGCTTGGAGGACTGCGACTGGAGCTGGTTCAGCTGCAGCTCCAGGCGCTTGCGCGAGGTGGCGACGTCGGCGACGCCGCGGCGGACCTTCTGCAGGAGCTCCAGCTGCTTCTGGTACGAGTAGTCGAGGGTTTCGCGCGGGTCCTCGGCCCGGTCAAGGGCCTTGTTCGCCTTCGCGCGGAAGATCATCCCCATACGCTTCATGACACCGCTCATGGGCTTCGCGCGCCCCCTTCTGACGGACTCCGGCTCTCAGGTCTGCGACAGAACCCACAGTACGGGCCCTGCCTCCATTGACGCACTGTTCGGGGGCGGATGCGCTCCTCCCCAAGGACGACTGACGGGGCCCGGGCTCCGGCGTGAGGAGTAGGTGACGGTCAGGGTGCGCGACGCGCCGCCCTTCGCCCCTCTTCCTCGTTCTCGCCCGGTCTGTCCCTTCTACAGACGACTGGTGTTGCCGGATCGTTCCCGTCCGGGCTGGGGTCCATGCCCAGGAGCGCTTACCCTTGGGTTTTGTGTTCCGTAGCCGTGCCAAGGAAGAGAAGGCCCCCGTCGACGCGGTGGTGACCGACTCCAAGCAGCCCCGTGACCCTCAGGCGAAGAAGGGCAGGCCCACGCCCAAGCGCAGTGAGGCCCAGACCCAGCGCCGCAGCGTCGCCAACACCTCGACGTCGCGCAAGGACGCCGCCAAGCGGCAGCGCGACGAGCGCCGCGCCCAGATGGAACGGCAGCGCAAGGCGCTGGCCGGCGGCGACGAGCGCTATCTGCCGGTCCGCGACAAGGGGCCGGTCCGCAAGTTCGCGCGCGACTTCATCGACGCGCGGTTCAACGTGGCGGAGTTCTTCCTGCCGATGGCCGTGGTCATCCTCGTGCTCAGCATGGTGCGGGTGGGCTCGCTGCAGACCATCGCGCTGCTGCTGTGGCTGGTCGTGATCGTCCTGATCGTGCTGGACTCGCTCATGACCGGCTTCCGGCTGCGCAAGCGGCTGGCCGAGCGCTTCCCCGACCAGAACCGGCGGGGCGCGGTCGCCTACGCGCTGATGCGCTCGCTGCAGATGCGCCGGCTGCGGCTGCCCAAGCCGCAGGTCAAGCGTGGAGCGCAGCTCTGAGCACTGCGGCTTTCTCCGGGGGAGCGGCCGAGGCCTGGCTGAGCAAGCTGGGCGGGCTGCGTGACGTCGTACGTCAGGAGCTGGTGGCCCGGCAGCTCGACGAGCAGATGGCGGGGCGCTATCCCGTGGGACAGCGGCTGCGGGTCCTCGACGTCGGGATGGGGCAGGGCACGCAGGCGCTGCGGCTGGCCCGGCTCGGTCACCAGGTGACCGGGCTGGAGCAGGACGCGACCATGGTCGCCGTGGCCCGCGAGGCGCTCAAGGGCGAGCCCGAGGGCATCCGGGAGCGGATGCGGATCATCGAGGGCGACGGCCGGGACACCGGGGTGCACTTCCTGCCCGGCAGTTTCGACGTGGTGCTGTGCCACGGCGTGCTGATGTACGTGGAGGCGCCGGACGCCCTGCTGGCGGGGCTCGGGCGGATGCTGGCTCCCGGCGGGCTGCTGTCGCTGCTGGTGCGCAACGCGGACGCGCT
This sequence comes from Streptomyces sp. NPDC020597, assembly GCF_044335095.1. Taxonomy (NCBI): domain Bacteria; kingdom Bacillati; phylum Actinomycetota; class Actinomycetes; order Kitasatosporales; family Streptomycetaceae; genus Streptomyces; species Streptomyces sp. NPDC020597. The sequence continues at coordinate 151,102 of NZ_JBIRUL010000006.1, read as the reverse complement.
GGCCATGCGCTCGGGCCTGGCCGGGGACTGGGCGGGCGCGCTGGGATCCTTCGACACCGTCTCGTACCGCAACCGGCTGGGACTGGACGTGCGGGCGGACCGGCTGGCGACGCTGACCGACGCGCTCGCCGGGATCGGGGCGCCGCTTCAGGCCTGGTACGGGGTGCGGGTCTTCACGGACACGGCCGCGGACGACGCGGAGATTCCGGGCGACCTCGAGAAGCTGCTCGGTGCCGAGGAGCGGGCCGGGCGGACCGACCCCTACCGGCAGGTCGCGGCGCTGCTGCATCTGTGCGGGGTGCGCGGCTGAGCGGACCGGATCCGCTCGTTCGGGTGAACGGCCCCTCGCCGCACGACGAGGGTGGACGGGGGCGGGACGGCCGGGGTCCGGCCGTCCCGCCGTACGGCTACGCCTCGTTCGCGCGCAGGCTCATCGGTCCGTAGATCTCGGTGGACTCCTCGAAGAGCCGCACCTGGTCCGCGCCGCCTTCGAGAAGGTCCTTCCAGACCTCCCCGATCCAGGACTCGGCGTCCCCCTGCGTGGTGAACTCGTCGGGCTGCACCGCGGGTTGGACCTCCGTCCCGTCGGCCTTCTCGAACCGCCACGTCCATGCCGCCATGTACGCCTCCCAGCTGTGACCACGTGCAGAGCAGAAGCCGGATCCAGGTCCGGCTTCTGCCCTGAGCCTAGGGCCTGTCCGGCGGCCCGTGCCGCAGACGCGGGATCTCGCCCGTTCGGGACAGTGCCGGGCCAAAGGCGCGGGACCAGGTCGGACGCGCGAAAATCAGCTCCGTGGAAGTCACTCTGCTCGGTACCGGCGCCCCCGCGGGACTGCCCCGCCCCGAATGCTCCTGCGCCGTGTGCGCGATCTCGCTGGGGGCGCACGCGCGGGCCGCGACCGCGCTGCTCGTGGACGGCGCCCTGCTGCTCGACCTCACGCCGGGCGCGGCCTTCGCCGCCGCGCGGGCGGGGCACTCGCTGGCCGGGGTGGGCCGGGTGCTGCTGACGCATCCGCACGACGGTCCGCCGGTGGAGGTGCCGGTCGGCCTGCCGCAGCCCGGCCGGGTCCCGGACGGGCGGGAGTCCACGACGGCGACGGGGCATCAAGTGCGGGCGGTGGCGATGGACGCGCCGGGCACCGGGTACGCGGTGACCGGGCCCGACGGGCAGCGCCTGCTGTATCTGCCGCCGCGGGGCGCGCCGGCCGGCCTGGAGGAGGGGTCGGAGCACGCCGGGCGCTACGACATGGTCCTGCTGGACGTGGTCGGGCGGCCGGACGCGCTGGCGAAGCTGCGGGCGGTCGGGGCGGTGGGGCCGACGACGGACGTGGTCGCCGTCCACCTGGACCACGACGTGCCGCCGGGCGCGGAGCTCGGCCGCCGGCTCGCGGCGGCGGGGGCGCGGGCGGTCCCGGACGGCACGACGCTGACGGTGGGCGTGTACGAGGACGTGCCGGACGTGCCGCGCCGGACTCTGGTGCTGGGCGGGGCCCGGTCGGGCAAGTCGGTGGAGGCCGAACGGCGGCTGGAGGCCTTTCCCGGCGTGTGGTACGTGGCCACCGGGGGGACCCGGGGCGGCGACACCGAGTGGGCGTCCCGGGTGTCCGTGCACCGGGAGCGGCGGCCGGGCTCCTGGCGGACGACGGAGACCTGCGACCTCGTCCCGTTGCTGTCGCAGGACGGGGCGCCGCTGCTGATCGACTGTCTGTCGCTGTGGCTGACGGACGTGATGGACGCGGTCGGGGCGTGGGACGACGCGGTGTGGGCGGACGGCGGCGAGAAGGCGCTGCGGGCGCGGGTGCGGGAGCTGGCGGACGCCGTGCGCTCGGCGCGGCGGACCGTCGTCCTGGTGTCCAACGAGGTCGGCTCGGGCATCGTGCCGGCGACGGCGTCGGGACGGCGCTACCGCGACGAGCTGGGGCGGCTGAACGCGGCGGTCGCGGCGGAGTGCGAGCAGGTCGTGCTGGTGGTGGCGGGCCAGGCGCTGGTGCTCCGCGGCTGAGCCGCCGCACGGCGCGTTCGGCTCGTGTTCCGCGGTCCCCGGCCGGGTCGGTCAGGCTCTGCGGGCGACGATCCGGTAGGCGTTCGAGAAGCGGGTGCGGCGCAGGGCCGGGGCGAGGAGGTGGTCGAGTGCGGCGGCCAGGGCGATCAGCGGGCCGGCCGCCGCGCGCAGCCGGGTCCTGCGCAGGGAGAGCGAGGCCGCGGCCGCCAGGTCTCCCGGCGTGTGCGGGCCGGCGCGGTCCGCCACGACGATCTCGCAGCCCCGGGCCTCGAGTTCGGCCCGCAGGTTGGCCTGCGGGATCAGGTGGAGGTGGCGGGGCTGGTCGTGGTCGGGCCACCACTTGCCGAGCACCGCGGCGAAGGCGCTGGCCGGGTCCGGGAGTTCGAGGAGCAGATGGCCGCCGGGGCGCAGGGCCGTCAGCGCCGCGGCGAGCTCCTGCCGCGGGTCGCGGGTGTGTTCCAGGTGGTGGAGCATGCTGACGACGTCGTAGCGGCCGCGCAGCCGGGACAGCGTCTCAGGGTTCGTCAGGAGTCCCGTGTGGGCCTCGTCGAGCCGTCCCGCCGCGTGCGCCCAGCGCACCACGGGGGCCGGGTCCACCCCGTCGAACGCCGTGTAGGCGAACACGTCCCTCGCCGCGTCCGGGAAGGCCGCGTCCCCCGTCCCGACGTCCAGCCAGCTCTCCGGCTCGGGGAAGGGCAGCATGGTGCGCGCCGTCGCCCGCAGGCGTTCGCGGGTGGGCCGCCGGTGGTCCTCGCGTGCGGCGTAGAGCTCCAGGCCCTCGGCGGTCAGTCGCGGGTTCTGGAAGGCGTGCCGGCAGTCCCGGCACTCGTCGACCACGAACGTGCCCGGCCTGGGGTGGCGCAGGTCCGGTGCGCGCAGCCGGGTGCGCAGGCTCTCCGAGCCGCACCAGGGGCAGTCGTCGCGGCGCGGCTCGTGGACGGGCCTGGGGGGCATGAGCGGCTCCGGGAGCGCGAGGCGGACGAGGGACGATATACGGCAAAACGGAACGTATGGGATAGCGACCGCCGGTGCAATGACGCCGTGCGGGCGTGGTGACGACGGGGAGCGGAGCCGTTCGACCGGTGCCGGTACTGTTCGGCGAATGAGCTCGCTTAATCTCGACGACTTCACCGATCTGATCGAGCGTCCCGACGGCGGTGTGCGCCGTGACGCGGAGACCCGCCGGGAACGCCAGATCGTGCCGCCCGGTTCGCTGGGGCGTCTGGACGACCTGGGTGAGTGGCTGGCGGCGGCGCAGGGCTCGTCGCCCGTGCGGCCGATCCTGCGGCCGCGGGTGGTGCTGTTCGCCGGCGACCACGGGGTGGCCGGGCTCGGTGTCTCCGCCCGGCCGGCGGGCAGCGCCGCGGAGTTGGTGCGGGCGGTCCTGGAGGGCGGCCGGCCGGTCTCCGTGCTCGCCCGCCGCCTCGACGTCCCCGTGCGGGTCGTGGACATGGCGCTCGACTGCGATCCGGGCGCCTTCCCGGAGGACGTCGTACGGCACCGGGTGCGGCGCGGCAGCGGCCGTATCGACGTCGAGGACGCGTTGACGGCGGAAGAGGCCGAGGCGGCCTTCTCGGCCGGCGTGGCCGTCGCCGACGAGGAGGCCGACTCGGGGACGGACCTGGTCGTGCTGGGCGACGTCAGCGTCGGCGGGACGACGGCCGCGGGCGTGCTGGTGGCGGCGCTGTGCGGGACCGACGCGTCCGTGGTGACCGGGCGGGGCGGCGAGGCGATCGACGACCTGGCGTGGATGCGCAAGTGCGCCGCCGTCCGGGACGCGCTCCGGCGGGCGCGGCCGGTGCTCGGCGACCAGTTGCAGCTGTTGGCGACGGTGGGCGGGGCCGACCTCGCCGCCATGACGGGCTTTCTGCTCCAGTGCGCCGTAAGGAAGTTGCCGGTCGTGCTCGACGGCGTCGTGGCGGCCGCCTGCGCCCTCGTCGGGCAGCGGGTCGCGTTCCGGGCGCCGGACTGGTGGCTGGCCGGGCATGCCAGCGGCGAACCGGGACAGGCCAAGGCGCTCGATCGGATGGCCCTGGAGCCGCTGCTCGACCAGGGCGTGAGGGTCGGTGAGGGCGCCGGCGCGCTGCTCGCCCTGCCGTTGGTGCGGGCGGCCGCGGCCCTGGCCGCCGAGCTTCCGGAGAAGCCGGACGAGGCGAAGCCCGAGGAGCCGAAGCTCGAGGAGACGAAGCTCGAGGAGCCGAAGCCCGAGGAGACGAGGGAGGACACGCAGGAGGACGGACGGGAAGAGGCCCAGGAGGAGACCCGGGGGCAGACGCAGGAAGGGGCCGAAGGCCTCTAAAGGGGACAGGCGTCACCAAAAGAGCGGTTTTCCACAAGTGCACCCATATGATCACCGCTCATGGGCAACACCCGGGGCGCCGCCGCCTTCGTCGTCTGGTACCTGCGCGCCGTCGCGTCCGTCAACTTCCTCAGCGCGGTGTGGGTCACCCTGGGGCAGGACGTGCGGCGGCACAACCAGGCGGACTTCTTCACCCCGTACCTGCTGACGGCCGGGTTCGCGTCCGGACTGTTCACCGCGTTCCTCGCCGTCACCATGGGGCGGCGCAAACGGGCCGCATGGATCCTGAACCTGGTCCTGAGCGGAGCCTTCCTCGGGCTGTTCGCCCTGGCCATGGCGCTCCCGGAGATCCGGCGCCATCCCCAGAACTGGGTCTCGCTCGCGCTGACCGCCGCGTTCGTCGCCGCGCTGCTGGCCGGGCGGCGCGCGTTCTACGCCAAGGGCGACCGGTCCAACCCGCGGCTCGCCGCGGCCGTCGGCGCGGGCGGGCTGCTCGGCGCCTCGCTGCTGGCCGCGCTGCTGGTGACGGTCACCGACCGGGCGTCCACGCCGTCCACGTTCCTCGAACGCTGGCGGTACGGCGCCCTGCGGCTGGTCTCCGTCGCGGCGGACGGCCCCGGCGCCCCCGGGATCGCGCCGCCCACCTGGGTCGACATCGCCGTCAACGTGCTGAGCACGGCGCTTCTGCTGGCCGTCCTGTACGCCGCCTTCCGCTCCCGGCGGGCCGTCGACCCGCTCACCGAGGACGACGAGAAGCGGCTGCGGGAGCTGCTCGACCGGCACGGCGAGCGGGACTCGCTCGGCTACTTCGCGCTGCGCCGGGAGAAGAGCGTGTGCTGGTCCCCGACCGGGAAGGCCGCCGTCGCCTACCGCGTCGTCGGCGGGGTGTCGCTGGCCTCGGGGGATCCGCTGGGCGACCCGGAGGCCTGGCCGGGGGCGATCGAGCCGTGGCTGGCCGAGGCGCGGGCGCACGGATGGATCCCGGCGGTGACGGGCGCGAGCGAGGAGGCCGGGACGGTGTACGCCCGGCACGGGCTGGACGCGCTGGAGCTCGGGGACGAGGCCGTCGTCGAGGTCGCCGAGTTCACCCTCGAAGGACGCGCCATGCGGACGGTGCGGCAGGCGTGCAACCGGGTCCGCCGGGCCGGGTACACCGTGCGCGTGCGGCGTCACGAGGACATCCCGGCCGACGAGATGGCGTACCTGCTGCGACGGGCCGACGACTGGCGCGACGGGGCCGCCGAGCGCGGGTTCAGCATGGCGCTCGGCCGGCTCGGGGACCCGCGGGACGGGCGCTGCGTGATGCTGGAGTGCACCGACGCCGACGGTGAACTGCGCGCCCTGCTCTCGTTCGTGCCGTGGGGACCGCACGGGCTGTCCCTCGATCTGATGCGGCGCGACCGCCAGGGCGACAACGGGCTGACCGAGTTCATGGTCGTCGAACTGCTGCGGCGGGCCCGGGAGACGGGGATCGTCCAGGTCTCGCTGAACTTCGCGGTGTTCCGCTCGGTCTTCGAACGGGGCGACCGGCTGGGCGCCGGGCCGGTGCTGCGGCTGTGGCGGTCGCTGCTGTGCTTCTTCTCCCGCTGGTGGCAGATCGAGTCCCTCTACCGCGCAAACGCCAAGTACCGGCCGGTCTGGGAGCCGCGTTTCCTGCTGTTCGAGAAGAGCGCGGACCTGCCGCGCATCGCCGTGGCGTCGGTGCGCGCCGAGGGGTTCCTGGAAGCGCCCGGGCTGCCCGCGCTGCCGGGGCTCCCGCGTCGCGGACGCCTGGAGACGCGGCGGTGAGGCGGGTCGCCCGCTGGGCCCGCGCCGAGTGGGGGCCGCTGTGCCGGGCCGTGCGCGGCCCGCTGGCCCGGCGGCGGTGGCGGGCGGCCCCGATGACGCTGGCGGCGGTGTGTCTGACGTCCCTGACGCAGATCGTGCAGAACCAGTCCTGGGGCTACCGGCCTGTGCAGGACCTCGGCGCGGTGCGGGCCGAGGACCCGCTGTGGCTCGCCCTGTCGCGCACACCGCTGTCGCTGTTCGTGCCCGCTCTCGACCTGCCGGTCTGGGGCGCGCTGGCGCAGATCCTGCTGGTGTTCGGGATCGCGGAGCTCTGTCTGGGCCGGCCGCGCACCCTCCTCGTCGCGTACACCGCCACACTCGCCGGCACGCTGTACGCCCGCGTGGGGCTGGCCCTCGGCCCCGGCGGCCCGTTCGGCCTGCCCGCGTCCGACGCACTGGTGGTGGACACCGGCCCTTCGGCGGCGGTGGTGGGCCTCGCGGTGTTCCTGGGCTGGCGCCTTCGCGCGTACGCGACGGCGGCCGCGGTGATCGTCGCGATGGCGGTGGAGGTGCTGCTGAAGAACAACCTGGCCGGCAGGGAGCACCTCGCCGCGATCGCGGCCACCGCGGTCCTGTACGTGTGCCTGCGCCGGCGGGACCGGTCCGACGGGGCGGCCCGGTCCCGCCCGCGCGGCCCATGGCGCCGCAGGCGGATCCACCCGGGGCCCCGGTGGGCCGGCCCGGAACCGGCCCCCGCCCCCCGGGCGTCACCCGACCCGCAGTCCCCCGGCCCACCGCCGGACCCGCAGCCCCCGGGCCCACCGCCGGACCCGCAGTCCCCCGGTCCGCCGCCGGACGGCGGGCGCGGGGGCCACGCGTACGGGCCCCGGCGTTCGCACGCGACGGACCGGCGCGGTCGCCCGCGTGCGGCGGACCGGCCCTCTCACTTCCGTTCGCCGGACTGAGCCAGCTCCGCGTCCGTCTTCCCGCCGAGCCAGTCCCCCACCAGCCGTCGGGGCCCGGCCCAGCGCCGGTCGTGGCGGTAGGCGCGCAGCATCGCCTTCGCGCGGGCCCGCGGCCGCCGCCGGTAGAAGCGGCGGGCCCACGGGGAAGCGGGCCGGGCGACCCGGACCAGGCCGACCAACCCGACGAGCGGGACGAACACACTGAAGACGGCCGTCTTGATCTTGCCTTTGGTGAGTACGGCCAGCGAGAACAGGACGTTGGCGCCGACGGTAGCGAGGACGCTTCCCCGGTCCTGGAGCTCCTCCTCGCTCATCCCGTCGACGCCGAACGGCGAGAAGCCCACGAGCAGCAGTCCGCCCAGCGCCGCCGTGAGGACCACGGCCTCCACGCTCTTGCGGCCCGCCTCCGTCCAGTACACGTCGTCCAGGTGCAGGATCAGCGCGAACTCGTCGAGGACCAGGCCCGTGCCGATGCCGAAGACCACCGCGAAGGCTCCCGCCCCGAAGCCGTGCCGGCCGCTCGCCACGGAGCCGAACCCGCCCGCGACGGTCAGCACGACGCCCGGGACCACGTGGTGGATGTGCACCCCGCCGGAGCTGACGTTCCCGAACGGGCCCTTGCCGGCCCGGATGAGGCGGGTGATGACCCGGGTGATCAGGAAGGTGGCCACGAACGCGATCAGGGCGAGGAGCAGTGGGAGCTTGCCCGGTTCGACGATGTTGCGCTGCAGCCAGTCGCCCATGCCTCCAGTCTCACGGGGAGCGGGGCGCGCTGCCTCGCGGGCGGCGCGTCCGGGCTATCCGGAACCCGCCGTCCGGAACCCGCCGTCCGGAACCCGCCGTCCGGAACCCGCCGTCCGGGACCCGCGCCGGCGGTGGTCCCCGGCATGAGCCGCCCGACGGCCAGGCCATAGTCTGCGGCGATGTCCAATGCCGCGCCCCCCGCCTCGCCCCTCGACGGTCTGCGCTTCGCCTTCGGCACCCTCACCGTGCTGCCGGTGCGGGTGACCCGCTGGGACCGCCCGGCCGCACGCGGCGGGATGCTGAGCGCGCCCCTGGTCGGGCTGGTCGTCGGCGGCTGTGCGGCGGGGCTCGGGCTGCTGCTGCTGCGGCTGGGCGCGAGCCCGCTGCTCGCCGCCGTCGCGTCGGCCGCCGTGCCCGCGGTGCTCACCCGGGGACTGCACCTCGACGGGCTGGCCGACACCGCGGACGGCCTGGGCAGCGGCAAGCCCGCCGAGGACGCGCTGCGGATCATGAAGCAGTCGGACATCGGCCCGTTCGGCGTGCTCACACTCGTCCTGGTGCTGCTCGCCCAGACGGCCGCGCTGGCACAGGCGTACGGCGACACCTGGGCGCGGGGCGCGGTGGCCGCCGTCGCCTCGGCGGTCGCCGCGCGCCTGGCGCTCACCCTGGCCGCCCGCGCCGGGGTCCCGGCGGCCCGGCCGGAGGGGCTGGGCGCGGCGGTCGCCGGGGTGGTCCCGGTCGCGGGCGCGGTGTGTGTGGCGGCGGTCTGCGTCGTCGTCGCGGCCCTCGGCGGCGGGCTGTCCGGCGTGGCCGACGGGGTGCGCACGGCCGCCGCGGTCGTCCTCGCGCTCGTCGCCGCCGAACTCCTGCTGCGCCACTGCACGCGCCGCTTCGGCGGAGTGACCGGGGACGTGTTCGGCGGGCTGGCGGAGACGGCGGCGACGACCGCGCTGACGGTGCTGGCCCTGGGCGGGTAGGGCGTGTTCGGCGTCGTGCGCGGGGCTGCCGTGGCGGGCGGGGAACCCGAGGGGTGTGCGCCGGTCACGGTAGTGCGAGGATCGTCCGGCGGAGACGACGCCACCGACAGGGGCGAAGACTCGCGTGCATGAGCGAACGCACAGGCACGCGTACGCTCGTCCCGGGATTCGCCACGCCGGTTCGCCGCGCCGGTGGGACGCAACCCCGGACACGACCGCACCCGACAACCCCTCGTCCGGGGTCGGCTGTCGGGCCCGGTCGACCCGCACTCCGGCCACAGCAACTCCACATCGGAAGCGAGATTTCACCACCGTGACTGCTCTCACTCTCAGCACCGCCGCGGCGCCCGGCCTGCGGGCCGACGCGATCGTGATCGGTGTCGCCAAGGGCGCAAAGGGCCCGATCGTTGCCCCAGGCGCCGAAGCCGTCGACACGGCGTTCGACGGCCGGCTCGCCGGCGTTCTGGAGACCCTCGGGGCTTCCGGCGCCGAGGGCGAGGTGACGAAGCTGCCCGCCCCGGCCGGCTTCAGGACGCCGCTCGTGCTCGCGGTGGGGCTCGGCTCCGAGCCCGAGAAGGACGCCGGCTACGAGGCCGAGGCGCTGCGCCGGGCCGCCGGCGCCGCCGCCCGCATCCTCGTCGGCGCCAGGAAGGCCGCGTTCGCGCTGCCGGTGACCGACGCCGGCGACATCGGCGCGATCGGCGAGGGCGTGGTGCTCGGCGCCTACTCCTTCGACGCGTACAAGCAGACCGCGCGCTCGAACAGCGACGCCAAGGCCAAGAACGCCAAGGCGCCGCTGGCCGAGGCCGCCCTGCTCGGCGGGAAGCCGCGCGACGCCGCCCACAAGGCCGCGCTGCTGCGCGCCGTCGCCGTCGGCGAGGAGCTCAACCGGGCGCGCGACCTGATCAACATGCCGCCGAACGACCTCGACCCGCAGGCGTTCGCCGGCATCGCGCAGGCCGCGGCGAAGGAACACGGCATCAAGGTGCAGGTCCTCGACGAGAAGGCGCTCGCCAAGGGCGGCTACGGCGGCATCCTGGGCGTCGGCGCCGGCTCGGCGGCTGCGCCGCGCCTGGTCAAGCTGTCGTACACGTCCGGCAAGGCGACGAAGCACCTCGCGTTCGTCGGCAAGGGCATCACCTACGACTCGGGCGGCATCTCGCTCAAGCCGGCCGGGCACAACGAGACGATGAAGTGCGACATGAGCGGGGCCGCGGCGGTCTTCGCCGCGGTCGTCGCCGCCGCGCGACTCGGTCTCGAGGTGAACGTCACCGGATGGCTGGCGCTCGCCGAGAACATGCCCTCCGGCTCGGCCACCCGGCCGGGCGACGTGCTGCGCATGTACAGCGGCAAGACCGTCGAGGTCCTCAACACCGACGCCGAGGGCCGGCTGGTCCTCGCGGACGCGCTGTGGGCGGCCTCCGCGGAGAAGCCGGACGCGATCGTCGACGTCGCGACCCTGACCGGCGCGATGATGCTGGCGCTCGGCAGCCGCACCTTCGGGATCATGGCGAACGACGACGCGTTCCGCTCGGCGGTGCACGAGGCGGCCGAGGAGGTCGGCGAGCCGGCGTGGCCGATGCCGCTGCCGGAGCACCTGCGCAAGGGCATGGACTCCACCGTCGCGGACATCGCGAACATGGGTGAGCGGATGGGCGGCGGGCTGGTGGCCGGTCTCTTCCTGCGCGAGTTCGTGGGCGAGGGGATCACCTGGGCGCACCTGGACATCGCCGGACCGGCGTTCAACGAGGGCGGCCCGTTCGGCTACACGCCTAAGGGCGGCACCGGCACCGCGGTGCGGACGCTGGTGCGGCTGGCGGAGCTGACCGCCGCCGGCGACCTCGGCTAGTCGATCCGGGAAGGGAACTGTGCGCCTGGTCACTCGGGTGCTCCCGTCATGTGACGGGAGCGGCCCGAATGCGGCCGGTCGCGCAGTTCCCGCGCCCCGGGTGGGGCCGGTCACCCATGTCACAAGTGAGCGTGGGGTGTCTCACACCCCGGCCCCGTGTCTCGTCGGGGTCCGACAAGTGCGAGGATGGGGCTCGGCAGGACAGGGCCCCCACCACAGGGCCGAGACTTCAGCGGCCGGACACCAGCCGCCGACCGGTCACTGGAGACCGGCGTGGCGCACATGCATGGAGGACGTGACGTGGCGAACGACGCCAGCACCGTTTTCGACCTAGTGATCCTCGGCGGTGGTAGCGGTGGTTACGCCGCGGCCCTGCGCGGGGCGCAGCTGGGCCTGGACGTCGCCCTGATCGAGAAGGACAAGGTCGGCGGTACCTGCCTGCACCGGGGGTGCATCCCCACCAAGGCCCTGCTGCACGCGGGCGAGATCGCCGACCAGGCCCGCGAGAGCGAGCAGTTCGGCGTCAAGGCGACCTTCGAGGGCATCGACGTCCCCGCCGTCCACAAGTACAAGGACGGCGTCATCTCGGGCCTGTACAAGGGCCTCCAGGGACTCATCGCCTCCCGCAAGGTGACGTACATCGAGGGTGAGGGCCGCCTGTCCTCCCCGACCTCCGTCGACGTGAACGGACAGCGCGTCCAGGGCCGCCACGTGCTGCTCGCGACCGGCTCGGTGCCCAAGTCGCTGCCGGGTCTGGAGATCGACGGCGACCGGATCATCTCCTCCGACCACGCCCTCGTCCTGGACCGCGTGCCGAAGTCCGCGATCATCCTGGGCGGCGGCGTCATCGGCGTCGAGTTCGCCTCGGCGTGGAAGTCCTTCGGCGCCGACGTGACGGTCATCGAGGGCCTCAAGCACCTGGTGCCGGTCGAGGACGAGAACTCCTCCAAGCTGCTCGAGCGCGCGTTCCGCAAGCGCGGCATCAAGTTCAACCTGGGCACCTTCTTCTCGAAGGCCGAGTACACCGCCGACGGCGTCAAGGTCATCCTGGCCGACGGCAAGGAGTTCGAGGCCGAGGTCCTGCTGGTCGCGGTGGGCCGCGGGCCCGTCTCCGCCGGTCTCGGCTACGAGGAGCAGGGCGTCGCGACGGACCGCGGCTACGTCCTGGTCGACGAGTACATGCGCACCAACGTCCCGACCATCTCCGCGGTCGGCGACCTGGTCCCGACGCTCCAGCTCGCGCACGTCGGCTTCGCCGAGGGCATGCTGGTCGCGGAGCGTCTGGCCGGCCAGAAGGTCGTTCCGATCGACTACGACGGCGTCCCCCGGGTGACGTACTGCCACCCCGAGGTCGCCTCCGTGGGCATCACCGAGGCCAAGGCCAAGGAGATCTACGGCGCGGACAAGGTCGTCGCTCTGAAGTACAACCTCGCGGGCAACGGCAAGAGCAAGATCCTGGGCACCGCGGGCGAGATCAAGCTCGTCCAGGTGAAGGACGGCGCCGTGGTCGGCGTCCACATGGTCGGCGACCGCATGGGCGAGCAGGTCGGCGAAGCCCAGCTGATCTACAACTGGGAGGCGCTGCCCGCCGAGGTCGCGCAGCTCATCCACGCCCACCCGACGCAGAACGAGGCGCTCGGCGAGGCCCACCTGGCCCTGGCGGGCAAGCCGCTGCACTCGCACGACTGACCCTCGGTCGTACCACGTCGAAGCGACGACCCAGACTTCCGCAATCGTTAAGGAGCAACCGAAACCATGGCGGTTTCCGTAACCCTTCCGGCGCTCGGCGAGAGCGTCACCGAGGGCACTGTCACCCGCTGGCTGAAGGCCGAGGGTGAGCGCGTAGAGGCCGACGAGCCCCTGCTCGAGGTGTCGACCGACAAGGTCGACACCGAGATCCCCTCCCCCGCAGCCGGCGTCCTGGCGTCCATCAAGGTCGCCGAGGACGAGACCGTCGAGGTCGGCGCCGAACTGGCCGTCATCGACGACGGCACCGGTGCGGCTGACGCCAGCCCGCCTGCGGCTGAGGTCGCCGAGCCGGCCCCCGAGCCGGCCGCGGCCGCCCAGCCCTCCACCGAGCAGGCGGCTCCCGCCCCGGCTCCCACCGCCGAGGCCGCTTCCGGCGGCGGCTCCGCCGAGGGCACGGACGTCGTCCTGCCCGCGCTCGGCGAGTCCGTCACCGAGGGCACCGTCACCCGCTGGCTGAAGTCGGTCGGCGACTCGGTCGAGGCCGACGAGCCGCTGCTCGAGGTCTCCACCGACAAGGTCGACACGGAGATCCCGGCGCCCACCTCCGGTGTGCTGCTCGAGATCACGGTCGCCGAGGACGAGACCGCCGAGGTCGGCGCCAAGCTCGCCGTCATCGGCGCCCCGGGTGCAGCTCCGGCCGCGGCTCCGGCTCCGGCCGCGCCCGCTCCGGCGCCCGCCGCCGAGGCCCCGGCCGCCCCCGCCGCTCCGGCCCCGGCCCCCGCCGCTCCAGCCCCGGCGCCCGCCCCGGTCGCCACCGCCCCGGCCCCGGCCGCTCCGGCGCCCGCGCCGGCCGCTGCGGCCCCGGTCGCCCCGGCTCCGGCCGCGGCTCCGGCGCAGCCCGCCGACGAGGGTGCGTACGTGACCCCGCTGGTGCGCAAGCTCGCCGCGGAGAACGGCGTCGACCTGGGCTCCGTCAAGGGCACCGGCGTCGGCGGTCGCATCCGCAAGCAGGACGTCATCGCCGCCGCCGAGGCTGCGAAGGCCGCCGCGGCTCCGGCCGCAGCCGCGCAGGCCGCACCCGCCGCGAAGAAGGCCCCGAAGCTCGAGGCCTCCCCGCTGCGCGGCCAGACCGTGAAGATGCCCCGCATCCGCAAGGTCATCGGCGACAACATGGTCAAGGCGCTGCACGAGCAGGCGCAGCTGTCCTCGGTCGTCGAGGTCGACATCACCCGGCTGATGAAGCTCCGCGCGCAGGCGAAGGACTCCTTCGCGGCCCGCGAGGGCGTCAAGCTCTCCCCGATGCCGTTCTTCGTGAAGGCGGCGGCCCAGGCACTGAAGGCCCACCCGGCCGTCAACGCCCGGATCAACGTCGAAGAGGGCACGATCACCTACTTCGACACCGAGAGCATCGGTATCGCGGTGGACTCGGAGAAGGGCCTGATGACCCCGGTCATCAAGCACGCGGGCGACCTGAACATCGCCGGCATCGCCAAGGCCACGGCCGACCTGGCGGGCAAGGTCCGCGCGAACAAGATCACCCCGGACGAGCTGTCCGGTGCGACCTTCACCATCAGCAACACCGGCTCGCGCGGCGCGCTGTTCGACACGATCATCGTGCCCCCGAACCAGGTCGCGATCCTCGGCATCGGCGCCACGGTCAAGCGTCCGGCCGTCATCGAGACGGACGAGGGCACGGTCATCGGCGTCCGCGACATGACGTACCTGACCCTGTCCTACGACCACCGTCTGGTGGACGGCGCCGACGCGGCCCGTTACCTGACCGCGGTCAAGGCGATCCTCGAGGCAGGCGAGTTCGAGGTCGAGCTCGGCCTCTGATCCCGTCGGTCCGGCAGCCAAGGCGCCCTCGTCCGGTTCTCCGGGCGGGGGCGCTTTCGTCCCGGTTCCGCCCACCACTCCCCTGACGCCGGGTGCGCCACTGCATTCACACCGCTCGATCTCCAGGGGGAGCGACGCCCTGTGACCGTCCGCATAGGGGACGTGTGGGACGTCGACGCGGGCAACGGCGTCCGCACGGTCCTCGGCGTGGGCCTCGACGCGCTCGCCGGCGCCTGCGGCGCGCTCCGGGTCCGCTCGGGGCCGACCTGCGGGCCGGCCCCGGTCACGCTCGTGTAAGTCTCGTCTCACCTGCGTAAAAGCATCCCCGCGCGCCCTTCTGGAAAGCGCTCACGGCCGTATTGTCTAAACGTCAAACGCCCCCGGGGGCCCGTGCGGCCTCTCCTCAAAGGAGCTCCCATGACCGCGCCCGTCGTCCACTCGCTGCGCGAACAGATCCGCGAGCACATCGTGGAGGGGATCGTCAGCGGGCGCTGGCAGCCGGGCGAGCGGATCGTGGAGCGGCGGATCGCCACCGAGCTGGAGGTCAGCCAGACGCCGGTGCGGGAGGCGCTGCGCGAGCTGGAGTCGCTGCGGCTGATCGAGTCCGCGCCGAACAAGGGCGTGCGGGTGCGCAACCTGACGGCGGCCGACCTGGAGGAGAGCTACCCGGTCCGGGCGGGCCTGGAGGCGATCGCCGCGGAACTGGCCGCCCAGAGGCTGGCCGAGGACTGCTCGGCGCTCGAACCGCACGTCGCCGCGCTCTACGAGGCCGACCGCGCCAGCGACGGCACCGGGCAGGTGCGGCACACCGTGGGCTTCCACCGGGAGCTGGTGCGGGCGGCCGGGAACTCGGTGCTGCTGCACACCTGGGAGGGCCTCGGCATCGAGGTGTTCACGGCGCTGTCCATCCGCTGGCTGGGGACCGTGCAGCAGTCGTACGCGGAGGAGCACGAGGAACTGGTGGCCGCGTTCAAGCGGCGCGATCCCCGGATCGCGGAGCTGGTGAAGGCGCACGTCCTCGGGTGCGCTCCCCGCCCGTAGGGCCGGGTGCCGGGGCGGCCGCCCGGTGTGTCCAGGGGAGCGTGCCCACGCTCATACGTGGGCTCCGACCTGCGAAAACGGTCGAAATGTACGGCACGCGGTGCCTGTCCGACAGGCACCGGGTGCCTACTTTCTCGTGATCAAGAGGTTTTCTCCCGGAACCCTTTGATCGATCATCGATCAGCGGGTTATTGTCGCCGACGGACCTCGCGCGGGGCCGCACAACGACACCGCACCCGGGCTCCACGCCCTGTCCTGCCAAAGACCTAGGGCAACCCCGAACCCTTGCCGATGAGGGAACCCCCTTCGACTGAGGAAGGCGGCGACATGACCGACCCCCAGGCCATCCAGCCCAGCGCGCTCGACCAGCTCCCCGACCGGGACCCGGAGGAGACCGCCGAATGGCAGGCCTCGCTGGACGCGGTCGCCAAGGCGGCCGGGCCGCACCGTGCCGCGTACCTGATGCGCCGCACGCTGGAGCGCGCCGAGGGCAACGGCATCGCGCTGCCCAAGCTGCTCGAGACGGACTACGTCAACACCATCCCCACCGCCGCCGAGCTGTCCGCGCCCGGCGACCCGGAGATGGAGCGCAGGATCACCGCGTGGAACCGCTGGAACGCGGCCGCGATGGTGACCCGTGGCAGCAAGCACGGCGTCGGCGGCCACATCGCCACCTTCGCCTCCGCCGCCTGGCTGTACGAGACCGGCTTCAACCACTTCTTCCAGGGCAAGGAGGCCGACGGTTCGGGCGACCAGCTCTACATCCAGGGCCACGCCTCCCCCGGCATCTACGCCCGCGCCTTCCTCGACGGCCGGCTGACCGAGCGCCACCTCGACAACTTCCGCCAGGAGTCGGGCGGCGAGGGCCTCCCGTCGTACCCGCACCCGCGCCGGCTGCCCTGGCTGTGGGAGTTCCCGACGGTCTCGATGGGCCTCGGCCCGCTCTCCGCCATCTACCAGGCCCGCTTCAACCGCTACCTCACCAACCGCGGCATCAAGGACGTCTCGGCGTCCCACGTGTGGGCGTTCCTCGGCGACGGCGAGATGGACGAGCCCGAGTCGACGGCGGCACTCGCACTCGCCTCCCGCGAGGGCCTCGACAACCTGACCTTCGTCATCAACTGCAACCTGCAGCGACTCGACGGTCCGGTGCGCGCCAACTTCAAGATCGTGCAGGAGCTGGAGGCCCAGTTCCGCGGCGCCGGCTGGAACGTGATCAAGTCGCTGTGGGGCTCCGCCTGGGACGAGCTGTTCCAGCTGGACACCACGGGCGCGCTGGTCCGCCGGCTGCGCGAGGTGCCGGACGCCCAGGTGCAGACGTACCAGACGCGCGGCGCCGCCTACATCCGCGAGGACTTCTTCGGCAAGGACCCGGCGCTCGCCGAGATGGCGAAGCTGCTCAGCGACGACAAGATCCTCGAGTGCTTCCACCTCTCCCGAGGCGGCCACGAGGCGCGCAAGGTGTACGCCGCCTACAAGGCCGCCGTCGAGTTCAAGGGCGCGCCGACGGTCATCCTGGCCCAGACGGTCAAGGGCCACACGCTCGGCGAGGGCTTCGCCTCGAAGAACGCCAACCACCAGATGAAGAAGCTCTCGGTGGACGAGTTCAAGGCGATGCGCGACCTGCTGGAGCTGCCGATCTCCGACGCGCAGTTCGTCGACGGGGTCGTCCCCTACGGACATCCGGGCGCCGACTCCCCCGAGGTCCGCTACCTCCAGGAACGCCGCGCAGCCCTCGGCGGCCCGGCCCCGGCCCGCCGTACGCACGCCGTCGCCCCGCTGCCGGCCCCCGCCGACAAGACGTTCGCCTCGTTCGACAAGGGCTCCGGCTCGCAGAACGTGGCGACCACGATGGCCTTCGTCCGCCTCGTCAAGGACCTGGTCCGCGACAAGGAGACGGGCAGGCGCTGGGTGCCGATCGTCCCCGACGAGGCGCGCACCTTCGGCATGGAGAGCCTGTTCCCCTCGCTCGGGATCTACTCCCCCAAGGGCCAGACGTACGAGCCGGTCGACCGCGACCAGCTGATGTACTACAAGGAGGCCGAGAACGGCCAGATCCTCAACGAGGGGATCACCGAGGCCGGCTCGATGGCCGACTTCATCGCCGCATCGTCGTCGTACGCGACGCACGGCGAGGCGATGATCCCGTTCTACATCTTCTACTCGATGTTCGGCTGGCAGCGCACGGCCGACCAGATGTGGCAGCTCGGCGACCAGCTCGGCCGCGGCTTCCTGGTCGGCGCCACCGCGGGCCGCACGACGCTGACGGGCGAGGGCCTGCAGCACGCCGACGGCCACTCCCCGGTCATCGCCGCGACCAACCCTGCCGCCCTCAGCTACGACCCGGCGTTCGCGTACGAGATCGCGACGATCGTCAAGGACGGTCTGCGCCGGATGTACGGCGAGGCGGCCCCGGGCGAGGACCAGGACGTCTTCTACTACCTCACCGTCTACAACGAGCCGATGCCGCAGCCGGCGAAGCCGTCGGCGCCCGGCGTCGACGAGGGCATCCTCAAGGGCCTGTACCGCTTCAACACGGCGGAGTCGGCGGGCGTGCAGGTCGCGGCGGCCAACGCGCCGCGCATCCAGCTGCTGGCCTCGGGCACCGCGATCCACTGGGCCCTGAAGGCGCAGAAGCTGCTCGCCGAGGAGTGGGGCGTGGCCGCCGACGTGTGGTCCGCGACCTCCTGGACCGAGCTGCGCCGTGACGCCCTGGACGCCGACGCGGCCCTGCTGCGCGGCGAGGAGCGCCAGCCGTACGTCCGCCGGGCGCTGCAGGGCGCCGAGGGCCCGGTCCTCGCGGTCTCCGACTACATGCGCCAGGTCCCGGACCAGATCGCGCAGTGGGTCGAGCAGGACTGGTCGTCGCTGGGCGCGGACGGCTTCGGCCTCTCCGACACCCGTGACGCGGCCCGCCGCCACTTCGGCGTGGACGCCGAGTCGATCGTCGTCGCGGCCCTGGCGCAGCTCGCCCGGCGCGGTGAGGTCAAGGCGGCCTCGGTGAAGGAGGCGCGCGAGCGCTACGGCCTGTAGGCAGGTCACGGTTCGACGAAGGGGGGTGCGGCTGCGGCCGTGCCCCCCTTCGCTGTCAGCGGGTCCCGGCATCATGTCCCCATGCGTGCTGCCCGCCTCATCAAGATGGTGCTCCTCCTGCAGTCCCGGCCGACCATGACCGCGTCCGAGCTGGCGCGGGAGCTTCAGGTGTCGGAGCGGACCGTCACCCGGGACGCGCAGGCGCTCTCCGAGGCGGGTGTGCCGGTGTACGCGGAGCGCGGGCGCGCGGGGGGCTACCGGCTGGTCGGCGGGTACCGGACGCGGCTGACGGGGCTGGGGCGCGGCGAGGCCGAGGCGCTGTTCCTGAGCGGGGTGCCGGGGGCGCTGCGGGAGATGGGTCTGGAGGACGTGGCGTCGGCCGCCCGGCTGAAGGTGTCGGCGGCTCTGCTGCCGTCGCTGCGGGACGCCCCGCGCACGGCGGCGCAGCGGTTCCATCTGGACGCGCCGGCCTGGTTCCGGGAGCCCGAGACGCCGGCGCTGCTTCCGGTGGTCGCGGACGCGGTGTGGGACGACCGGTGCGTGCGGGCGCGTTACCGGCGCGGGGAGGACGAGGCCGAGCGGGAGCTGGAGCCGTACGGGCTCGTGCTGAAGGCGGGGGTCTGGTACCTGTGCGCCCGGGTCCGGGAGGGCGGCGCGTTCCGGACGTACCGTATCGACCGGTTCACGGCGGTCGAGCCTGCGCAGGATCGTTTCCTCAGGGATGAGGACTTCGATCTGCCGGGCTTCTGGGACGCGCGGGCCGAGCAGTTCGCGCGCTCGCTCCTGCGGACCGAGGTCGTCGTGCGGCTGTCGGAGGCGGGGATGCGCCGGCTGCCGTACGCCGTCGATCCGGTGGCGGCGCGGGACGCGCTGGCCGGCGCCGGGGAGCCGGACGGGCGGGGCTGGGCGACGGTCGCCCTGCGGGTCGAGTCGCTGGAGGTGGCGCACACCCAGCTCACGGCGCTGGGACCGGAGGCGGAAGTGCTCGCGCCGGCCGCGCTGCGGGAGTGGTTCGCCGCGGACTCCCTGCGGCTCGCGGCGCGCTACGGGACCCGCGAAAGCTGACGCGGCGCCCGAACACGCCGGGAATCCCGCGCACTCCGGGGTGCGTCCCGCATCTCCAGGCACGATGCTGGACGCGTGATGGACGAGACGGAGTTCTGGGAGCTGGTGGACGCCTCCCGCGAGGCCGCCGAGGGCGATCCCGAGGAGCAGGCCGACCAGCTCGTGGAGCGACTGCTGCGGCTGGACCCGGAGGCCGTGCTCGACTTCGCCCGGCACTTCGAGTCGCGCTACAACCGCGCCTACCGCTGGGATCTGTGGGGCGCTGCCTGGCTGCTGATGGACGGGGCGAGCGACGACGCCTTCGACTTCTTCCGGTGCTGGCTGATCGGTCAGGGCCGCGAGGTCTTCGAGGGCGCCCTGCACGGCGACCCGGACTCGCTCGCCGACCTGCTGGACGACTTCGACGAGGAGATCGACGGCGACGGCGAGGAACTCGGTTACGCGGCCGACGAGGCCTACGAGCAGCTCACCGGGATGGTCGCCCCGGATCTCGGCATTCCGCCGGCCGCCGCGGAACCCGAGGGGACGCCGGTCGACTTCGAGAACGAGGGGGCGCTGGCCGAGCGGTATCCCCGGCTGTGGCAGCGCTTCAAGGAATGAGCCCGGCGGGGCGGACCCGTCGTCCCGTGGGCCGCCCTCACGCCCCCGACCTGCGCCGGGTGCTGTCGGCGGGGAGGTAGGCCTGCGCCTGGTCGACCCGCACCGCGTGGTGCAGCGGCGCCCTGTTGGCCTGTTCCAGGGCGGAGGCGGTGGCCGCCGCCGGCCCCAGGACGACGGCTGCGGCGGCGCACAGCAGGGTCCAGGAGTTGCGGACGGCCCTGGTCCGGGCGGCCCTGGTCCGGGGGCCCTGCTGCGTGGTCTGCGCGGCCCCGGCACGGCTGCTGCTCATGATCCCCACCTCCGGTCGGTTCTTCGTGTCGGGCACGACCGTAGGACGGTGGCATGGGAGGCCCCTGAACGCCGCCTAAGACGTTCCTGTGAGAGCGTGCGCGGCCGTCCTGCCCTGGAGGCGGGCGGCCTTCTCGCGGATCTCCGGGAGGCGGGCGGCGAGGGCGGCGCCGGGGCAGCTCGTCATGAAGCCGTCCCGGTGGCCGGCCAGGGCGGGCAGGGTGGCGGTGGTCCCGGCCGCGTACCGGCTGTGGCTGTTGCTGGAGGTGAGCCGCACGTGCGCCCGTGGATCGATGTCGGCCAGCCCCAGTTTCCAGGCGGCGAGGGCGGCGATCGCGTCGACCATGGCCTGCGGCACCGGGACGCCGGAGGTGAACGTGCCGAGCGCCGCGATGCCCACCGTGCGGTGGTTGAAGCCCTGGGTGTGCGCCCCGGTGACGGCGCGGTCGACGCCGCCCGCGCGGCCCTCGTAGACGGTGCCGCAGCGGTCGACGAGGAAGTTGTACCCGATGTCGTCCCAGCCCCGGGCGGCGGTCTGGCCGGTGTACAGGGAGCGGATGATGCGGGGCGCGTCGGCGCAGTCGTAGCCGTTGGGCGAGTCGGTGTGGTGGACGAACACGGCGACGGCCTTGTCGTCGTAGCGCGGCGGCGGCTGTGCGTGCCGGGCGAGGGCGTCCAGCCAGGCGGTGCGCGGCACGACGGGCGGCCGGGCCGCCCGGTGCCCGGCGGCGGGCCGGGCGGCGGCGTGCCGGGGGGTCCGGTCGGCGGAGGAGGCGTCGCCGACGTCGCCCGCGCACGCCCCCAGGGCGGCGACGGCGGCGAGCCCGGGCAGACAGCCCAGGAGCACGAGGAGCGGGCCCGGTATCCGCGTACGGCGCGGCCGGCGCGTTCCCCGCGGACCGTGCGACGCCGGTCGGAGGGCACACATGACCCCACTGTCCGACGAATCCGCTCCGTCCGCGATGTGGAGTGTGCCACCCGGTGGAACCATCGTCCCGGTCCGCGACGTTTCCCGGGGTACACGCATGTGTGGCCGGGCGGGCCGCCCGCGCGTGTGACGGCGGCGACGGACGCACGGCTGATCACTGGGACCCTCCCGCGCGTACTAGGACACGACCTGGGGGATCCAAGAGAAAAAAAGGGGGGCCGGTGGACCTGCTCGACATTCTGCTGGTGCTGGTGATCCTGGCCTACGCCGGTTCCGGCTACCGCCGGGGCCTGGTGGCCGGCTGTGTGTCGCTGGCGGGCTTCGTGGGCGGTGCGGTGATCGGCGTGTGGGTCCTGCCCTGGCTGATGGATCCGGTGACTCCGGGGACCACCGCCGCCACCGTGACGGCCGTGCTGACGGTGCTCGTACCGGCGGCGGTGGGGCACGAGCTGGCGGGGCGGCTGGCGTTACGGCTGCGCCGGGAGCTGGACCGCGGGCCGCTGCGGGTGGCGGACGGGATCGGCGGCGCGGCGGCCAACGTGGTCGCGGTGCTGATCGTGGCGTGGGTGGCGGCGAGCGTGCTGGGCGCGTCCTCGTCGCCGGTGGTCACGTCGTCGATACGGGACTCACGGCTGCTGGGGGCCGTGCAGGACGTCATGCCGGACACCACGCCCACCTGGTTCGCGCGGGCCACGTCGGCGCTGACCCAGGCGGGCTTCCCGCAGGTCTTCAACCCCTTCGAGAACGAGTCGACGGCCGAGGTCGCCAAGCCCACCGGGGACAGCGTCACGGCGAGCGCCACCGAGGCGGCCAAGCGCAGCACGGTGAAGATCGAGGGCGTGGCGGGCGACCAGGGCCGCGAGGGCAGCGGCTTCGTGTACGCGAACGAGCACGTGATGACCAACGCGCACGTGGTGGCGGGCATCGACAGCCCGACCGTGCGGATCGGCGGCGTCGGGCCGTCGTACGACGCGCGCGTGGTGCTCTTCGACCCGGACAGGGACGTGGCGGTGCTGTACGTGCCGTACCTGAAGGCGCCGGTGCTGGTCTTCGACGACGAGGCCGCGCGCGGGAATCCGGCGGTCGTCGCCGGCTATCCGCAGGACGGCGACCTGAACCTCCAGGCGGCCACGGTCGCGGGCCGGGTGAAGGCGACCGGCCGCAACATCTACAACGACGAGATCGTCACCCGGGAGATCTACTCGATCCGCTCCACCGTGCGCCCCGGCAACTCCGGCGGCCCGCTGCTGACCACGACCGGCCGGGTCTACGGCGTGGTCTTCGCCCGCTCCACCTCCGACGACGAGACGGGCTACGTGCTGACGGCGGACGAGGTCGCCGGCGACGCGAAGCGCGCGGCGACCGCCACCCGGCCCGTGGACACGGGCGACCTGGCCCCTTCCTGAGCCGCGGCGCGGTTCCCCGCCCGCCGGCGCGACCGCACCGCCCGACCACGGCACGACCACATCGCCCGACCCGGGCGGCACGCTCCCGCTGACCCGGCGCGTCACTGCACCGGCCGGCCCATGAGGACGTCGTCCACGTACGCGCCGTCCAGCAGGAACTCCTCGGGGAGGACGCCCTCCACGGTGAACCCCTCGGCCTCGTAGAGCTTGCGGGCCGGTGCGTTGTGGCCGAGGACGCGCAGGGTGATGCGGCGGGCGCCCTGCCGGCGGGTCTCCTCGACGGCGGCGCGGACCAGCGCCCGTCCGACGCCGTTGCCGCGTGCCTCGTCGAGCACGGCGAGGCCCTGGATCTGCCGGACGTGCGCGTTGGCGGCGAGCGGCGTGGGCGGGACGAGGCGCACGTATCCGACGACACGGCCGTCCAGTTCGGCGACGAGGAAGTCCTCGGGCCGGTGCCGCTCGTCGAAGAACGAGTCGTACGGCGGCTGCGGCTCGGGCATGACGGCGTGCAGCGGGGACCAGGTCAGCCGGTCGACGAGACCGAGAGCCGGGTCGTCGGCGGGCGACGCGGCGCGTATGAGGGGTGCGGACGGCGCGGACATGGCCATCACCCTAGTCCGGTCCAAACGGCGACCCGGCCGGGGTTTTCCCGGTCCGGAGGGCAGGATGGCGGTATGGAACGTACGCGAATCGCGGTGGCCGGGGCGTCCGGACTGATCGGCAGCGCACTGGTGCGGTCCCTGACCGCGGACGGGCACGAGGTGGTCCGGTTGGTGCGCCGTGCGCCCCGGGGGCCGCTGGAGCTGCGCTGGGACCCCGAGAAGGGGCAGGTGGACACGGCCGGGCTCGCCGGATGCGACGCCGTGGTCAACCTCGCGGGCGCGGGGGTCGGCGACCGGCGCTGGAGCGAGGCCTACAAGAAGCGCATCCACGACAGCCGGGTGCACGGCACGGCGGCGCTGGCGCGGGCCGTCGCCTCGCTCGACCGACCGCCGCGGGTGTTCGTCAACGGCAGCGCGATGGGCTTCTACGGCGAGACGGGCGAGCGGACCGTGGACGAGGGCGCGCCGGCCGGCAGCGGCTTCCTGCCGGAGCTGTGCGTGGAGTGGGAGGCGGCCGCGGGTCCAGCCCAGGAGGCGGGCGTGCGCACGGCGTTCACCCGCACCGGGCTGGTCGTGGCGCGCGGCGGCGGGGCCTGGGGCAAGCTGTTCCCGCTCTTCGCGGCCGGGCTCGGGGGGCGGATGGGCGACGGACGCCAGTACTGGTCCTACATCGCGCTGCACGACGAGGTGGCGGCGATCCGGCACCTCCTGGCCCGTGACGACCTGTCGGGCCCGTTCAACCTGACGGCGCCCGAGCCGCTGACGAACCGTGAGATCACCGCGGCGATGGGGCGGGTGCTGCACCGGCCGACGCTCTTCGCGGTGCCGGCGCCGGTGCTGCGGACGGTGCTCGGCGAGATGGCCGGGGACGTGCTGGGCAGCGTGCGCGTGGTGCCGAAGCGGCTGCTGGAGTCCGGTTTCACCTTCGCGTTCCCCGGGATCGAGGACGCCATCCGAGCCGCCTGATCCGCCACGCGACCGTATGCGACCGGCGTGCGACCGTGCCCTGTCCATGCGCGACTGTTCTTGACCGATCACGGCCCTACCCTCGACCCGAACTCGGGTATCCCAGACGCCCGTTGGGGGCATGACGTCTCCACCGGCCGCGCAACCTCGAGGAGGGGCACGTGCTTGAGCCCGCGTACCAGGCAGACGTCGTCGTGGTGGGAGCCGGAGTCTCCGGACTCTCCGCCGCACACCGGCTGACCAGCGCAGGAGTAAGAACCGTAGTCCTGGAGGCCGCCCCCTGCGTGGGCGGCCGCATGGCGACGGAGAAGGTCGACGGGTTCCGGCTCGACCGCATCGGGCAGCTGCTGTCCACGGCGTATCCCGAACTGGCCCTGACACCGGGGCTCGACGCGCTCGTCCTGCGTCCGTTCGCGCCGGGGGTCCTGCTGCACAGCGACGGACGCCACCACCGCGCGGGCGCACAGGCGGGCGCGGGGAGCGCAAGGGGCGCACTCCACGCGGTACGCGCTCTGGCGAGCGCTCCGCGCCCGGGGGCGCTGCCCCGGCCGCGCGCCGGCGGCTCCGTGCCCTCGGGAGGACGGCCGCCCGCCTCGCCCAGGGTCCGGGCGGGCGCGCCGCTGGGCACCGCCGTGGACCAGGCGCGACTCGGCGCCGCGCTCACCCGGCTCGCGGCCACCCCCGCCGAGCGGCTGCTGCGCCGTCCCGAACTGCCCGCCGCCCAGGCCCTCGCCGCCCGCGGGCTGCCCGCCCGCACGGTGGACGGCTTCGTACGCCCGCTGCTCGCCGCGCTGCTGTGCGACCCGGACCTCACCACGTCCAGCCGGTGCGCTGACCTCGCGCTGCGCGCCTTCGCGGCCGGCCGGCTGGCGCTGCCGGAGGGCGGGGCCGAGGCGCTGCCCGACCTGCTCGCGCGGACCCTGCCGCCCGGCTCCGTGCGCACCGGGGTGCGGGTCACCTCCGTCTCCACGACCTCGGTGACCACCGCCGCGCACGGCGAACTCCGCTGCCGTGCGGTCCTGATCGCCACCGACGCGCGCAGCGCGGCACAGCTGCTGCCCGGGCTGCGGGTGCCCGACTTCCACCCGGTGACCATCGTCCACCACACGACGGACGAGCCGCCCGGCACCGGCGCCTCACTGCTCCTGGACGCCGACCGCGGCGGGCCGGTCGCGCACACGGCGGTGGTCAGCCGGATCGACCCGAGCCGCGCGCCCGCCGGCCGCACGCTGATCTCGTCCACCGTCCTCGGCACGCCCCCGCCGGGCGTCGACACCGCCGTGCGCATGCATCTGGCCCGGCTGTACGGCGTCTCCACCGCACGCTGGGAGACGTTGGCCGTGCACCACACCGCCGAGGCGGTGCCCGCGATGCGCGCGCCGCACGATCTGCGGCGTCCGGTACGGCTGCTGGCGGGCCTGTACGTGTGCGGCGACCACCGGGACACCAGCACCGTGCAGGGAGCGCTGCACTCGGCGCGCCGGGCGGCGTCCGCGATCGTCTCCGACCTGCGCGCCGCAGGTTCACTGCCCCTGGCCGACCCGCGCCCCACAGCCCCCGAGGAGCAGGCAGCAGCCTGAACACCCGGCCCCCGAGGGCTCCCACCTCCATCCAACCCCGCACACCCACCGCGCGACCAACACAAAGCCCCTGCCCAAGCCCCCCGGCCCACCGACCGGGACCCGGGGGCCCAGGGCCCCCGGTGAAAGGCCCGCCCAGGGCCCCCGGAGGAGCCCGGGAATCCCAGGGACCCCCGGGGAGAGACCCCCCGAGCAGGGCCCCCAGGGGGAGCCCCTGGACGCTCGACCCAGGCGGCTCCACCCACCTCCCTCCTCCCACCCACCCCCTGCCCCGGCCGCGCACCCCACCCCCTGCCCCGGCCGGGCGCACATCCCCAGCCCGTCCGGCGTTTGAGGACGAAGGCCGTCCAGACCGAACCGGGGGCCCGGGGGCCGGGGGGCAGAGCCCCCGGGCGCTCGACCCCGCGGCTCCGCCCACCCCAGCCCCGGCCGGGCGCACATCCCCAGCCCGTCCGGCGTTTGAGGACGAGGGCCGTCCAGGCCCGAAACGGGGGCCGGGGGCAGAGCCCCCGGGGGTGGTCAGCCCAGCGCCGCCACCTTGTCACGGTACGTCCGCGCCGGAGAGGCGTCCTTGTACGGCTCCAGCCGCCGCTCGAAGTCCCTGACGTACTCCAGTGCCCGGACCGACCGCATCTCCGCCGCCTGACCGGCGGCCTCCGCCGCCAACTGGCAGGCCTGGTCGAGTTCGCCGAGGCCGAGGCGGGCGGAGGCGAGGACGACGCGGCAGAACAGCCGGCTGCGGGCGTGGGCGGCCGGACGCAGCTGCAGGGAGCGTTCGGCGTGCTGGGCGGCCGCCCGGAACTGCTGCAGGTCGCGATGGCAGTGACCGAACTCGTCGGCCAGCTGCGCCTCGTCGAAGAAGCGCGCCCAGTACGGCGTCTCGTCACCGGACTTGGCCGCCTCCAGCGCCCGCTCGGCCCGCACGAGGGCCGCGGTGGAGGCGCGCACCTCGCCCAGCACCGCGTGTCCGCGCGCCTCCGCCGCGTGCAGCAGCGCCTGCACGACGGGCGGGGCCCCCGAGCCCACGCCCTGCTGGGCCACCCGCGCCAGCTGCACCGCCTCCCGGCCGTGGCCGAGGTAGACGGCCTGGCGGCTCATGGTGACGAGGACGAAGGAGCCGTAGGCCCGGTCCCCGGCCACCTGCGAGAGGCGCAGGGCCTGCACGAAGTAGCGCTGGGCCAGGCCGTGCGCGGCGATGTCGAAGGAGGTCCAGCCGGCGAGACGGGTCAGGTCGGCGGCGGCGGCGAAGAGGCGCCTGCCGGTCTGCTCGCCGTACGTGCCGCGCAGCATGGGCTCGCACTCGTGCTCCAGGTAGCGCACGAGGGCCTGCCGGGCGTGGCCGCCGCCGTACCGGTCGTCGAGGGAGCGGAAGAGCTCGCCGACCGAGCGCAGCGCGGAGATGTCGCCGCCGGTGACCCGCTGGCCGGGGCCGCGCTCGGCGCCCTGGCCGCGCCGGCGCGGCACGGCGGACGGTCCGGACGCCGGCGGGACGGCCGCCGCCGGGGTCCGCAGCGGCGGATGCGGCGAGGCGAGCGGCGCCGAGAGGGGTGGGGAGAGCTGCTGGGAAGGGTGCTGGGAGGGGTGCTGCGGTGCGGTGGCGGGCCGCGCGGCCGGGCGGCCCTGGACGGGCACCCGGGCGATCGGCTCGCTGCGGGCGACCTTCTCGTCGGCCCGCCCGATCAGCCAGTCCCGGCTCGGCACGACGAGCCCCGCCGGGGTGAAGGCGATCTTGCGCAGCTCGGCGTGGCTGCCGGAGTCCTTGCGCCACAGCCCGCCGACGATGTCGACGGCCTCGTCGGGCGTGCCGGCGAACTCCAGACCCGCGTAGACGGGGGCGCAGGCGTCCAGACCGAGATCCTGGGCGGTCAGGCGGCGGCCCAGACGCCGGGTGAAGACCTCGGCGATCAGGGCGGGGGTGGTGCCGCGGGGCTGCTGCCCGCGCAGCCACCGGGTGACGGACGTCTTGTCGTATCTCAGGTCCAGCCCGTGCTCGAGCCCGAGCTGATCGACGCGACGGGCCAGTCCCGCGTTGGAGAATCCCGCTTCTGCGATGAGCGCGGCGAGCTGTCGGTTGGGCGTGCGCTGCGCGGGTCGTTCCGTCATCTGCGGTGCGGTCTCCTGCCTTCCGGGCCTCCGACGTGCCCGGATGAAGTGCGCTGATGCGTGTGATCAGCCCTTTTGGCCTCGCGAACGGCGCGAATGTAGCGGAGCGTAAGCAGGCGATCGCACATCTCGAGGTTCATTCATCCGATCGTGTGAGGATTGGCCCTGCGGCTGACGGGTGGCGCGCGGTCGTACAGTGGCTTGGGCGCGTCACGCGCCTGACGACTTTCAGGGAGGCGCTTGCCGTGAGCGAGTTGCGGTTCGTCCGGATGGGGTTCGGCGAGGACGCCGTCGAGTACCAGGAGGCGTGGGACGAGCAACGCCGCGTGCACGCGGCGCGCTTCACCGACGAGGTCCCGGACACCGTCCTGCTCCTGGAGCACCCGGCCGTGTACACCGCCGGCCGGCGCACGGCCGCCGCCGAACGCCCCCTCGACGGCACCCCGGTCGTCGACGTGGACCGCGGCGGCAAGATCACCTGGCACGGCCCGGGCCAGCTGGTGGGCTACCCGATCCTGAAGCTGCCGCGTCCGGTGGACGTCGTCGCGCACGTACGCCGCCTCGAGGACGCCCTGATCCGCGTCTGCGCCGAGTTCGGGCTGGAGACCACCCGGGTCGAGGGCCGCAGCGGGGTGTGGGTGCTGGGCGACCCGGTGGAGACCCGCCCCTCGCTCGGCGGCCTGTCGCTGGACTTCGACCCCCGGCTCACGGACGAGGAGTTCGACCCGCGGCTGAACGGGCCGGAGTACGCCCCGTCCAACGCCGGCCAGCGGCGCGAGGACCGCAAGATCGCGGCGATCGGCATCCGGGTCGCCAAGGGCGTCACCATGCACGGCTTCGCGCTCAACGTGAACCCGGACAACAAGTGGTTCGACCGGATCATCCCGTGCGGCATCCGGGACGCGGGCGTCGCCTCGCTCGCCGGCGAACTGGGCCGTGACGTGACGATCGAGGAGGTGCTGCCCGTGGTGGAGCGGCATCTGCGGGACGTCCTGGAGAACGCCGAGCTGAAACCGCGCGAGATCGAGAAGGCGACCGCCTGACCCCACGGGGCCCGGCGGGGCTCGAAAAGCACGGGCGTACCCTGGTGTACGCCGAAGAATCGAAAGTCTAAGCAGACAGGCAGGGAGCCGACGTGTCCGCAGTCGCACCCGACGGACGCAAGATGCTGCGCCTGGAGGTCCGTAACAGCCAGACCCCCATCGAGCGCAAGCCCGAGTGGATCAAGACCCGGGCGAAAATGGGTCCCGAGTACACGAAGATGCAGAATCTCGTGAAGAGCGAGGGCCTGCACACGGTGTGCCAGGAAGCCGGCTGTCCCAACATCTACGAGTGCTGGGAGGACCGCGAGGCCACCTTCCTCATCGGCGGCGACCAGTGCACCCGGCGCTGCGACTTCTGCCAGATCGACACCGGCAAGCCCGAGGCGCTGGACCGCGACGAGCCGCGGCGCGTGGGCGAGTCCGTCGTCACCATGGACCTGAACTACGCCACCATCACCGGCGTCGCGCGTGACGACCTGGCGGACGGCGGGGCGTGGCTCTACGCCGAGACCGTGCGGCAGATCCACCTGCAGACGGCCGAGCGGGAGGCGGGGCGCACCAAGGTCGAGCTGCTGGCCCCGGACTTCAACGCCGTCCCGGAGCAGCTCGCCGAGGTCTTCTCCGCGCGTCCCGAGGTCTTCGCGCACAACGTCGAGACCGTCCCGCGGATCTTCAAGCGGATCCGGCCGGGCTTCCGTTACGAGCGTTCGCTGGGCGTCATCACGGCGGCCCGCGACCACGGGCTGGTCACGAAGTCGAACCTGATCCTCGGCATGGGCGAGACCCGCGAGGAGGTGAGCGAGGCGCTGCGGCAGCTGCACGACGCGGGCTGCGAGCTGGTCACCATCACGCAGTACCTGCGGCCCTCGGTGCGCCACCATCCCGTCGAGCGCTGGGTCAAGCCGCACGAGTTCGTGGAGCTGAAGGAGGAGGCCGACCAGATCGGCTTCTCCGGCGTGATGTCGGGTCCGCTGGTACGGTCCTCCTACCGTGCCGGACGCCTTTACCAGATGGCCGTCGAGAAGCGCGGTTCCTTCATCGCCACCCAGGCGGTCTGACGCGACGTCACCTCTCTTGCGCCGTACGGGCGCAAGCCGAGTGTGTGAATTCGCGCACAAGAGCCTACTCGCCAGTAGTGACCGATTTGACGCGGTCCCGGCCGTCCTCGCAGATGAGGGCGTACGCCGGGGCCGCGTCAGCGTTTCGGCCCCCCGCCCCGAGGCTTCATTCGCGTTTGACCGGCCGGTCACGCCCTGGTAACACCAATCAGTGACGCTGGTATCACACCACGTAGACCCGAGTCCGAGCCGTACGAGGGGGAACCTCCACCATGCAGGCCGCGCCCGTTAGCGCCACCGCCATCCCGTCCTTCACCACCGCACTGCGCGCCGTCGAGTCGCTGCTCATGAGCAGCGGACAGCGCACGGCCCGCCGCAACGCCTGGACCTCCGTACTGGAGGACCGCCGTCGCGCCAAGGACCGCGTCGAGGCGCAGCGCATCCTCGACACCGTCACGTCCGTCACCTCCGTCCGCTCCTGAGCTCCTGCCCGCGGTCCCCGCGCCCACACCCGCCTCCTGCCGTCGTAGGCGCTCGTGGGGGCACGTAGACTTCGTGGCATGGCGAGAAGTGACAGCGCGGCGGACGCCGCTAACCCCGGGCGACTGAAGCAGATCGCCCTGACGTACAAGATGACCCGCAAGGCCGACAAGACGATCGGCCTGGTGCTCGCGGGCGTCTTCCTCCTCACTTTCGGCGTCTTTCTCGCGATCGGCTTCCTGCTCGGCCACCCGGTCTACCTGGGCATCCTGGGCTTCCTGCTCGCCTTCCTGGCGACGGCGATCGTGTTCGGACGCCGGGCGGAGCGGGCCGCCTTCGGTCAGATGGAGGGCCAGCCGGGCGCCGCCGCGGCCGTCCTCGACAACATCGGCCGGGGCTGGACGACCACTCCCGCCGTCGCGATGAACCGCAGCCAGGACGTGGTGCACCGGGCCGTCGGCAAGGCCGGCATCGTCCTGGTCGCCGAGGGCAACCCGAACCGGGTGAAGAGCCTCCTGGCCGCCGAGAAGAAGAAGATGAACCGCATCGTCGCGGACGTCCCCGTGCACGACGTGATCGTCGGCGCCGGCGAGGGCCAGGTCGAGCTGAAGAAGCTCCGCACCACCCTGCTGAAGTACCCCCGCGTGCTCGCCGGACCCCAGGTCACCGCCACCAACGACCGGCTGCGCGCGATGGGCGACCTGATGAGCAACATGCCGCTGCCGAAGGGCCCGATGCCCAAGGGCATGCGGCTGCCGAAGGGCGGCGGCGGCAAGGCCCGCTGAGCCCCGCCGGCCCCGCGCCCGCACGACGCTACGAGGAAGGGGCGCCCGGATGATCCGGGCGCCCCTTCCTCGTACCGCTTCAGCGCTCTGCTCGTGTGCCGTGCCGCCGCGTGCGGGCGACGCCTCAGAGGCGGACCTCGACCGTGCGGGCCAGCCGGTCGTGCAGACCGCGGCCGTCACGGTCCCAGACCAGCGCCGGCACGGCCAGGCAGAGCAGGACCGTGCGCGCCACGGAACGCAGCGGGCTGACGGCGCCGGTGTCGACGGAGACCACGCGCAGGCCGAAGAGGCGCTTGCCCGGGGTGAAACCGACCGTGCCGACCGTCAGGGCGCTCATCACGAAGAAGACGAGCAGCGCCCAGTTGCCCGTGGCGGGCGGCCGATAGCCGTCCGTGATCAAGCTGTATGCGATCAGGAGGCCGAGCCCCCAGTCCAGGGCCAGCGCGCCGAGCCGCCGGCCGGGACGGGCGATCGAGCCCGGGCCTTCCTCCGGCAGACCGAGCCGCTCGCCCCGGTATCCGAAGTCGGCGCCGGCGTCCTCCATGGCCGAACGGGGTCCGGAGAGCCACGATCCGAGTGCTTGCCTGTTGTCCACGCGTCCACGGTACTGCCAGCGTTTCGTGATGCGGACAGGTGGGGTGGACCGGGCGAGGTCCGGTTAACTTGTGCGAAACAAACGGGTCACGCCCGAGAAATCACCCGTCCCTAGGGTCGACGACAGCGTGTGCCACCGCACTGGCAGCACGAACGAACTACCACCCCGGCTCGACGGCCGGGAGTAGGAGGAGCTGGATGTTCCAGAACGCCGACGAGGCCAAGAAGTTCATCGCGGACGAGGACGTCAAGTTCGTCGACGTCCGCTTCTGCGACCTGCCGGGCGTCATGCAGCACTTCTCGCTGCCCGTCGAGGCGTTCGACCCGGACGAGGAGCTCGCCTTCGACGGTTCGTCGATCCGCGGCTTCCAGGCCATCCACGAGTCCGACATGGCGCTGCGCGCCGACCTGTCGACCGCGCGCGTGGACCCCTTCCGCCGCGACAAGACGCTCAACATCAACTTCTTCATCCACGACCCGATCACGGGCGAGCAGTACTCCCGTGACCCGCGCAACGTGGCGAAGAAGGCCGAGGCCTACCTGGCGTCGACCGGTATCGCCGACACCGCCTACTTCGGTCCCGAGGCCGAGTTCTACGTCTTCGACAGCGTGCGCTTCAAGACCTCGGAGAACGAGTCCTTCTACCACATCGACTCCGAGGCCGGCGCCTGGAACACCGGTGCGCTCGAGGACAACCGCGGTTACAAGGTCCGTTACAAGGGCGGTTACTTCCCGACCCCGCCGGTCGACCACTTCGCCGACCTGCGCGCGGAGATCTCCCTGGAGCTGGCCGCGTCCGGCCTCCAGGTCGAGCGCCAGCACCACGAGGTGGGCACCGCCGGCCAGGCCGAGATCAACTACAAGTTCAACACGCTGCTCGCCGCGGCCGACGACCTCCAGCTCTTCAAGTACATCGTGAAGAACGTCGCCTGGCGCAACGGCAAGACCGCGACCTTCATGCCGAAGCCGATCTTCGGCGACAACGGCTCGGGCATGCACGTCCACCAGTCGCTGTGGAGCGGCGGCTCCCCGCTGTTCTACGACGAGACCGGCTACGCGGGTCTGTCGGACATGGCCCGCTACTACATCGGCGGCATCCTCAAGCACGCGCCGTCGCTGCTGGCATTCACCAACCCGACGGTGAACTCCTACCACCGTCTGGTGCCGGGCTTCGAGGCTCCGGTCAACCTGGTGTACTCGCAGCGCAACCGCTCCGCGGCCATGCGCATCCCGATCACGGGCTCCAACCCGAAGGCCAAGCGCGTCGAGTTCCGCGCGCCCGACTCCTCCGGCAACCCGTACCTCGCCTTCTCGGCGCTGCTCCTCGCGGGTCTGGACGGCATCAAGAACAAGATCGAGCCGGCCGAGCCGATCGACAAGGACCTCTACGAGCTGGCTCCCGAGGAGCACGCGGGCGTCGCGCAGGTTCCGACCTCGCTTCCGGCCGTCCTCGACCGCCTCGAGTCGGACCACGAGTTCCTGCTCGCCGGCGACGTCTTCACGTCCGACCTGATCGAGACGTGGATCGACTACAAGCGCACGAACGAGATCGCCCCGCTGCAGCTGCGCCCGCACCCGCACGAGTTCGAGCTGTACTTCGACGTGTGATAAAGCCCCAGGTCAGAGCGGGTTACCGCTCCCCTGGGCCGTGAGTGGGCCGTCGGCCGTGCTCTTCCTCGCCGGAAGGGCACGGCCGACGGCCTGTTTCGTCCCGGTCCGCGAGGATCGGGACGCCCCGGCGTTCGCAGACGCGGGTGAACCGGTGGGTGCGGACCGCGGTCAGGGCGTGGGCCCGGCCCGGCAGGGCGGGCGAAGGCCACCGAACCCGGCCGGCTGGCCGGTCGAGACCTGGACGACGATGGCGGCTCAAGAGGCGAGCAGGCTCACGTGAGCTGTTGCCGCTGCGACGCCCGATGAGTAATGCCGCCGTGCCGGGTCTACAGCACAGGTGAACCGGTCTGGATCGAACCCACAGGAGGTCGCAGTGTCCGTATCAGTGCTCGACATGTCGATGTCACTCGACGGGTATATCGCCGATCCGAACGACTTCCTGGGCGGCGACGACGGTGAGCGACTGCACAAGTGGGCCGGCCCGGAGGACGAGTCCGGCCCGCCGTCCGGCCCGGCCGCGCGATTCCAGGACGAATGGAACGCAGCCGGTGCGGTGCTCGCGGGACGACGCACTGCCGAGCTCATGGATCACTGGGGCGGTGATCACGGTGGTCTTCCGATCTTCGTGCCCAGTCACCGCCCGCCCGGCCCCGCCGCCCGTTGGGGCTATCCGTTGGTGACCTATGTGACCGACGGGATCGAAAGCGCGATGGCACAGGCCAAGGCCGCCGCCGGGGACAAGGACGTGCAGGTGCGTGGCGCGTACACGGCGCAGCGGGCGCTGGAGGCCGGGGTGCTGGATGAGGTGCAGATCCATCAGATCCCCGTGCTGCTCGGTGCCGGCCGTCGCCTGTTCGACGTCTTGCCGTCGCAGATCGAGCTGGAGATCATCCGGGTGATCGACACGCCGGAGGCCACTCACATCCGCTACCGCGTCCGTCGCTGAGCCGGTCGACGAGCACCTGCTCGGCCGTGTCGGGTCGAGGTGCGTCGTCGCCAACGGCACCGGCAAGCCCGCCTGATGTGACAACCAGCGTGCTTCGGCCCAGCCGTCATGCGATCAGTGATCACTCTGAAAAAGCTCACAGACACGAAAGAAGCACGATGCCGCACTCGACCAGGAGCAGGTCGAGTGCGGCACGGTGGGAAAGCAACTCACTGGTGGAGCAAATGGCTCACCCGAGGGAGGTCAGTCCTCGTTGCCACAGGCAGATTTATGCATTGTCGTAGTATGCGTAGCAGGTGTACGCCGCACCCTGCGTGTGGTGGGCGTAGGAAACCTCGCCCTTCTTCACCCAGCCACTCGAATGGTCGATGTTGATGACCCTGACCGTCGACTTGTGCTTCACGTCCGCACTGTAGTTGGAGTAGCACTTCCTGCCGGTTCCAGCCGACGTGACCTCCTGCCCATAGCACCACCTGCCATGAGTCACGTCCTTGCAGGTATTCTCATTCAGCGCGGCCGGACGCTTCAGCTGCACGGCCGACTCGTTGATCTCCAGCTTGACGACGCCCCACTCGGAGGGGTTACCCAGTTCCGCCGGCGGGACGAAGCCGTCACCCCTCTTGTGGACGACGGGCTGCCCGACCACGAGGCCGTCAGTGGCCGCAACCACGGTATCGGCGCCGCTTCCGCCCTGCGGGCCGTAAGCCGCCGCCGGGGCGGCAAGACCGGAAACCGCAAGCACGGCGCCCGAAATGCCGAAAAATATCGACTTTCCAAACCTATTCATTTTTCCCCCATTTTCCACCCCCGCTGTCGAGGGCCAGGAAAGATCTTCAACGAGGACGCCGCGACGGTCAAGGCTTGGCCGGATTGCGGCCCTGGAACGGCCTGAAATCGGCTGCCGGCTGCTGGCATTCACCGGCGGCCATCACACCAAGTCCTCGCCCTCCACCGTCACCACACGATCTCCATGCAACGGACGTGCGACCGGCCCTGCCCCGTCGGACGGCCCCGGCCCGTCGGGCGGGCCGACTGCGGCGCCCCTGTTTCCGGTTTTTCCGGGCGGGGGCGTCGTCGTATGGTTTCTGGCACTGCTGTTCGACGGGGGGAGTTGCGGGCATGCCCGAACCGGACGACACCGCGCGCGAGTTCGACCTCAGATGGGCGGACGCCGCGACGCACAAGGAGCCCTCGGCGCGGGCCCGGATGCTGGCCGCCCGGTGGAAGGAGAACCCCCCGGAGCCGGTGCCGTTCCGTGCCGACCCCGGCCCGGCGGCGCGCCGCCGTTCGTCCTGGCTGTCGACGACGCTCGTCCTCGCCTGCGTGATCGGCGTGCTCCTGCTGCTGGGGTACCTGCGCTTCCGGGCTGCGTACTGATACGGCACACGGTCGGCTGTGGTGCGGGCGTGCGCGCACCGCGTCGTACCGCGACACGGCGGTGACCCGGCCGCCCGATGCCGCGAGCGGTGCGCGGCGCCGGCCGTCGCCGCTGCTCGACGATCCGGACGTCACGCTGCGCGCGGACCGCCCGGGTTGCGGACGTCTGAGCGGCGGCTCTGAGACGGCGGTCCGGTGCGGGGGAGGTTTTGCTCCGCCTGGGGTCGTTACGGGGCCGTTCATGGGGCTGGGCCGGTGCACACTGGCAGAGGGGCGAGTGCCTGACTGCGGGGTGATGCAGATGCGGAGTCGTTTCCGGAGCGATCGGCGGCTGACCGTGCGGATGACGGT
This sequence comes from Streptomyces sp. NPDC020597, assembly GCF_044335095.1. Lineage (NCBI taxonomy): Bacteria > Bacillati > Actinomycetota > Actinomycetes > Kitasatosporales > Streptomycetaceae > Streptomyces > Streptomyces sp. NPDC020597. The sequence continues at coordinate 115,117 of NZ_JBIRUL010000006.1, read as the reverse complement.
CACGTTGTTCCTGCTCGGACTGTTGTACGTGGCGTTCGTCGCCGCGTTGATCGTATTGCTGAAGTCCTGGGTGCTGGTCGTGGTCGTGGCGGCGGGGATGCTCGGCGCGCAGTACTGGTTCTCCGACCGGGTCGCCCTGTTCGCGATGCGCGGGCGGGTCGTGGAGCGGGAGGAGTATCCCGAGCTGCACGCCGTGGTCGACCGGCTGTGCGCGATCGCCGATCTGCCCAAGCCGGTGGTCGCCGTCTCCGAGCTGGGCATGCCGAACGCGTTCGCGACGGGGCGCAGTCCCGAGCACGCGGTGGTGTGTGTGACGACGGGCCTGCTGCGGCGGCTGGAGCCGGCCGAGCTGGAGGGCGTCCTCGCGCACGAGCTGTCGCATGTGGCGCACAAGGACGTCGCCGTGATCACCGTCGCGTCGTTCCTCGGGGTGATCGCCGGACTGATCGTGCGGTTCGCCTTCTACTCGCAGGTGTTCGGCGGCGGGCGCAGGGACCAGAACACCGCGGCCGTGTTCGCCGCGGTGATGGGCGTCTCGGCGGCCGTGTACGCGCTCAGCTTCCTCATGATCCGCGCGCTGTCGCGGTACCGGGAGCTCGCGGCGGACCGGGCGGCGGCGCACCTGACCGGCCGTCCCTCGGCGCTCGCCTCCGCGCTGACGAAGGTCTCCGGCGACATCGCCCGGATCCCGACGAAGGACCTGCGGACGGCCCAGGCGTTCAACGCCTTCTACTTCACCCCGGCGCTGGGCACGGAGCCCGGTGTGGCACGGCTGTTCTCCACCCATCCGAGCCTGGAGCAGCGGCTCGACCAGCTGGGCCGGATCTCCGCGGAGCTGGGCGAGGCGGCCATGCCCGGAAAGGCGGGCTGAGGCGCATGGGCCTGCTGGACATCCTGCTCGGCCGGACGAAGCCGGTCGCACCCGACCTCGATCAGCTGTTCGCGCTGCCCTCGGCGGCGGTGACGCTGGAGGCGGCGACCGGGTTCACCCCGACCGGGCAGGGCGCCGTGTGTTTCGCGACCGTCGAAGGCTCGGCCTTCGAGCAGACGCACCGCGAGGTGCAGGCGCTCCTCGACGCCGACACCGAGCGCACCGGTCCTCCGGTACGGCTTCTGCGGGACGGCTACGGGTACTCCTGGCTGGTCTCCGAGCGTGCCCCCGACCAGCTGACGCTGCTGGTCAACGATCTGCACGCGGTGAACAGCGCGATGGAGGTCAACGGCTTCGGGCCGCAACTGCTCTGTTCCCTCGCCGGGTTCGAGAAGGCGGCGGAGCCGGGGGCGGGTCCGCAGGCCGCGGACGGGCAGCGGCTGGCGCTGGTGTACCTGTACAAGCGGGGCGCCTACTTCCCGTTCGCGCCGCTGCCCGGCGCGGGGCAGCGGCGCGACAACGCACTGGAGTTGCAGGTGAAGGCCGCCCTGACGAACGACCTGCGGATGGAGCAGGACCTGAGCCGCTGGTTCCCGGTGTGGGGAGCCCCCGGCCTGTAGAGGCTGTCCGGCGGTCTCCGGCGGCGCCCGGGCGGTTTCTCCTCCGGCGGCCTACTTGCCGCTCTCGTCACGGCGGTGCCTCAGAGGGCGTTCGCGGCGGTAGCGGCGCTCCCACTTGGCCTGCAGGTCGCGGCGCTCACGGTACGCCTTGTACGAGGTGGGCGCGGCGGCCGGGCCGGGGGCCGGACCGGGCGTGGACGACGGGGCCGACGCGGACGCCCCGAGCCCGTACCGCACGTACAGGAAGAGCACGGCGACGGCGACGAGCCAGTAGAGCGGGTGGCCGAATCCCAGGACCACCAGGACGACGGCCCCGGTGAGAACGACGGTGCCCATGGTGTGCCTCCTTCCTGGGCGGAAATGGTGACGGAGTGTGGCGGTGGGGGCGTTGCCACGTTCTCAGCGTACGGAATCCGTCACTCACCGTGCATCTCCTTTTTTGCGGGGGAGGACGGCATGGGCGGCGGTGCGGCCCCGGGGAGTGCACGCCCGGCCGGGCGGCGTGGGCGGCGGCGGCCCGTTGTCAGTGGTGTCGGGGAGGATGGCGGCAGGGACGGACACACGAGCCGGGGACGGGCGCGACGAGGCTCCGGGTCGGCGGGTCCACGGGGGTTGGAGGCGGGGATGGGCGACGGACTGCGGCACATCGATGTGGCGGAGCGACAGGCGAGGCTGGCACTGCGGCACCGGCTGGCCCCCGCGGCGCGGGTCACGACGCCGGAGGCGGTGGCCGACGCCCTGGTCGCCCTGCACGCCTCGGACCCGGCGACGGTCTTCCTGACGGTGGGCGCCCGTCTGGCCGACCCGGCGGAGACGGTGACGCAGACCGACCGCGCGCTGTACGCCGACCGCACCCTGGTGCGCATGCACGGCATGCGGCACACGGTCTTCGTGTTCCCGACGGGGGCGACGGGGGTCGTGCACGCCTCGACCGGCATCGCGGTCGCCGCGCGGGAGCGGGCCGCACTGCTGAAGGACATGGCGAGGGCCGGCGCCCCCGACGCGGCCTGGCTGAAGGAGGTCGAGGAGTCGGCGCTGGCCGGCCTGGCCCGCCTCGGGCAGGCCACGTCGGCGGAGCTGGCCGCCGAGGAGCCGCGCCTGCAGGAGCGGTTCGTGTACGCGGCGGGCAAGCCCTACGAGGGCCGGCACAGCGTGGGGACCCGGCTGCTGAAGGTGCTCGGAGTGGAGGGCAAGGTGGTCAGGGGGCGTCCGCTGGGCTCGTTCACGTCGAACCAGTTCCGCTGGGCCCTCGCTCCGCGGCATCCCGAACTGCCCGCCGACCAGGCCCAGTCGGATCTGCTGCGGCAGTGGCTCGCCGCGTGCGGCCCGGCCACGGAGGCCGACCTCAAGTGGTGGACGGGCTGGCGGGTGACGGACGTGCGCCGCGCCCTGACGGCGATCGGGGCGCGCAAGGTGGCGCTGGACGAGGGCACCGGGTACGTCCTCGGCGACGACGTCGAGGCCGTGCCCGGGCCGCCGGAGCCGTGGGCTGCCCTGCTGCCCGGCCTCGACCCGACGGCGATGGGCTGGCAGGGCCGGGACTGGTACCTGGCACCGGAGCTGCGCCCCGCCCTGTTCGACTACAGCGGGAACGTGGGGCCCACGGTGTGGTGGAACGGCCGGGTGGTGGGCGGGTGGGCGCAGCGGGCCGACGGCGAGATCGTGTGGCGGATCCTGGACGCGTGCGGTGTGGGGAGCGAGGCCGAGGCGGCGATCGCCTCGCGGGCGGCGGCGCTGGGATCGTGGCTCGGCCCGGCCCGGGTGACGCCGAGATTCCGGACCCCGTTGGAGAAGGAGCTGGTGAGCTGACCGGCGCGACGGCCCCGCACCGGCCGGGGGCGGATCTCACCCCCACCGGCCGGCACGGACCGGCGCGCACACACGCAACGCCGGTCACGCGCCGGCCGGTCACAGGTCGACGTGCGGTCGACGTGCACCGGCCGGCGCGTGTCGGTGCGGCAGCGCCGGGCGTCGTCCCGCGTGACGGCGCCCGGCGCCCGGCTCACCGGCTGTACCGCAGCAGCGCCCGCACCATGTGGCAGGTCGTGTCCGACGGCGGGTGCAGACCGATCAGCTCCGCCGTGCTGCGGATCCGCTCGTTGTGGGCCTGGTTCGGCATATACACGCCCAGGTCGAGCAGGGCGATGGCGAGGCGCATGGCCTTGAGGCGACGGTTGTGCATGACGTACCACTCGCGCGGCCGCCCGGGCGGCAACGCCCGCTTCAGCACCGGCCCGTAGGGCAGGTCGAGCTGGACGGAACGCTTCGCGGTGGACTGGGTCGCAAGCGGCTTCGGCTTCAGTGCGGCAGCGGGCACAGGCATCCTCCTGTCGCGGTCTGGGCTCGGCCCGGAATCTCCGGCGAACCCTCGAACACTGCTTACAGTTTACCGCCTGGCACTGACATCGCGAAGGGTCGAACGGTCCATCAAAAGTGCAGGTGGATAAGGGTTTTGCGGCCATGTCACAGCAGGTTCGGATGAGGCGGGCGGGGCCGCGAGAAAATCGAACAGATGCGATGGCGGGACGGCCGGGGACACGGCGGTGCGACGACGCGGGGCGGCTTGTTCCCGCAGACGGATTCCGGGCTACCGTGACCGGCATGGAGATCTGGATCAACCCGGCGTGTTCCAAGTGCCGCAGCGCCCTCACCCTGCTCGACGCCGAGGGCGCCGACTACACCGTCCGCCGCTACCTGGAGGACGTCCCGACCGAGGACGAGATCAGTGCCGTGCTCGACCGTCTCGGCCTGGAGCCGTGGGACATCACCCGCACCCAGGAGGCAGCGGCCAGGGAACTGGGACTCAAGGACTGGGCGCGGGACACGGAGACGCGAGGGCGCTGGATCACGGCTCTCGCCGCGCATCCGAAGCTCATCCAGCGTCCGATCATCACCGCCGAGGACGGCACCGCCGTGGTGGCCCGGACCGACGAGGCCGTCCGCGACGCGCTGTCCCGGTAGCGGCAGCCGTGCCGGCAGCGCCACCGGCGGCAGTAGCGGTAGCGGTAGCGGCAGGTGTGACGCATGCCACTCGAACCGACTCCGATGATCGCTGAGCAACCTTGTTCGGTATCTCGTACATAGCGGCGTACGCTCCCCTACCTCTCAGGAGGCGCGCATGTCGCGCAGGAGAACTGTCGGCACGAAGAAGAAGATCGCGCTGCTCGTCAGCGCGGCGGCGGTCGCGGGGGGTGGCGCCTTCGCCATGGCGAACACCTCGAACGCCGCCCAGACCCCGCAGAACGCGAAGCCGCTGTCCGCCGCGAACTCGACGGTGTGTCAGGGCCTCGCCACCGCCCTCGGCAACAACCAGAAGTTCATCGACGGCCAGCGGGCGGCCCCGGACGCCCAGTCCCAGGCCCGCATCACCAACCGCGAGGCCGTCATCGCGCAGATCAAGGTGCAGCAGCAGGCGTCCGGGTGCGCCGTCGGGGAGTCGGCTCAGGACTCCCAGACGGGCGGCACTCAGACCGGTGGCGCCCAGACCGGTGGCACTCAGACCGGTGGTTCCCAGGCGACTCAGCCCTCGCAGGCGGCCTCCGCCCCCGCGGGCAACACCGGGAACAACGGCAACGCGGGAAACGGCGCCGCCTCCGGTCAGCAGGTCTGCAACGGTTCCACCGTCACCCTCTCCGGAGAGGGCGGCGCCCCGGCCGCATCGAGCAACCAGTTCCCGGCGGGGACCAAGCTGAAGGTCACCAACCTCGACAACAACAAGTCCACGACCGTCGAGGTGACCTCGGTCTCCGGGAGTTGCGCCCTGCTCAACAACGCGGCGTTCGAACTCGTCCGTGAACCCGGCAAGTTCCTGATCCGCCGGGCCCTGATCGAGAAGGTGGGGTGAGGCTCGGCCGCCGAGAGACCCGGTGAGACCGCGGCCCGTGCCCGGGCCGTCGTCTCGTACGCGTCACAGGTCCTGCTGTTCGCGGCCACGAGCAGCAGGACCCGCGCACGCGGCCCCGCCGCGCCTCTCCCCCGCGCGGGACCGTCCACTCCCGTCGCATACGAGACGCCGCCCGCCCGGGGCAGCCGCTCCCGCCGGCGACGACGACGGGCGGCCCGGCGCCTCACCGCGTGAACCGCGCCACAGAACCACCAGGTAACACGGGGTTCACATTCGAGCAATGACCGGGAAATCGCCTGTTGACAAGCTTCCGGGCAAACAGGCGGCGCCCCAGTGCCGCAGCGCCGCAGCACCCGCGAAGTGCGTCAGACACACCCCCGAAGGAAGTGGCCCGTGACCTTCAAGGCTGAGTACATCTGGATCGACGGCACCCAGCCGACGGCGAAGCTCCGTTCCAAGACGAAGATCATCGGGGGTGAGCCCGCCGGTCTGGAGGCGCTGCCGATCTGGGGCTTCGACGGGTCCTCCACGAACCAGGCCGAGGGCCACTCCTCGGACCGTGTCCTCAAGCCGGTCTTCACCTGCCCCGACCCGATCCGCGGCGGCGACGACATCCTCGTCCTGTGCGAGGTCCTCGACATCGACATGACGCCGCACGAGTCCAACACCCGTGCCGCGCTCGCCGAGGTCGCCGAGAAGTTCGCCGCGCAGGAGCCGATCTTCGGCATCGAGCAGGAGTACACGTTCTTCCAGGACGGCTACCCGCTCGGCTTCCCCAAGGGCGGCTTCCCGGCCCCGCAGGGCGGCTACTACTGCGGCGTCGGCGCGGACGAGATCTTCGGCCGTGAGGTCGTCGAGGCGCACCTTGACAACTGCCTCGCCGCCGGCCTCGCGATCTCCGGCATCAACGCCGAGGTCATGCCCGGCCAGTGGGAGTTCCAGGTCGGCCCGGTCTCCCCGCTGGAGGTCTCCGACCACCTGTGGGTGGCCCGCTGGCTGCTCTACCGCACCGCCGAGGACTTCGGCATCTCCGCCACCCTCGACCCCAAGCCGGTCAAGGGCGACTGGAACGGCGCCGGCGCGCACACCAACTTCTCCACCAAGGCGATGCGCGAGGGCTACGACGCCATCATCACCGCCTGCGAGTCGCTCGGTGAGGGCTCCAAGCCGCTCGACCACGTCAAGAACTACGGCGCCGGCATCGACGACCGTCTGACGGGCCTGCACGAGACCGCCCCGTGGAACGAGTACTCCTACGGCGTCTCCAACCGCGGCGCCTCGGTCCGCATCCCGTGGCAGGTCGAGAAGGACGGCAAGGGTTACATCGAGGACCGCCGTCCGAACGCCAACGTCGACCCGTACCTGGTGACCCGCCTGATCGTGGACACCTGCTGCTCGGCGCTGGAGAAGGCCGGCCAGGTCTGATCCCCTCGACACCTCCCGCAAGGGGCGTCCGCCGACTCGGCGGGCGCCCCTTGCGCGTGTCCCCCGCCGCCCGGGGGGCCGACTGAGGCGCAGTTCACGCCGGGGTCGCGTCCAAGCTGTGAGAGGACCCTCCTGTTGCGGGCGGGTGTCTGCTTCAATGGGCCCATGGCCACCTTCCAGAAGCACACCGCGACGGGTCGTCATGACCTCGAGCCCTTCTGGCCCTCCCGTCAGCACCACGACTTCGACCGGGTGTGTTGCCGCGCGACGAACGCGCCGGCCCTCTAAAGCCGTTACATCCCGGCCTTCGGCCAGCGCGCACGACGTACGTCCCTTCAGACGAACTCCTCGCGCGAAAGAGCTGACCTCTCATGGCGACCACTCGTTCCCTCTCCGCCGCTCCTTCCCTCGCCCCCGCCGCTCCCTCCCCCGTCTCCCCCGCCCCGGCCGCCGCCCGGCACCGGCTCCGCGCGGTCGACCGGGACGAGGTGGTGGACGTCGCGGACTTCCTGCCGCCGGGCGCCACCTGGCTGCCCGCCCCGCAGCACACGCTCCCCAGCCTGCCCGGCCAGCCGCCCATGATCGGCTACCTGGTGCTCGTCCCGGCCGACCAGCAGCCTCCGTCCCTGCCGGTGGCCGTGCCGGACCGGGCCCACGCCGACGGCGGCGCGGCCGGCGAACCGCTCGTGCGCGTCGACCCCGTGCAGCGCACCGCCGCGGTCGACGGGCAGCGACTCGACCTCACGTACCTGGAGTTCGAGCTGCTCGCCCACCTCGTCGCCCACCCGAACCGGGTGCACACACGCGACCAGCTCGTCACCACGGTGTGGGGCTACGGCCACGTCGGCGACGGCCGCACGGTCGACGTCCACATCGCCCGGCTGCGCCGCAAGCTGGGCGCCCGGCACCGTCAGGCCATCCAGACGGTGCGCCGCGTCGGCTACAAGTACACCCCGCCGACCGCCCGCTGATCCGTTCCCTCTGCCGACGGCAGAGCGCGGTTCCGTTCCGGGCGGGCACCGGGCACAGTCACCGGCATGAGACTTCTGGTGCTGGGTGGAACGGAGTTCGCGGGACGGGCCGTCGTCGAGGCGGCCCTCGGGCGCGGCTGGGAGGTGACGGTCCTCAACCGGGGACGGCAGGATCCCGTTCCCGGCGCCCGGTCGCTGACCGGCGACCGGACCGCGCCCGGGGGCCTCGCCGCCCTGGCCGACGGCGACTGGGACGCCGTCGTCGACACATGGTCGGCGGCGCCCCGCGCGGTGCACGAGACGGCGCGGCTGCTGCGGGGCCGCGCCCGACGGTATGTGTACGTGTCGAGCTGTTCGGTGTACGCCTGGGCCCCGCCCGCCGGTTACGGCGAGGACGCTCCCCTCGTCCAGGGGGCGGCGCCCGACGCCGAACAGAGCGAGTACGTAAAGGACAAGCGCGGCGGCGAGCTGGCCGTCCTCGACGCCTTCGGCGCGGACGCCTCCGTCCTGGTACGGGCCGGGCTGATCCTCGGCCCGTACGAGAACGTCGGCCGGCTTCCCTGGTGGCTGACCCGGATCGCCCGCGGCGGCCCGGTCCTCGCCCCCGGTCCGCACGACCTGCCCCTGCAGTACGTCGACGTCCGCGATCTCGCCGAATGGATCCTCGGCGCCGTCGAGCAGGAGTTGAGCGGGCCGTACAACCTGATGAGCCCGCAGGGCCACGCCACGATGGGCGAACTGCTCGAGGCGTGCGCACGGGCCACCGGCTCGGACGCCGAACTGCGGTGGACGGCCCCGGAGACCGTCCTCGGCGCCGGCATCGAGCCGTGGACCGAACTGCCCGTGTGGGTGCCGCCGGGCACCGACATGCACGACGCCCTGCACGCGGCGGACGTCTCACGGGCGGTGGCGGCGGGACTGTCCTGCCGTCCCGTGGCGGAGACCGTCGCCGACACCTGGAGCTGGCTGACGTCGATCGGCGGCGTCGCGCCCCAGCGTCCGGACCGCACCCGCAAGGGCCTCGACCCGGAGCTGGAGGCGAAGGTCCTCGCGGCGGCGGCGACGGGCTCCGCGGACGCGGAGGGTGTACCTGACACCACCCCCTGACCGGGGGCTCCGGCCAGTGACCCGGCCGTCCGGGCTCGGCCAGACTGACGGCATGAACACCCACACGAAGAGCGGCGACGTCGGTTCGAGGGTCAGGGGGATGGCGCTCGCCGCCGCGCGGGGGCTCGCTCTCGCCGTGGTGTCACTGCCGCTGAGCGTCCTGGGCCTGTGTCTCTCCCTCGTCTCCATGGCGCTGATACCGGTCGGGGTCGGCCTCGTCACGACGCCGTACGTGGTGAAGGGCGTGCGCGCCTACGCCGACCGGCGACGGACGCTGTCGGCGCGGTGGGGCGGGGTGAGCATCCCGTCGGCGTACCGGCCGGCGCCCGAGACCGCCAACCCGTGGACGCGTGCCTTCGCCCTGCTGCGGGACCCCGCGACCTGGCGGGACCTGCGATGGCTGCCGGTCGACATGACGGCCGGTTTCGTCACCGCGCTGGCGCCAGCCGTCCTCGTCCTCTATCCGCTGGAGGGGTTCGCGCTGCCGCTGGGGCTGTGGCGGACCATGACGGGCGGACCCTACGGCGCGTACGGACCGTACTGGTACGGCTTCGTGCCGGTCAGCGGTCAGCCGACGGCGTTCGCCGCGGCCGCCCTCGGCGCCGTCGTCCTCGTCGTCGCGCACCGGTACGCCGTGAGCGCCTTGCGGGCCCACTTCCGCCTCACCAAGGCGATGCTCTCCCCCAGCCAGGCCGAACTGGCCGAACGGGTGCGGGTGCTGACCGAGACCCGACGGGACGCCGTGGACACCTCCGCCGCCGAGCTGCGGCGCATCGAGCGGGATCTGCACGACGGCGCCCAGGCACGGCTGGTGGCGATGGGCATGGACCTCGGCGCCGTCGAGATGCTCGTCGACAAGAACCCCAAGAAGGCCAAGCAACTGCTCGCGCAGGCCCGTCAGTCGTCGGCCGAGGCGCTCTGCGAACTGCGCGACCTGGTGCGCGGCATCCATCCGCCGGTGCTCGCCGAGCGCGGACTGGGCGACGCCGTACGGGCGTTGGCGCTGCGGCTGCCGGTCCCGACGGAGGTCCGCGTGGAGCTCGCGGGGCGGGCCGAGGCGCCGGTGGAGTCGGCGGCCTACTTCGCGGTGAGCGAGGCGCTCACCAACGCGGTCAAGCACTCCGGAGCCGACCGGATCTGGGTCGACCTGCGGCACTCCGGCGGCAGTCTCCGGGTCTCCGTCACCGACAACGGCAGGGGCGGCGCGTCCGTCGGGGCGGGCACGGGGCTGGCCGGACTCGAACGGCGGCTGGGTACATTCGACGGCGTCCTGGCCGTCAGCTCTCCTGCCGGCGGTCCCACCATGGTGACCATGGAGATCCCTTGCGTGTTGTCCTAGCCGAGGACCTCTTCCTGCTGCGGGACGGTCTCGTCCGGCTGCTGGAGGCCTACGACTTCGAGATCGCCGCCGCCGTCGAGACCGGGCCCGAGCTGGAGCGGGCCCTCGCCGAACTGGAGCCGGACGTCGCCGTGGTCGACGTCCGGCTCCCGCCCACGCACACCGACGAGGGGCTGCAGTGCGCACTGCGGGCCCGCCGGGACAGGCCCGGGCTGCCGGTGCTCGTCCTCTCCCAGCACGTCGAGCAGCTGTACGCGCGCGAACTGCTCGCGGACGGCAGCGGCGGCGTCGGCTATCTGCTGAAGGACCGGGTGTTCGACGCGGAGCAGTTCGTGGACGCCGTGCGGCGGGTGGCGGCCGGCGGGACGGCGATGGACCCCCAGGTGATCCAGCAGTTGCTGGCCCGGCGCTCGCACGACGGGCAGGGTCCGGTGGACCGGCTCACACCGCGCGAACGGGAGGTTATCGAACTGATGGCGCAGGGACGGTCGAACGCGGCGATCGCCGCCAAAATGGTCGTGACCGAGCGGGCCGTCGCCAAACACACCGCCAACATCTTCGTGAAGTTGGGCCTGGAGGTCTCCGACGACGACAACCGCAGGGTACTGGCGGTGCTGGCCTATCTGGACCGGGGCCGCTAGGCCGCCAACTGCTGTTCCGCGAGGTGGTTTTGGGACTGTTTCGCCCAGCGGGTTTCTCAGGAATTTCTGAGCGGGCTGAACACCTGTGAGGCGTCACGCGTAAAGGAGGAAGCAGCTTCAGCTTCACTCCTGTCGGGCGCCTCGATGCTGCCCCGCAAGGAAGTCAGAGGAGTTCCATGGGACGCAACACACGTAAACGCCGTTCGTCGATGGCCACGAAGGCCGTGGCAGCATCGGCGGCCCTAGCGCTCGGCGGGGGCGGGCTGATCTGGGCGAACTTCTACGCTTCGGCGCATGAATCGAACAACTCGGGTCAGAACCAGACCAAGGCCGCCAACGCGGCCGCTCAGGTCGCCACGATCTCCTGCCCGGATGTGGGGCAGAAGCTGACGAGCGTGCCCAACGGGGCCAAGCAGGGCGTCGCGAACGAGCTGGCCAACCTCGACAAGCAGATCACCGAGGCCTACACCCGGCTCGCGTCGTCGCGCCAGGCCCAGGCCGGAGACCCGGGCTTCGTCCAGAACGCGATCGTCGGCCCCCTCAAGGAGAAGCGGGCCGCCACGATCGACCGGATCCGGATCAACATCCAGCGCGCCGGCGGTCAGTTCGACAACTCGCTGAGCCAGCTCGCGGCGTGCACCACGCAGGCGGCGAACAACACCAACGCCGGCCAGGGCGGGCAGAACAACAACGGCGGCCAGCAGAACGGCGGCCAGAACAACAACAACGGCGGCCAGCAGAACAACGGCGGCCAGAACAACAACGGCGGCCAGCAGAACAACGGTGGTCAGCAGAACGGCGGCCAGCAGGGCGGCGGCCAGCAGGGCGGCATCGGCGGCCAGGCCGGCAACGGCCCCGTGGCGTCGGACTTCGTCGACATCACGAAGGTCCAGGCGAACGTCAAGGCCAAGCCCCGCAAGAACGGCCAGGCCTCGACCGGCACGTTCACCACCCGGTGCGGCGTCAACGCCAACAACAAGTTCAACACCGACAACGTCATCGTGGCGCCCGGCGTGACCAACGGCGCGCACCACCTGCACGACTACGTCGGCAACCAGTCGAACGACGCCTTCGCCAACAACAACACGTTCGCGGCCGCCCAGACCTCCTGCCAGAACCAGCAGGACAAGTCGTCCTACTACTGGCCGGTGCTGCGTGTCCAGGACGGCACGAAGGAGTTCGACCAGAACCGGGACGGCGGTGGCAAGGAAGGCAACGTCGGCAAGGTCCTGAAGGCCAAGCAGGCGGAGATCAAGTTCGTCGGCAGCCCGAAGGCCAAGGTCGTCGCGATGCCGCAGTTCCTGCGCATCATCACCGGTGACGCCAAGACCACCACCAACGGTCTGGCCAACGCCAACGCGCACTGGAGCTGCACCGGCTTCGAGAACAAGGTCCAGCTGACCGAGCAGTACCCGATCTGCCCCCAGGGCAGCAACGTGGTCCGCACGTTCGCCTTCCAGAGCTGCTGGGACGGCAAGAACATCGACTCGGCCAACCACCGCACGCACGTCGCGTTCGCCGACGGCAACGGCAACTGCCAGAACGGCTTCAAGGCCATCCCGCAGCTGACCATGCGTCTCGTGTACGCCGTTCCCCGCCCGGTCATCCAGAACGGCCAGGTCAAGAACGCCTACGCGGTCGACGGCTTCCCGGAGCAGCTCCACAAGCCGTCCACCGACCACGACGACTTCATCAACGTGATGAACGCGCAGCTGAACAACAAGATCGCGAACTGCGTCAACAAGGGCCAGCAGTGCCAGTAGCACCGGCCTAGCACGCAAACGAGAACCGGCGGTGGGATCTCCCACCGCCGGTTTTCACATGTCCTTCGCCCGCGGTCCGTGCGCCTCGTGCTCCGCGTTCCCGGCCGCCCCGCTGCGCGCAGGGCCTCAGTGGCTGGAGTGGGTGGCGCCGCCGGACTCCTTGTGCGCGCCGTGGTCGGTGCCCTCCTCGATGTCGCCGCCGAGCGTGGTGCGCAGCGCGGTCACCGTGCTGCTCTCCCCCACGGCCACCCACTTGCGGCCGACGAGGTAGTGGCCGCCGTAGTCCTTCGCCGAGTTGATCCACTCGCGCAGGCCGCGGTCGGTGGCGAAGGTCGCCAGGATGAACTTGCCGTCGGCGTTCTTGCAGACGGCCTGGCGGATCTCGTCCGCGTCGGTCTGCATGTCCGGGGTGCACTTCACCTCGGCGGCGATGTGCTCCAGGCTGCCGGTCGCCGTCTTCGGAGCGGCGGCCTCCTTGTCGCCGGATCCGCATCCCGCCAGCAGCAGCGCCGCCGCCGCGGCCGCCGCGGCGAGCATCGGTCGGGTCACCTTCATCTGTTCCTCCCTGCAAGAGCCTCGCCCTGGATACGGCTCCCGTGCCCGGCGCGCTCAAAATACCCGGTGTGCCCCGTCCGCGGCCGTTGCTCCACAGGGGTGACCATCCCCCGGCTCGCTCGTTCTGGTGGACGTGCAGTCACGAGATGTCGCCCCCCGCCCCGCACCCCGGTCCTCCGCCGGCCGGACCGTCGACGTCGAGCAGGCCGAGGCCGCCCTCGTCGAGCACTATCCGCGACTCGTCCGGCTCGCCTATCTGGTGCTGCCGCCCGCGCTCGGCCGCGGCAGGCGCGTCCTGACCGCCCACGCCCTGGTCCAGCGCGCGCTGCCGCGCCGTCGTGCCTCGGCTCCCGTCATCCCCGCCCAGTCCACAGGCCGCGACGGCGACCCCGGGTACGCCTACGTCCGGCTCCAGGTGGTCCGTGCCGCGCTGGAGGCGGAGGCGCCGACGCGGCTGTGGGCGTGGCCGAAGCGCGCGCAACTGCCGCCGCTGCTGCCCCAGGTGTGGGGGCTGCGCCTCTTCCCCCGCTCCGGGGGCGCCGACGAGCTGGCCCTCGACCGACGGCTCGCCGACCTGTCCGGGCCGGCCCGTGCCGCCTGCGTCCTGCGCGGACTGGAGAAACTGCCCGACGGCGACGTCCGCGCGGTGCTGACCGGGTCCGGCGTCCGCGGCTCCGACGTGACGGCGGCCCTGCGCGAGGCCGCCGACGTCCCGGCCGCGCAGTACCCGCTCCTCGGCTCCCCCGAGTTCGACCCCTGCACCCTGCAGGCCCGGCCCACCGACCTGACGCGCCGACGCCAGCACGGCAGGGCCGCCCTCGCCGCCGTGGCCGCGCTCGCCGTGTGCGGCGCCCTCGTCGCGCTGCCCGGCGACGGCTGGGGGCCCGACGGCGCGGCGGCTCCGGCCTACGCGCAGAATCCCGCCGCCGAGGCGGCCCTCGACCCCGGGCGGCTGGTGAAGATCTCCCCCGCCGCCTGGAAGACCTCTCCCCGCACCGACTTCTCGGTGTGGCCCGCGCGCGGTCCGCTCACCGGCGACAGCGCCCTGCTGCGCCGCGCGCTCGCGGTCTGGGCCCGGCCCGGCGGGACCGTCCAGGTCTCGTCCACTCCGGAGACCCCCTCCGGCGGCCCCGCGGGACCGCCCCAGCTCCTCTACGCGGGCGTGGTCGACAACGCGCGCGTGGTGATCCTCTACGACGGGCTGCGCATCGCCCGCTACGCCGAGCCGAAGGACGGCACCGCGGGGGCGGCGCTCGACTTCGCCCGCGTAGACGGCGCGTCCGGCGCCGACGCGGGCGCGCTGGTGCTGGGCCGGGCCGACGGCAACGTCCGCTATCTGACGGCCCCCTGGATCACCAAGGCCGGCGAGCGGGACCTGACGAAGCCGGGCGCCGGGGTGATGGATCTGACCCTGACCGACGGGGTCACCTCGCCGCTGGCCAGCCCGGCCGCCCGGGCCGGGGCCTGCACGACGTGGAACGTCCTGCTGCTGACCGACCGGGTGGGCACACGCCTCTACAGCGACCTCGCCGAACTCGTCCCCGCCCGGCTCACCGCCGGCCGCCCGGCCGCGCCCCGGGAGGCGACCGGCGCGCAGGCGCTGCGGACCTGGGCGCCGTTCGCCTGTTCGCTGGCCGACGCGCGCGGTCAGGGCGTGCGGACGGTCAACGCGTGGGCGTACACCCGGCAGCCGCTGCCGGACGCGAGCGGATCGGCGTCCTGGGTGTGCACCCGGGCCGAGACCTGGCGCGGTGACGGGAGCAGCGTGCTGGCCCAGTTCCACACCCCGGGCGGGATCTTCGGTGCGGCGGTGGCGAAGGCCGGGGACGTGCCGGCGTGCGGTCCGCGCGATCCGCACGTGCTGGCCGGGGTGCTGTGGAAGTCGAAGGGCGGCCGCTGGTACCTGCTCGCGGCCGGCGACCGGCAGACCGCGTCCATCCGGACGTCGGGCGGGGTGCGCGGATCGGGGCAGGGGCATCTGCTGACGGTGCCGGCGAAGCAGGGGGCGCAGGCAGGCCTGGAGGGCAGGCTCACGAACGGGCGCGCGATCAACGGACTGCGCTGAGCGCAGCGCGCGGTGAGCACGCGGTGCGGCGGTGGCGTCCGGACCTGCGCGGAGGCGGTGTCGGCACCGGTAAGGGATCAAGAGGAACGTGTGCACGGATCCGGTCGGTTGACGTCCGGATTCGATCGGTAAGGTGTGCGCATGACTACCGGGGTCCGTCGCAGAATGGGAGTCGAGGAGCGTCGGCAGCAGCTGATCGGCGTCGCCCTCGACCTGTTCGCCCAGCGCTCGCCCGACGATGTCTCCATCGACGAGATAGCCGCGGCCGCCGGCATCTCCCGGCCCCTCGTCTACCACTACTTCCCCGGCAAACTGAGCCTGTACGAGGCCGCGTTGAAGCGGGCTTCGGAAGATCTGGCGGGACGGTTCACCGAGCCGCACGAAGGGCCGCTCGGCGCCCGGCTGCTGCGCGTGATGCACCGGTTCTTCGACTTCGTCGACGCGCACGGTCCCGGCTTCTCGGCGCTGATGCGCGGCGGTCCGGCGGTCGGTTCGTCGACCACGAACGCGCTCGTCGACTCCGTCCGCCAGATCGCCTACGAACAGATCGTGTCGCATCTGGGCGTGACCGATCCGCCGCCGCGGCTGGAACTGGTCGTCCGCTCCTGGATCTCGCTCGCCGAGTCGACCGCGCTGATCTGGCTGGACGGGCGGCGCATCCCGCGTGAGGAGCTGGAGGTCCAGCTCGTGCACGACTTCGCGGCGCTCACCGCCGTCGGCGCCGCCTTCGACGACGAGCTGCGCACGCTGCTGCGGCCCGTGCTGGGCGGCGAGCCGGCCGACGGGCCGTTCGGCGACCTGACCGCCCGGCTCATCGCCCTCGCCTCCTGAGGCGTCAGCTCTCGTACTTGCGGTACGACGGGTCCAGGTCGCGCACCTCTGCGGAGGCGTGCAGCACGAAGGCGCCGTCCGCCACATGCGCGCGCAGCAGCTCCAGCACGGTCTCGGTCAGCTTCGCCTTGGTCTCGTCGGTGCGTCCGGCGAGCAGCCCCAACGTCACGTGCACGACGGCGTGCCCCCGCTCCTCGGGGTCGTCGTAGCCGAACGCGGTGAACTCGGCGGGCCGGAACAGGGTCTTGCAGGCCTCCGGCTTGGCGGCGGCGATCTCGACCACCGAGGTGTGCAGGGCCCGCGCGAAGCCGGCGCGGTCGAAGGCCGGTTCCATGGTGCTCGAGTAGTCGACGGTGATCTGCGGCATGGGCGCTCCTGTCCTCGGTCTCGGGATCACCCTAGCCTCAGGGGCTCCGGCGGTCCCGTGCTGTCCCCGCCGCCCTCCGGGACCGCGCGCACGCAGGCTGCGGGCGCGCGGAACCTGCCGGACGCGCCGGTGGAGCAGACCGGGCCGGGGCTTCGGTCTGCTCCACCGGGGTCATGCGTCGCGCGCGCCGCTAGCGGGTCGTCCTGGCGAACACCGCCACGGTCCTGGCCGGCACGGCGAACGTGCCGGACGCCCTGTCGTACGACGACGTCCGCACGGTGGCGTCGGCGCCCGCCGACTGCACCGGGTGCAGCCGGTATCCCGCGCCCGCGAGAGCGCCGACCGTCTGCTTCTGCGCGGTGGGCGTCGCGTTGAACACGACGACCAGGTCACCGAGCTCCATGGTGATCACTCCCGGCGTCTGCTTCCCGCCGGACAGCGGGAAGGACAGCCGGGCCTGCACCCGGGCGGCCGTCCCGAGGGAGAACGCCTTCTCGGTGGTGCGGATCCTCAGCAGGTCCCGGTAGGCGGCGGAGGCCGCCGTGATCTGCGGGCAGCCCACCCGTACCGTCGTCGACAGCGGCCTGGCGTAGGGCCACTTGGACGCGTTGTCGGCGGCCGGCGGCAGTCCGCGGCCGAAGCCGTTGCCGGCCGCGCAGTCCCAGTGGATCGCGTTGAACCAGTCGCCGCTGTCGAAGGAGTTGCGGTCCAGGGACTTCGAACGCAGCAGGTCGGTGCCGGCCTGGGACAGCGCCGGGCCCTGGGAGAGAGCGGCGGTCGCCATGGCGAGGACCTGCATACGGGAGCGGTCGGCGGCGGAGGTGCCGGCCGGCAGCTTGTAGGCGAGGGCGTCGAACAGCGACTCGTTGTCATGGGCGTCGGCGTAGGCGAGGGCGTCGCCGGGTGCGTCGGCGTAGCCCGCCGGGGCCCCGTTGTAGTCGACCTCGGCGCCGGTGACCTCCTTGCCGTCGGCGTCGGAGAATCGGTACGCAGCCAGGTTTCCGGAGAGTCCGACCTTGATGAGGTCCTGGTAGTGCAGCAGCCGCGTCCGCTGCTCGGCGGGGGTGCCGTTGGCCTTGGAGGAGTTGGGGTCGGTGTAGAGGCCGGAGGCGAAGCCCTGCACACCGGGGTCCTCGTCGAACGGCCCGCCGCCGCGGACGGCGTCCCGCGCGCGGTCGGAGAACGTCGCTACACCGGTTCCCGCCATGTTCCGCTGCGTGGCCTGCACGAAGCGGGCGTCGTCGGCGACCTCGCCGAAGTTCCAGCCCTCGCCGTAGAGGATGATCTTCTTGCCGTCGACGCCGTCCCTGGCGGGGGTCAGCGCGTCCAGCGCCCTGCGCACCGCGAGGATGTTGGCCTTCGGGTGGTGTCCCATGAGGTCGAAGCGGAAGCCGTCGACCTTGTACTCCTTGGCCCAGGTGACGACGGAGTCGACGACCAGCTTGCCCATCATGGCGTTCTCGGTCGCCGTGCCCGCGCAGCAGGTGCTCGTGGCGACGGAGCCGTCGGCGAGCAGCCGCTGGTAGTAGCCGGGCACGATCCGGTCGAGGACGCTGGTGCGGGCCTGCCCGCTCGCCGCCGTGTGGTTGTAGACGACGTCCATGACGACCCGGAGGCCGTCCTCGTTGAGCGCCTTCACCATCCTGCGGAACTCGACGGTGCGGGCGGTCCCGTCCGGGTCTGTGGCGTAGGACCCCTCGGGGACCGTGTAGTGGTACGGGTCGTAGCCCCAGTTGTAGGCGTCCTTCGCAGCGACCGCGGAAACGCATTCCTGCTGTTTCTCGGAGTCCGCCGGGTAGTTGGCGAGGTCGCAGGCGGGCGCGGCCTGGTCGGCCTTCTTCTCGGCGATGGTGGCGATGTCGAAGACGGGCAGCAGATGAACGTACGACGTGCCCGCCGCCGCCAGCTCCCTGAGGTGCTTCGAACCGTCGCTGTCGCGGTCGGTGAAGGCCAGGTAGCCGCCCCGGTCCCGTGCGGGGACGGTGGTGTCCGCGACGGAGAAGTCCCGGACGTGCAGCTCCTGGATCTGGGCGTCCTTGAGCGGGACGGCCTTCGGTTTGGCGAGCGTCGACCAGCCGCCCGGGGCCAGCGACCCGTCGTCCAGGTCGACGACGAGACTGCGTTCGGAGTCGGTGGTGAGGGCGACCGAGTAGGGGTCGGTGACCTTGTTGACGACGACCTTGCCGGCGGCGGGCGCCCACACGGTCACGGCGTACCGGTAGGGCTTGTTCTTCCACGAGCCGGGGCCGGTCACGGACCAGACGCCGGTCGCGTCGTTCCGCTTCATCTTCACCGTGGAGCCGCCGAGTTCCAGCGACACCCGCTGGGCCGTCGGGGCCCAGACGGACAGCGTGGGACGGCCCTTGTGGAAGGTCGGTCCGAGCCGGGCGGTGGTGGCCCCGGCGTACAGGTCGTCCAGCGCGCCGGCGGTCTGCACCCCCGTCGCGGTCAGCACCGCGCCGTTCACGGCCCGCTGCGAGGCCACGACCTGGCCGGTCAGCGCCTCGCGCACGCGGGCGCGGTCCCGCGGGTCGACGGACCAGGCGGTGGAGGCCCGAAGATGCGGGTACTTCGCCTTCTGGGCGTCGGTGAGGGCGGTCTTCGTGAGCCGGAGCCACTTGGCCGCGCCGGTCAGCGTGCCGTCCTTGACGGCGATGGCGCCCGTGTGGCTGTACAGCAGCTGGGTGGAGGCGGCGGCCGCGGAGCCGTTCCAGGCGAGCGTGTTCCGGTCGATCCAGACCGCCTTGGAGGTGGCGAGGTCGAGCGCGGCGGCCGATCCGGCCGGCTGCGGGAGCAGGTACTTCTCCTGACCGTCGAGCAGCCACACCTCGTGGCCGGTGCTCGTCAGGTTCAGCGACTGGTCGGCGGGCAGGTCCTTCTCGTCGCCCTTGTGCAGGATGTAGCTGAGGCCGGTGGCGTTCGCGGCGAGCGGCACCTCGAAGACCGCACCGTAGGCGTCGGTGCGCGCGGGCTTCAGCGGACTCGACCAGTCGGTGGGATTCGCGGCTCCGGTCCAGGTGTGCAGACCCCAGCCGTCGTAGTCGCCGTCGGCGCGGTGGTAGTGCAGGACGGCCTTGGCGGTGTCCTGCGCCGGGTAGGCGGGCCGCTCGGTGCGGACCTCCGCCGAGCCCTGCTCGATCCACACCTCGCCGGTCTTGGTGACGTCGATCGTGCGGTCGGCCGGGACGTCCTTGTCGCCGTCCTTGTCGATGACCAGGAAGCCCACGTCCGAGGCGCCGGGCTTCAGCTTGACGTAGGCGAAGGCGCCGTAGGCGTCCCGGCCGACGAAGGGGTGGCTCGCGGGCCAGGTGGTGGACTCGCCGTCGGCGAGGTCGCCCCAGGCGTACAGGCCCCAGTCGGCGTAGTCGCCGTCGGTGCGCTTGTAGTGGACGATCGCATGGTCGCGGGAGGAGGCGGTGGGGTTCTCCCCGGCGGGCGGGGCGCCGCTGACCGACTCGGCCGTCGCCGACGCGGTGCTCCCGGTCGAGTCGACCACAACCGCCTTGTAGCGCAGGGCGGTTCCGGCCTCGACGTCCTTCCCGACGGTCTGTGTGACCTTGTAGGGCGCGTGGTCCGCCGACCCGAGCGTCTGCCACTTCCCCTTGCCGACCTGGGCGGCGAAGACGACCCGGTTGAGCTGTCCGCCGTCCACGCCGGCGGTGAGCTCGACCGTGCCGGTGGCGCCGGCGGCCGGGGCCTTGAGGGTGATGGTCGGCTCGGTGGCGGGTTTGGAGGGCTTGCCGGCCGCTTTGAGGACGATCGCCGACCCGGCGGGGACGGTGACGGTGATCTTCTTGTCGGCGCCGGTCCTGGCCGTCGCGTCCGTGCCGTGGATCCCGCGATAGGTCATGCGCGCCGAACCGACCGCGAAGGAAGCCGACCTGGCGTCGTCCGCGTTGTTGAAGGCGACGACGTACTCCTGGCCGGTCCTCGCGTCGGTGCGGGAGAAGGCGTAGATCCCGGCCCCGTCGGCGGCGTACCGCTCCTCCTGGACGCCGTCCGTCAACGCCGGGTTGGTCTTGCGGAGCTTGGCGAGTGCGGCGATCTGCCGGTACAGCGGCGCGCTCGTGTCGTACGCGTCGCTCGCGTGGGTGCGGTCGGTGCCGATCTCGTCGTCGTCGAGGTAGTCGGCGGTCTTCGAGGCGAACATCGTCTGGCGGGCGTCCTTGTCGCCGCCGGCGCCGGTGAAGCCCTGCTCGTCGCCGTAGTAGACGACGGGGTTGCCGCGGCTGAGGAACATCAGCTCGTTGGCGAGCCGGTCCTTGGCGAGCAGTTCGGCGTCGGTCGCCTTCGGGTCGTCCTGCTTCAGGAAGTACCCGATGCGGCCCATGTCGTGGTTGCCGAGGAAGGTGACCTGCTCGTACGCGTTGGCCTTGTCGGTCGTGTACTTGTAGTCGTCGCCGAAGACGGAGGCGAGCTTCTGGGCGCTGCCGCCCTGGGAGGCGTACTGCCGTGCCGCCTCCTGGAAGGGGAAGTCGAGCGTGGCGTCGAGGCGGCCCCGGGTGACGTACGGCGAGGTGATCGACGTGTCGGCGGAGTAGACCTCGCCGAACATGAAGAAGTCCTTGCGGCCCCGCTCGGCCGCGTAGGCGTCGAGCGCGGTCGCCCACTGCGTCCAGAACTCCATGTTCACGTGCTTCGCGGTGTCGATCCGGAAGCCGTCGATGGCGAAGTCCCCGACCCAGCGCCGGTAGATCTTCTCCATGCCGGAGACGACCTCGGGGCGCTCGGTCCACAGGTCGTCGAGGCCGGAGAAGTCGCCGTAGGTCGTGGACTCGCCGGCGTAGGTCGAGTCGCCGCGGTTGTGGTACATCGTCGGGTCGTTGAGCCAGGCGGGGACCTTGGCGCTCTTGCCGGTGACCGTGGGGGTGCGCGGGAAGGAGTCCGCGTCGACGGCGGGGAACGTCCTGCCCGCGGCCGCGGTCGCGTAGTCGGCGTCGTCGAAGGGCTCGCCGTCCTTCGTCAGATACGGGAAGGCGCCCTTGGAGAGGTAGTCGTAGGACTTCTCCTTGTAGTCGACGACGTCGGCCGTGTGGTTGGTGATGACGTCGAAGAAGACCTTCATGCCCTTGGCGTGCGCCTTGGAGATGAGGGTCCGGAGGTCCTTGTCGGTGCCGAAGTGCGGGTCGACCTGGGTGAAGTCGGTGATCCAGTAACCGTGGTAGCCGGCCGAGGCGTTGGACCCGGTTCCCTGCACGGGCCGGTTCTTGAAGATCGGGGCCATCCAGATGGACGTGGTGCCGAGGCCCTTGATGTAGTCGAGCCTCTTGGTCAGGCCCTTGAGGTCGCCGCCCTGGTAGAAGCCCTTGTCGGTGGGGTCGTAGCCGGTGGTCAGGCGGGTGCCGGTGAGGCCGCCCCTGTCGTTCTTCGGGTCGCCGTCGGCGAAGCGGTCCGGCAGGACGAAGTAGAACTGCTCACGGGTGTCGTCGTGCCGGGCCGGCTGTGCGGCGAGCTTCGCGTCGGAGGGCGGTGGCGGCGGGGTGGCCGCCCGGGCGGACAGCGGCTGGACGAGCGCTGCGGCCAGCGCGGTCACGGTGACCGCGGCGACCCGTCCGGCATGCGCGGTGCGGCGCCTCGACGGCACCGGCCATCTCGGTTTCACTGACGTGGACTCCTTGCGATGTACGGCTCTTCGGGTCCGACCCCGCGTGACCGTATCGCCGCCGCAAGGATTACAGCAAGAGTCATGAAACGACTGGAAAGAACTTTCAGCAGCGGGACTTGCCCGCGTAGATCGCCAGCGCCGTGTCGGCGCCGAGAGTCGCGGTGAACCGGCCGTTGGAGCCGACCGTCACGCTCGTGTCGTTCTGCACGTTGCAGTACGTCCCGGCGGGCAGCGAGGTCTGGAAGGTGCGACTCAGGCTGCTCGACTCGTGGTTGATGGCGACGTAGCCCTTGGCGCCCCGCCCGAAGGCGATCGCGTCACCGCCGTCGTCCCACCAGTTGCCGACCGGCTCACCGCGGACCGCGTTGCGGAAGGCGACCATGCGGAGGATCTCCGGCCAGGCGTGCTGACACTTCCAGCCGTCCCGCCAACAGGCGTTGACAGCACCGCCGTTCGGCGGGCCGGCGTCCGCGTTCGACCACTCGTAGCCGGAGTTCACGTCCGGCGCGCCGTAGGGGTACGCGAGCATGAAGACGTTGGCCAGGGTGTAGTTCGCCCCGTCCTTGTAGTCGAGGGTGGAGCCGTTGCGCTCGGTGTCGTGGTTGTCGACGAAGACGCCCGCGACCGAGCTGCTCATGTAGCCCCAGCCCTCGCCGTAGTTCTTCAGATAGGCGAGGTTCTCGTTGTTGAAGACCCGCTTGAGGTCGTAGGCGTAACGGAACTCCTGCACATCGCCGTTGCCGGTGTACTCGGTGGGCTGGACGGCCTCTCCGCTGCCGTAGATGACCTCCTGCTTCCAGTACGCCGACCGGTTGCTCAGCCGGGACTTGATGTCGGCGAGGTCGGCGGTGTCGATGTGTTTGGCCGCGTCGACGCGGAAGCCGTCGACGCCGAGGGTGAGCAGGTCGTTCAGGTACCCGGCGATGGTCCTGCGGACGTACTCCTCCCCCGTGTCCAGGTCGGCGAGGCCGACGAGTTCGCAGTGCTGGACGTTCCAGCGGTCCCGGTAGTCGCCGACCTGGGACGTGCAGTCGTCGAAGTCGTAGGAGGAGTACAGGCCGGGATAGCCGTACTTCGTGTACGACGATCCGCCCGTGCCGGTGCCGCCGCCGGCGGCCATGTGGTTGACGACGGTGTCGACGACGACCTTCACTCCGGCCGCGTGGCAGGTGTTCACCATGTTCTGGAAGGCCGTTCGGTCCCCGAGCCGGCCCGCGATCTTGTAGCTGACGGGCTGGTACGAGGTCCACCACTGCGAGCCCTGGACGTGCTCGGCGGGCGGCGAGACCTGCACATAGCCGTACCCGGCGGGGCCGAGGGCGTCGGTGCACTCCTTGGCGACGGACGCGAAGTTCCATTCGAAGAGGACGGCGGTGACGTCCTTGGCGCCCGGCGGGGAGGCCTGGGCGGCGGTGGGGGTGAGGACGGCGGCCGAGGCGGCGAGCGCGGTGGCCGCGGCGGTGGCGGTGGCTCTTGCGGACCATCTCGATATCACGTGGGGGTTCTCCTTGCCCGACGGCCAGGCGTCTTTGCCTGGCGCCGGCGAGAACGTACCGCCGCCGAAATGTTTACAGCAAGGGTCGTGAAAGTAACGGCAAGAAGTTTCACACTTGTTCGGCGGGCTTGCCGGGCAGGGCGCGTTGGCTCAGGAAGGTCAGTCCGGTCTCGGGGCTGAGCGCCGGGGTCAGCTGGGTGCCGCCGCCGAACAGCAGGGGCAGCACGACCAGTTCGAGACGGTCCAGTGCGCCGAGCGCGTGGAAGGTGGCGATGGTCCGCGGGCCGCCGATGAGGTGCACGTCGCCGCCCCCGTTGGCGGCGCGGATCTTTCTCCAGCAGCCGGAGAGGAAAACACCGGGCCCGCTCGGGGCCCGGTGTTTCGTCCTGCGGGGTGCTCAGGCCGTCGTCCACCACACGGTCGTGTCGGCCGGCACCTTCGCGTCCCCGTCGATCTCGGCGACCTCACCGCTGGCGAGGAGCAGCCGGCCGTAGGCCGGGGTCGTCACCGACTCGCCGCCGGTGTTCGCGACGCACACGAACTCCCCGCGCCGGAAGGCGAGGACCCCCTCGGGCGCCCGGAGCCACTCCACCGCGTCGCCGGCGCCCAGGTCGGGCCGGGCGCGGCGGACGGCGAGGGCCGTGCGGTACAGCTCCAGGGTGGAGTCCGGGTCGCCGGTCTGCGCCTCCACGCTCAGCTCCGCCCACTGCGACGGCTGGGGCAGCCAGCTGCCGCCCGCGCCGAAGCCGTACGACGACCCCTCGCGCGTCCACGGGATCGGCACCCGGCAGCCGTCGCGGAAGCCGTCCTGGCCCGCGCCGCGGAAGTACGCCGGGTCCTGGCGCACCTCGTCGGGCAGGTCGACGACGTCCGGCAGGCCGAGCTCCTCGCCCTGGTAGACGTACGCCGAGCCGGGCAGCGCCAGCATCAGCAGCGTCGCGGCACGGGCCCGGCGCAGGCCGAGATCCCGGTCGCCGGCCGTGCGGATCTGGGTGCCGAGGCCGGGCGGGTTGGCGAAGCGGGTGGCGTGCCGGGTGACGTCGTGGTTGGACAGCACCCAGGTGGCGGGCGCGCCGACCGGGCGCATCGCGTCCAGCGTGCGGTCGACGACCTCGCGCAGCTCCTTCGCGTCCCACGCGGTGCTCAGGTACTGGAAGTTGAACGCCTGGTGCAGCTCGTCGGGGCGGACGTAGTGCGCGGTGCGCTCGACGGTCGGGGTCCACGCCTCGGCGACGAAGATGCGCCCACCCGTCTCCCGCCCCCGCCCTTCCGCGGATGGCCCTTCGGGCCCCTTCCCTCCCGAGTACTCGTCGAGGATGAGCCGCCACTGCCGGTAGATCTCGTGGACGCCGTCCTGGTCGAAGAACGGCATGACATCGTTGCCCAGCAGCTTGAGCTGTTCGTGGGAGCCGAGATCGGGCAGGCCGGGCGCCTTGACCAGGCCGTGGGCGACGTCGATGCGGAAGCCGTCGACGCCCATGTCCAGCCAGAAGCGCAGGATCGAGCGGAACTCGTCGCCGACCGCGGGGTGTTCCCAGTTGAAGTCGGGCTGCTCGGGGGCGAAGAGGTGCAGGTACCACGCGCCGGGCGACCCGTCCGGCTCGGTGACCCGCGTCCAGGCCGGGCCGCCGAAGATGGACTCCCAGTCGTTGGGCGGGAGTTCGCCGTTCGTTCCCTTGCCGGGGCGGAAGTGGTAGCGGTCGCGCAGCGGCGAGGCGGGGCCGTCCGCCAGCGCGCGCTTGAACCACTCGTGCTGGTCGGAGGAGTGGTTGGGGACCAGGTCGACGATGATCCTCAGGCCCAGTTCATGGGCGTCGCGGATCAGCGCGTCGGCGTCGAGGAGGTTGCCGAACATCGGGTCGACGGCGCGGTAGTCGGCGACGTCGTAACCGGCGTCGGCCTGCGGCGAGGCGTAGAAGGGGCTCAGCCACACGGCGTCCACACCGAGGTCGCGCAGGTACGGGAGACGGGAGCGTACGCCTTCCAGGTCGCCCATGCCGTCGCCGTCGCTGTCGGCGAAGCTGCGCGGGTACACCTGGTAGATCACCGCGTCCCGCCACCAGTCGCGGTGCCGGGCGACGGTGGCGACGGCCGAGGTGGGGGCGGGGGCCGGGGCTGCGGAGGGCTGCTGGCTCATGACGTCCTTGGTACGTAACGGAGTGGTGGTCATGGGTTTCTCGGGGGTCGGGCGGCGGTGGAACGAGGCGGCCGCGGTGCCGGCGGGGTCGGAAGGACACCGCGGCCGCCGCCCGCGCGGCAGGCCGCGCGGGAGTCCGAGGAAGCGCCGGGCGCTCAGCCCTTGGTGCCGCCCGCGGTGAGGCCGGTCACCAGGTTCTTCTGCACGAGGTAGAAGAACACGGCGGCCGGTATCGCGATCAGCACCGCGGTGGCGGCCATCAGGTTGCGCTGGGCGTCGTGTTCGCTGACGAAGGACTGCAGGCCGACGGCGAGCGTGTACTTGTCGTCGCTGAGCATGAACGTCGAGGCGAACGCGACCTCGCTGAACGCGGTGAGGAAGTTGTAGAAGGCGGCCACCGCGAGACCGGGCTTGGCGAGCGGCAGGATCAGCCGGAAGAAGGTGCCGAACGGGGTGAGTCCGTCCACGCGTCCCGCCTCGTCGATCTCGAACGGGATGGTGTCGAAGTACCCCTTGAGCAGCCAGGCGCTGTACGGGATGACCGTCGTGCAGTACACGAGGATCAGACCGAGGTAGTTGTCGATGAGCTGCAGGTCCGAGAGGATCTGGTACATCGGCACCATCAGCACGGCGACCGGGAACATCTGGGTGACCAGCAGCACCCACATGAACTTCTTGTAGCCGGGGAAGCGCATGCGGGACACGGCGTAGCCGGTGGTGGCGGCGATGAGCACGCCGACGGCGGTCGTGCCGAGCGTGACGATGAGGGAGCTCTTCAACCAGTTGAAGAACTCGGTGTGCTCGACGACGAACGTGTAGTTGGCGAACGTCATCTTGCCCCAGATGCCGCCCGGGTGGAGGTAGTCGTCCTTGTCCGGGCCGAGGGACAGATAGACGAGCCAGGCGATCGGGAAGAGCGCGATCAGGCTCGCGACGATCAGGACGCCGTGCGAGGCGAGGGAGCCGGCGAGGCTGTTCTCGCCGCGGCGGCGGGCCCGGCGCGGGGTCTTCCCGGAACGCTGCTCGCTCGTGGCGGCGGAGGTCTCGACTGCGGTGCTGCTCATGGGAACTCCTGCCTCAGATCGCGAGCTGCTGCTCGTTGCGGTTCAGCCAGCGGCGGTAGAACGAGGTGAAGACGATCAGGATGGCCAGCAGCAGGATGCCGTACGCGGCCGACTGGGCGAAGTCACGCGGCTGCTGCCCGAAGCCGAGGTAGTAGGCCCAGGTGACGAGGATCTGCGCGTCCGGGGCGGTGTTGCCGAACAGCAGGAAGATCACGGCGAACTGGTTGAAGGTCCAGATGACGCCCAGCAGGACGACGGTGGAGCTGACCGACCTCAGTCCCGGCAGGGTGACGTACCGGAATCGCTGCCAGGCGCTCGCGCCGTCCATCTCGGCGGCCTCGTAGAGCGAGGCGTCGATGGCCTGCAGGCCGCCGAGCAGCGAGATCATCATGAAGGGCACACCGCACCAGGTGTTCACCATGATCGCGGCGAATCGCTGCCAGAAGGTGTCCTCGAGCCACAGCGGCGACGGCAGATGCAGGAAGTCCAGCGCGGAGTTGACGATGCCGCCGTCGGCGAGCATGAACCGCCAGCCGAACACGGTGACGAAGGTGGGCACCGCCCACGGCAGCACCAGGATCAGCCGGTACAGGGTGCGCCCGCGCAGCTTCTGGTTGAGGAGCAGGGCGAGGCCGAGTCCGATGCCGTAGTGCAGGGCGACGCAGGCCGCCGTCCACACGATCGTCCAGAGGAAGTGCGACCAGAAGCGGTCGTAGGCCGTCGGCCCCCACAGGATGTCGGCGTAGTTGTCGAGGCCGATGAACTTGTAGGTGGCGTCGATGTGGTTGACGCCGATGGTGCGGGCCGTGTTGAGGCTGTTGGCGTCGGTCAGCGTCAGGTAGAGGCCGTACGCCAGGGGGTACAGCACGAGGACGCCGAGGACGACCGCCACCGGGGCGATCATCGCGTACGCGTACCAGTGCTTCTGGTAGCCGCGCTTCAGGCGGCCGGCCGGCCCGGGCCCCGGCTCACGGTCACCGCGGCGCTTGCCGGTCGCGCGGTCGATGGCGACTGTCATGGTTCGACACCTTCTGGATTTCACGCTGGATCGTCGACGGGGGCTGCGGCCCGCAGCTCACAGGCCGGATGGCCGCCGGATCTCTCCCCTCCATGATCTGGAAGATCCGGCGGCCGCTCGGACTCACTTGCTGAAGTCGGGCACCAGCTTGGCGATGGCGAGCTCAGCGTTGCTCAGTCCCTTGTCGAGGGTCTCCTTGCCACCCGCGATCTTGGGCAGTTCGGTGTCCAGCGGACCCCACAGCGAGCTGTACTCCGGCAGCGCGGGCCGCGGCTGGGCGGCGGCCAGCACCGTCTGGTAGCCGGCGATGCCCGGGTCGGCCTTGACGGCCGCGGTGTAGGCGTCGTCGCGGGTGGGCAGCGTGGAGTTCTTCTGGGCGATGGTCGCCTGGGACGCGGCGGAGGTCATGAAGTCGACGAACTTCAGCGCGGCGGCCTGGTGGGCCTTGTCGGAACCGGCGTAGACCGAGAGGTTGTGGCCGCCGGTCGGGGCGCCCGCCTTGCCGGTGGAACCGGCCGGGACGGTGGCGATGCCGAGGTTGGCCTTGTCCTTGAAGGCGCTGCCCTTGTAGAAGTTCGTGATCTCCCAGGGGCCCTGGATGATCGCGGCGACCTTGCCGTTGACGAACGCGTCCTGGATGTGGGCGTAGGCGTCGGCGGTGGTGTCGGCCTTGTGCAGGCCCTTGCCGTCGAAGAGGCCGAGCCAGGTGCCGTACGCCTTCTTCGCGGCCGCCGAGTTCACGGTGATCTTCTTGGCGTCGGCGTCGACCGTGTCGGTGCCCTCGCCGTAGAGGAACGACTGCGCGTAGTAGGCCTGGGTGGAGCCCCAGTAGCCGTCGACGCCGGTCTTGGCCTTGACGGTGGCGGCGGCGGTCTTCAGCTCGTCCCAGCTCTTGGGGGCCGCGGTGATGCCGGCCTTGGCGAAGAGGTCCTTGTTGTAGACCAGCGCGAGCGTGTCCGTGACCAGCGGCACGCCGTAGGTCTTGCCCTCGTACTTGGCCTGCTCGAGCAGGTTGGACTTGAACTTCGACTGGTCCTTGAGGGCGTCCGTGCCGTCCAGCGGCAGGAAGTAGCCCTTCTTGGCGAAGGCGGGCGTCCAGCCGACCTCGGAGCGCAGGATGTCCGGGGCGCCGGACGCGCCGGCGGCCGTGTCGAACTTGTTCTGCGCCTGGTCGAAGGGCACGTTGACGTACTTGACCTTGACGTCCTTGTTGGCCGCCTCGAACTGCTTGACCAGGGCCTGGTACGTCGGCGCCTCATTGGTGGCGTTGGAGGTGTCCCACCAGGTGATGGTGACCGGCCCGGACGAGTCGTCACTGCCGCTGTCGTCTCCGCCGCAGGCCGTCGCCGCGAGGGCGAGGGACGCCACCAGCGCGGTGGCCGCTATGCCACGCCGCATGAGTTTCTCCTTGAGGGTGAGAGCCCGTATAGCTGCGGGAAGCGGTCCCGTCCGCTGTTCCCGCCGGCTCCGACGCGCCGTTGCCGCCGTCGAGCGACGTGAACGTAACAGCCCTGCAAGCGGCACGAAACCCCTTGCAGAAAAAAAGTGCAAGAACCCACCGAAGTTATCCGCGCGTGACCCTGGCGTGACCTCTGCTCGACCGCTGTGAGACCGTTGTTGTCGCGGTTCAGCGGCCCCACAGCGGGGCGAGCCGCCGCTGTGCAAGACTCTGCAAGAGCTTGCCATCACTTTCACGAGGGAGCGCGATGACGCAGCAGGCCGGAGCGGGCCGTCCGACAGGTCGCCCGCGGCGTCCGATCGGTGTGCAAGTCGGCACCCGACCGGTACAGTCCACCCCTGTGACCACACGGCTTGCCGACATCGCTGCGCAGGCGGGGGTGAGCGAAGCGACCGTCAGCCGCGTTCTCAACGGCAAGCCCGGCGTCGCCGCCACCACCCGTCAGTCCGTGCTCGCCGCTCTGGACGTCCTGGGCTACGAGCGCCCGGTCCGGTTGCGCCAGCGCAGCGCGGGGCTGGTCGGCCTGATCACGCCGGAGCTGGAGAACCCGATATTCCCGGCCCTGGCCCAGGTCATCGGACAGGCGCTGACCCGCCAGGGCTACACCCCCGTCCTCGCCACCCAGACCCCGGGCGGCTCCACGGAGGACGAACTGACCGAGATGCTGGTCGACCGCGGCGTCGCCGGCATCATCTACGTCTCCGGACTGCACGCCGACACCACGGCCGACATGCAGCGCTACGAGCAGCTGCGCGCACAGGGCGTGCCCTTCGTCCTGGTCGACGGCTTCTCCCCGAAGGTCCAGGCCCCCTTCATCTCGCCCGACGACCGCGCGGCGATGACCCTGGCGGTGACCCACCTCGTCTCCCTCGGGCACACCCGGGTGGGGCTGGCTCTGGGCCCCAAGCGCTTCGTGCCGGTCCAGCGCAAGATCGAGGGGTTCGTGCGGGCCATGCAGGAGCAGCTGCGGCTCGACCCGGAGACCATCGAGACCGAGCTGGTCCAGCACTCCCTGTACACCCTGGAAGGGGGCCAGGCGGCGACCACGGCCCTGATCGACCGGGGCTGCACGGCGGTCGTCTGCGCCAGCGACATGATGGCGCTGGGCGCGATACGGGCGGCCAGGCAGCGGGGCCTCGCGGTCCCCCGGGACGTCTCGGTGGTCGGCTTCGACGACTCCCCGCTGATCGCCTTCACCGACCCGCCGCTGACGACCGTGCGCAAGCCGGTGCCGGCGATGGGCCAGGCCGCCGTCCGCACACTCCTCGAGGAGATCGGCGGGACGCCTGCGCCGCACAGCGAGTTCGTGTTCATGCCGGAGCTGGTGGTGCGGGGCTCCACCGCCTCGGCGCCGGGCGACCGCGCCCGCGTCTGATCCCGCCCCGCCCCGGGCCGCACGACCGCTGACGACCGCTGACGACCGCTGACGACCGCTGACGACCGCTGACGACCTGAACGTAACCGGTTGCCGCCGGTCGTCGCATTTCGTGCCCGCCCGGGCACTTCCCGTGACGCGCAGTCCTCCGTAGGGTGGAGGAACCGGGCATCCTCCTGTACGCCGGGAGGAGGCGAAGGGGTCCCGTCGTCGTAAAGGCGTGCAAAACGAACCCGACCGCGGGATGATCGGACGAAGAGGTCTTTTCTGGCAGACTCTGGGTCCATGGGTGAATCGACTGTGACGCCGCTGGAAGGCCGCGACCAGGCCCTTCCGCAGGCCGTCACGGCCCCGACCCGGCGTCGCCGTCTCGCACGCGTCCGCAGCCCCCGCCGGCCTCGCCTGTGGTTCGAGATCCTTCTCATCGCGGTGAGTTACTGGACGTACTCCCTCGTGCGCAACGCGGTGCCGGAACAGCGTTCCGAAGCGTTGCGCAACACCGACTGGCTCTGGCGGGCCGAGCAAGCTCTCGGCATCGCCGTGGAGGAGTCGGTCAACCACGCGGTGAACTCGGTGACCTGGCTCATCGTGAGCATGAACTACTACTACGCCACGCTGCACTTCGTCGTCACGCTGGTCGTCCTGGTGTGGCTCTACCGCAGCCATCCGGGCCGCTACGCGGCGACCCGTCTCGTCCTGTTCGCCACCACGGCGGTGGCCCTGGTCGGCTATTACCTCTACCCGTTGGCGCCACCGCGGCTGATGCCGCGCGGCGGCTTCGTCGACACGGTGATGGTCCACCAGACGTGGGGGTCGATGGCGTCCGGCGACCTCAAACACATGTCGAACCAGTACGCGGCGATGCCGTCCATGCACATCGGCTGGTCCGTGTGGTGCGGCCTGACCGTGTTCGCCCTGGCCAGGCTCCCCTGGGTGCGCGTCCTCGGTCTGCTCTACCCGACGGCGACCCTGGTGGTCATCGTCGCCACCGCCAACCACTTCTGGCTGGACGCGGTCGGCGGCCTCCTCTGCCTCGCCTTCGGCTTCGCCGTGGCCCGCCTCTGGTACGGCGCCCTGCCGTACGCCCTGCCGAGGACCGTCCCGGACACGCGGCGCGACGACGGGCCCACGGGACGGCGGCGTCCCCGGCTCCGCCACAGGGCCCCGACACCGCCCGACTCCGCCGGCTCCCGCGACGCGCGGACACCCGGCCGCTCCCCCGCGGTGCGCACGCCGGGCGGCTCCCTCGTGGCGCGAACGGCGGCCGGGGCCTCCGGCGCGGAAGGGCGGGTCGGCGCGTCCGGCACCGGTGCCGAGGGCCGCGCGGAGAACCACGCGGAGGGCCGCCCAGAAAGCTGAGAGGCCCGCAGAAGACTGAGCGGCCCGGCGCACGAGCCCGTCGGCGCCCGTACCGGTCGGGCGCGCGCAGCCCACGGGTCAGGCCGGAGCCGGGCCGGCCCGCGTGGAGCCGGCGCCGTGACCGGAAAGGTCCACCGGCTCGCGACGTCCGGCAGCTTCTCGGCAAACCTTTCCGGTCACGGCACTAGCCCGCGTAGAACAGTTCGTCCACCACGGTCCGGGCCCGGCGGGCGGTGCGCCGGTAGTCGTCGAGCATGTCGCCGACGCGGCCGGGGCCGTAGCCGAGGTACCGGCCCACCGCGACCAGCTCGCGCGGATCGGAGGGGAACGTGTCTCCCGCGCGGCCGCGCACCAGCATCACCGCGTTGCGCACCCGCGTGGCCAGCACCCACGCCTCGTCCAGCGTGGCCGCCTCCTCCTGCGGGATGAGCCCGGCGTCGCGGGCGGCGGTGAGCGCCTGCCGGGTACGGGTGGTGCGCAGCCCCGGATGCGTCGCGCCGTGCCGCATCTGGATCAGCTGCACGGTCCACTCGACGTCGGACAGGCCGCCCGGGCCGAGCTTGGTGTGCAGCTTGGGATCGGCGCCGCGGGGCAGCCGCTCCGACTCCATCCGCGCCTTCAGCCGCCGGATCTCCCGCACGGCCTCCTCGGTGAGCCCGCCCGCCGGATACCGCAGCGGATCGGCGAGTTCGAGGAACCTGTGCCCCAACTCCTCGTCCCCCGCGACGACTTCGGCGCGCAGCAGCGCCTGCGACTCCCACACCAGCGACCATCGCCGGTAGTAGGCGTCGTACGACTTCAGCGTGCGCACGAGCGGTCCGGACTTGCCCTCCGGCCGCAGGTCCGCGTCGACGAGCAGCGGCGGGTCGGCGCTGGGGATCTGCAGGAGCCGGCGCATCTCGGAGACGACCTTGTTGGCGGCCTGTGCGGCCTCCCGCTCGTCGACGCCGTCCCGCGGCTCGTGGACGAAGAGGACGTCCGCGTCGGAGCCGTAGCCCAGTTCGTGGCCGCCGAAGCGCCCCATGCCGATGACGGCGAAGCGGGTGGGCAGGGTCTCGCCCCAGCCCTCGCGGACGACGGCGCGCAGGGTGCCGGACAGCGTGGCGGCGGTGAGGTCGGACACGGCGCCGCCGACCAGGTCCACAAGGGCCCCCTGGTCGGCCTCGACGGGCTGCGCCTCGGTGCCGTAGGAGCCGACGATGTCCGCGGCGGCGATGCGGAACAGCTCGCGCCTGCGGACCCCGCGCGCGGCGGTGACCGCCTGCACCGCCCCGTCGGCCCGCCGCACCGCGGCGAGGATCTCCTGTTCCAGCAGGACGCGCCCGCGCGGCTCGAGCCCGCCGCCGTCGCCGTCACCGAGCAGCGCCACCGCCTCCGGTGCGCGCATCAGCAGGTCGGGGGCGAGCCGTCCGGCGGACAGCACACGGGCGAGGTTCTCCGCCGCGGCCCCCTCGTCCCGCAACAACCGCAGATACCAAGGGGTCTTGCCCAGGGCGTCGGAGACCTTGCGGAAGTTGAGCAGGCCCGCGTCCGGGTCGGCGGAGTCGGCGAACCACCCCAACAGGACGGGCAGCAGGGTGCGTTGGATGGCGGCCTTGCGGGTGACGCCGGACGCCAGCGCCTCCAGGTGGCGCAGCGCGGCGGCCGGATCGGCGTAGCCCAGGGCGACGAGTCGTTCGCGGGCCGCCTCCGCACTCAACCGGGTCTCCCCCGGGGCGAGTTGAGCGACGGCGTCGAGCAGCGGCCGGTAGAACAGCTTCTCGTGCAGCCGTCGTACGACGGACGCGTGCCGCTTCCACTCCCGGCCCAGCTCGGCGACCGGGTCGGTGCGCAGGCCGAGGGAGCGGCCGAGCCGCCGCAGATCGGTCTCGTCCTCGGGGACCAGATGGGTCCGCCGCAGCCGGTAGAGCTGGATGCGGTGCTCCATGGACCGCAGGAAGCGGTACGCGGCGTCCAGTTGCACCGCGTCGGCGCGTCCGACGTAGCCGCCGGTGGCGAGCGCCTGCAGGGCGTCGAGCGTGGTGCCGCTGCGCAGCGAGCCGTCGGCGCGTCCGTGCACCAGCTGCAGCAGCTGCACGGCGAACTCGACGTCCCGCAGTCCGCCGGGCCCGAGTTTGAGTTCGCGCTCGACCTCGGAGACCGGGATGTTCTCGATGACCCTTCGCCGCATGTTCTGCACGTCGACGACGAAGTTCTCCCGCTCCGCCGCCTTCCACACCATCGGCTCGACGGCGGCGACGTAGTCGGCGCCCAGCTCCAGGTCCCCGGCCACCGGCCGCGCCTTCAGCAGGGCCTGGAACTCCCAGGTCTTGGCCCACCGCTGGTAGTAGGCGAGATGGCTGCTGAGGGTCCGCACCAGGGGACCGTTGCGCCCCTCGGGCCGCAGGTTGGCGTCGACGGGCCAGATGGACCCTTCGACGGTGGTCTCGGAGCAGATCCGCATCATGTGCGACGCGAGTTTGGTGGCGGCCCGCAGCGCCTTGCCCTCGTCGGCCCCCTCGACGGCCTCGCCCACGAAGATGACGTCCACGTCGGACACGTAGTTCAGCTCGTGCCCGCCGCACTTGCCCATCGCGATGACGGCGAGCCGGCACAGCGCGGCGTCGTCGGGGGCGGCCGCGCGGGCCAGGCCGAGGGCGGCCCGCAGAGTGGCGGTGGCGAGGTCGGCGAGCTCGGCGGCGGTCTCGGCGACGTCGGTCGTCCCGCACACGTCGCGGGCCGCGATGGACAGCAGGCAGCGCCGGTAGGACACGCGCAGCGACACCGGGTCGACGGCGTCGGCCAGTCCGCGCTCGAACTCCTCCACTCCGGGGTGCAGGTCCCGGGGCTCGTAGGTGACCAGCGCCTCCCAGTCCCGCGGGTGCCGGGTGAGGTGGTCGGCGAGGGCGGCGGACGCCCCCAGCACCCCCAGCAGCCGGTCCCGCAGGGGTTTGGCCGCGATCAGGGTGTCGAGCAGTTCGCGTCTCGCGGCGGGCCCGGGCTGGGCCTCCACCAGCCCGACGAGGCCGTGCAGGGCGAGGTCGGGGTCGGCGGTGGCGGCGAGCGCCTCCAGCAGAAAGGGGTCGTTGCGCACCGGGTACAGCTCGGGCCCGTCCAGCAGCCGCTCGGCCGCGGAGGGATCGGTGAAGCCGTGCCGCAACAGCCGCGTGAAGGTGCTGCTTCTGCGCCCCGGCGCCATCATCCCAGGCCTCCTCGTGCGATCAAGGTCGTCCGAAGTCGAGCGTAACCCCCGCCCCACGGTGGCGCTCCGGCCCGGTTTCGGGTTCTGTGGGGGAACGGCGTGCCGCAACCGCCTGCGGGACGTCCTACACAGGGACGACAAGGGAGCCACCCATGGACATGACCCTCGAAGTGATCCTGCTGCCGGTGTCGGACGTGGACCGCGCCAAGGAGTTCTACCGCGACAGGGTGGGCTTCCACGTCGATCTCGACGGCGAGGTGATGGAGGGGGTACGGATCGTGCAGCTCACCCCGCCGGGCTCGGGCTGTTCGATCGCCCTGGTGGACGGCCTCCAGGTGCCGACGGGCACCCCGCAGCCGGGCACGTACCACGGCATGCAGCTCTGTGTGACGGACGCGAAAGCGGCGTACGAGGAGCTGACCGCGCGGGGCCTGGACGTCACCGAGCCCCAGCAGTTCGCCCCGCAGGACGGCGCGACCTTCATGTACTTCAAGGACCCCGACGGCAACGGCTGGGCGATCCAGGAGTACCGCCGCCGCGAGACCGAGCCACTCCACCAGGTCCTGGCAAAACTGGCCGCGCGGTAGGACCGCGAGAACACCGGAAGCGCGGAAACACAGAAACGCGGAAACTCCGACGGCCCGGAGACGGTCCGGGCGAGGGGCACGCGCAGGGCCGGCGGTCGGTGACCGCCGGCCCTGTGTGTCGTCGTAGCGGGAAACCCGCCCTGACCTGCCCCTACAGCACCGGCAGGTTCTTGCGCAGCTCGAAGGCGGTGACCTCGGAGCGGTACTCCTCCCACTCCTGGCGCTTGTTGCGCAGGAAGTGACGAGGCCTCGGAGCGACCACGCGCGATCGACGTCCATGCAGGGCCTACAGGCGCCCGAGCAGTCGTCATTGGTCGTCGTTGGTCACCCTGGGCCGCCCTTCGACGGCCCACAGACGGCCCGGCCCATACGCAGAGGCGTAGTCCCGTCAGCTCTCCGCCTCTGGGTGCCGCACAGCCTTCTTCACCGCCTGCTCAACTTCAGCTCGCGACATGCCCACGTCATCCTGGGCAGCGTATTCGGTGACAGCCGTATGGAAGTCCTCGGCTGCCGTGCGCCAGACCTTCCACTGCGCGTCGTACGCATCGCCATCGAGGCTGGCGAGCTTCGCGTGCTCCTCCATCGCCGTTCGCTCCAAGTTGATCAATCCATCGGGGATGTCCGACACGGCTTGAGAGCAGCCGTTGCGCGGCTGTGGCACGACGGGTCCGTAGTCTTTGGCCGCAGTCCAACGCGAGTGCCCATCCGCCTGCTGCTCCGACTGGCGCCGCCGTCCAGCCCCGACGCCACCAGATCGGCTGCCTTCACCGAAGTGGTCCACCCAGATCTCGTAGTCGTGTGTTGTAGTCCAGAAGCCGAGGCGCTCCAGCGGCCACACGGGCCGGACCAGTCCCGCAGGAGCCTGGCGGATGAAGTCGTCCAAGGTGATGGCGCTGGGCTGCGAATCGACGTGGGTGGCGCCGCAGCCGGCATAGCGGCCAAGGGGGCACCGATGGCCCTCGCGGCTAGTGCAGTCCCAAACGAGAACCTTTCGGTAGCCACCGAGGATGCGGACTTCGTATCTCGGGTTCTCGATCTGAGGTAGACGGGCCTGGTTGGAGCGAAGCATGGCGACGCGAGCACCGTCGGCGATGATGGAGCTGTCCGTGTGCCAGGCAACCGCATCCCGCTTGGCGGCGAGAGACCGGCGGGTCCGTTCCCTTGCCCCATAGCCGGGCTTGAATGGGGAGTGCTGCATCTCGTAGGAGAGGCGGCGAGCACCTATGAGGAGCACATCCGAACGCGTACGGCCATCGTCGGCACGGGACTCACGCTGGGCTTGGAACCCTTCAGCCATTCCAACGCGTTCGACGCGGTCGCAGTACGCCTTGTGTTCGTCGCTCTCTAACGCCTGGTAGGGGTGGTCGGCGCTCTCCCCGGGCTGATGAGAGACCACGCGTCCACCGCTGTTGCGGGAGTAGGTTTTCATCCAGTGGGTGACGTGGTCCTCATCCCAGCACCAAGCGCACTTCACGAGCTGGCGGCGGACAGAGTCGCGGTTGTCGACGACGAGCCGCGCCCACGCAGTGTCGCTGAGCTTAGAGGCGTCGACTTTTCCTCGTCCGTCGGTGAGGTAGATCAAGTTGTTGTGCACGTTAGATCTGCTCCTCTGCTCCAGGGAACGTCTGGCCTCCCAGCCGGTGGCGGGCGTCTGTAGTCCATGGTGCGGTACGGCACTGACACTGGGACATACAGTGGCGAAGGCCCGGCCGTCGGGCAGCAACAGCCGGGTCGACGGCAGTAAGGGAAGGGCAACCTAATCTAAGAGAGCGACCCTACTGAAGGGTGATCGAGCCAGCTAGACGAGTCGCGAGCCGCGTTCTCCAAAAAGAGAGGCACGCATTACCCATCTTCGCTACCCTGCCTCACATGTTCGACGTTTCTGGGCTCAGCTCCTACGAGGCTCCTGCTGAACTTATCAGCGTCTGGGAGCAACACATCCAGACGTTTACGGATGTCCAAGAACGCGCCATCCGAGCCGGAGCGCTCGACGGTCGAACAAATCTTCTAGTCATGGCGCCCACCAGTTCGGGAAAAACCCTTGTCGGTGAACTCGCCGCCACATCCTCGGCTTTTGCGAGGCGCCAGCACTCGATCTTTATCGTTCCATTTCGCGCCCTCGCCGATGAACATTACGAGCTATTCCGCGAGCGCTACGGACACCTGTTGTCGGTAGTCATCTCCACGTCCGATTGGACGGAGTTTGACGCGGACATTCGAGCAGGCAACTTTAACCTCGCCGTAATGACGTACGAAAAGCTGATGATCTTCCTCGCTCATCAGCCGGATTTGATTCAGCGCTGTACAACTCTCGTGATCGACGAGGTGCAGCTTTTGTCTGACGGTGCCCGTGGAGCCAAGCTCGAAATGCTCCTAACTCAAGTACTAGTGGCCGACAAGCGTCCACAGATAGTTGCACTTTCAGCATCCGTGGACGGAGTAAATGGACTGGAAACCTGGCTCGACGCCACAATGGTCAGTTCTTCCGAGCGTCCGGTTCCTTTGACTCAGAGTGTCTGCTCGGTCTCGGGCTCCGCCGAAATGCTCGACCGCAACGAGGCCACGCGCACCGAGGTTTTGATTCCGGCACAAAATGATCGCGAAGAGGCAATTTCCGCGATCACACATCGCTACCTAGGCGAAGGTAAGCAGATAATTATCTTTCGGTCCACGGTCCGAAAGGTAGTCGAAACTGCTCGCCGCCTACGCACAGAACTGCCTGCGATCGGAATCTCTCAAGAGATTAGCGAGCGTTTCAATTCCCTAGACGACTCCGATGCAGTCAATGATCTGGGGCTGTGCCTCTCAGCTAAGGTCGGATACCACACTGCCGACCTTACCCACCCTGAACGGCGCCTCGTCGAAGAGGCATTCCGGTCCGGCGAAGTACGGGTGCTCGTCGCAACGACGACACTCGCCATGGGCGTGAATCTGCCAAGCGATGTCGTCATCGTCGGGGATACGACACGCCACGTCCCAGCTAAGGTCGGCTGGAGCCTCCAGAACATCTCTGTCGCCGAGTACCGCAACGCCGCCGGCCGCGCAGGGCGCCTTGGCCAGAGCAGCGCTGGGTTCTCCGTCCTGATTGCAGAACACGACGCTGAGATGCGGCAGCTGGTCAACGCATACCTGCTCGGCCATATTGAACCGATCGAATCGCAGATACCTAAAAGACCGTTCGCGGATGTCGTCTTCGAAGCGATCTGTGCAGGTACCGCTCAGACCGAAGATGAGCTGATTAACTTCCTCGCCTCTACGTTCGCGTACACGACGTTTTACGAGACCGTAGGTGGTGGTTTTGAGGAATTGCGTAGAGCCGTAACAGAAGCGGTGACGTACTGCGTTTCCAGCGATCTTGTAATAAAGGAGGAGATTCACCTCCACCCGACGCCCATGGCGAAGATATTCGGCGCGGCCGGAATCTCCATATCTAGCGCATCCCGGCTCGCGGCAACATTGAAGCAAGCGGAAGCCACTCAACTGACAGATGCAGACATCGTCTTCGATGTAACTTCATGTACAGAGGTCGGCGATCGCCCTTGGGTTCGCCGTCGCTACGGGGTTGACGTGGATCCTCGCCCTCAACACTCCCCTGCGGCCTCCGCATCCTCGCCCGGCTCCAACCTAGCCGTCACACTCGGGAGAAGGGCACTCACTCCGGATGACAGAAAGTCCTTGATCCGCGCTAAGTGCCTCTTGGATTGGATGGCCGGAAAGCCTCAGCGAGCAATTTCGTCGGATTTTCGGGATATGGGCGCGGCGGCTTCTCGAGTACGCGATCTCGGGAAGTATGCAGCCTGGCTACTGGACACTTTGGCCCAAGCAGCGGAAGTTCGTGGCGTCTCCGAGGCTCTGGCGGACAAGTTCCGAGCATTGGCCCTCGCCGCCCGCTATGGACTCCCTGCAGAGCTAGCCCCATTGGCTCGCCTTCGCGTGGCAGGAGTATCGCGTGAACACCTTCTGAAGTTGTTCACGAATCCTTCCGGCAAGAGATTGCATGAACCAGAGACTTTCCTTGAAGCATCTGATGATGATTTCGAGGGGCTCCTGACTCCTGCGCAAGTAGCTCGTCTACGGAATGCAATCGTATCTGAACTAGAGGATTCACTGCGCCGCAAGCAGGCGGGACACGTGGCCCGTTCAGAGCAGGCCGGGACACCGCGAAAGATAGTCGAGGACCTCTACACCGCAAAGGGCGAGGGACTTGAACAAGCGATCACCGATGCTCTCAACCATATAGGAGTTTCCGCAACAAGAATCATGCGCCAGCCCCACGGCGAGGAGGACATTAGGGTCACCCACCCAGACGGCACTATCATAGTATCGGTAACCGCTTCCCAGCATGACACTCGCCTGATCAAATGGAACAAGGCAAAGGAAATCCTTGGTGCGGGAACCGGTCTTAATCCAATCAACTATGTGTGTGTGGGACGGCCGGGGTTTGATGCATTGGCGGAACGAAGCGCGCAGAATATCGCACGCGAGGCCGGAGCACGGTCGATCTCCCTGATCCCCATTCCGGTGCTGGCTGAGTTGGTCGTTCGTGTAGATGAGGGTCTCGAAACGCCTGAGCAATTGGCCGATCTACTTGCGCGGCATCGCGGTGTCATGACTATAGAGAGTCTTCCCAGCACCCCTTAAGTCACTACCTCGGACACAACGATCCCGGGTTCACGCTGCGGGTCTACACGCACCTCATGCCGAGCAGCGACGCACGGGCCCGGAAGGCCGTGGACAGCCTGTACGAAGGCACCGATCGGACGTCGGACGGCCCGGAGACGGCCCAGGGCCAGTGAGACGCCATGGGGCCGACGGTCAGCGACCGTCGGTCCCACTCGCCGAACCAGCGGGAAACCCGCTCTGACCTGCCCCTACAGCACCGGCAGGTTCTTGCGGAGCTCGAAGGCGGTGACCTCGGAGCGGTACTCCTCCCACTCCTGGCGCTTGTTGCGCAGGAAGAAGTCGAAGACGTGCTCGCCCAGGGTCTCGGCGACGAGGTCGCTGCGGTCCATCAGGGTCAGGGCCTCGCCGAGGTTCTGCGGGAGCGGCTCGATGCCCATGGCGCGGCGCTCGGCGTCCGACAGCGCCCAGACGTCGTCCTCGGCGCCCGGCGGAAGCTCGTACCCCTCCTCGACGCCCTTGAGGCCGGCGGCGAGCAGCATGGCGTAGGCGAGGTACGGGTTGGCGCCGGTGTCGAGGGAGCGGACCTCGATGCGCGCGGAGCCGGTCTTGCCGGGCTTGTACATCGGCACGCGCACCAGGGCGGAGCGGTTGTTGTGGCCCCAGCAGATGTAGGACGGGGCTTCGCCGCCCGCGCCGGCGGTGCGCTCGGAGCCGCCCCAGATGCGCTTGTAGGAGTTGACCCACTGGTTGGTGACGGCGGCGATCTCGGCGGCGTGCTTCAGCAGACCGGCGATGAAGGACCGGCCGACCTTGGACAGCTGGTACTCCGCGCCGGACTCGTAGAACGCGTTGCGGTCCCCCTCGAAGAGGGAGAGGTGGGTGTGCATGCCGGAGCCGGGGTGCTCGCTGAACGGCTTGGGCATGAAGGTGGCCTGGACGCCCTGCTCCAGCGCGACCTGCTTCATGACCAGGCGGAACGTCATGATGTTGTCGGCCGTGGAGAGCGCGTCGGCGTAGCGCAGGTCGATCTCCTGCTGGCCGGGGGCGCCCTCGTGGTGGGAGAACTCGACCGAGATGCCCATCGACTCGAGCATGGTGATCGCCTGGCGGCGGAAGTCCATGCCGATGTTGTGCGGGGTGTGGTCGAAGTAGCCGGAGTTGTCGGCCGGGGTCGGCCGGGAGCCGTCGGTCGGCTTGTCCTTCAGCAGGAAGAACTCGATCTCCGGGTGGGTGTAGAACGTGAAGCCCAGGTCGGAGGCGCGGGCGAGGGCGCGCTTGAGGACGTAGCGCGGGTCGGCGAAGGACGGGGAGCCGTCCGGCATGAGGATGTCGCAGAACATGCGGGCGGTGCCGGGGGCCTCCGCGCGCCAGGGCAGGACCTGGAAGGTGGAGGGGTCCGGCTTGGCGATCATGTCGGACTCGTAGACCCGGGCGAAGCCCTCGATCGCGGAGCCGTCGAAGCCGATGCCCTCGTCGAAGGCCTGCTCGAGCTCGGCGGGGGCCACGGCGACGGACTTGAGGAAGCCCAGCACGTCCGTGAACCACAGCCGTACGAACCGGATGTCGCGCTCCTCCAACGTCCGGAGCACGAACTCCTGCTGCTTGTCCATCTTCCGCTTCCCCATCCTTGCTGGTCAGGCCGCCTGCCTCCGGTCCCGTGGAGCGGCGGTCGGGCACCTGAGCATCAGACCACATCCCCGTTTCGGGCGCGTTGCCGACCATGATCGCCTCGGCGACCCGGATCTGAACGCCTCGTGTCCGGCGGGTGTCCTGCTCTGTCGCCCATCTTGCCTGCTCGGACCGGCATCCGTAATGCCCGACCCCCTCCGTCTCCCTCCCCCGCTTAATTTGCATCTCAAATGCAACTTTAATTAGGGTGCCGAACGGCCGTACGGAGCGAACCCCTTCACCCCCTTGAGCTCGAGGAGTCCCGATGTTGTCCGATCAGTCCGCAGCCACCGTCCGCGCCACCCTCCCCGTGGTGGGCGCGGCCATCGGCGACATCACCGAGCGGTTCTACGCCGGACTCTTCGCCGCCCGCCCCGAGCTGCTGCGCGACCTGTTCAACCGGGGCAACCAGGCAGCCGGCACTCAGCGCCAGGCCCTGGCCGGCTCCATCGCCGCCTTCGCGCGTCACCTCGTCGACCACCCCGGGGACCGCCCCGACGCGATGCTCGGCCGGATCGCCCACAAGCACGCGTCGCTGGGCGTCGCGCCCGAGCAGTACCCGGTCGTCCACGAGCACCTCTTCGCCGCCATCGTGGACGTCCTCGGCGAGGCGGTCACCCCCGAGGTGGCGACCGCCTGGGACGAGGTCTACTGGCTGATGGCGAACGCGCTGATCGCCCTCGAGCGACGGCTCCGCGAGGAGCGGGGCGGCGCCGCGGGGGCCCCGCAGTGGCGGGAGTGGGAGGTCGTGGAGCGCTTCGAGGAGACCGCGGACGTCGTCACCTTCCGGCTGCGACCGCGGGACGGGGCGCCCGTCCGGGAGTTCCGTGCGGGCCAGTACGTGGCCGTGCGCACCAGGCTCGCCGACGGGGCCCGCCAGATACGCCAGTACAGCCTCTCGGGGGCGCCGGACGCGGAGCTGCGGCAGATCAGCGTCAAGCGCGTGAGCGGCGGCGGGACGGCGGGGCCGGGCGCGCTCACGCCCGAGGGCGAGGTCTCCCAGCACCTCCACGCGCGCGTGCGGGAGGGCGACGTGCTGGAGCTCTCCGAGCCGTACGGCGACCTGGTCCTCGACGACGCCGACGGCGCCCCGCTGCTGCTGGCCTCGGCCGGCATCGGCGTCACCCCGATCGTCGCCATGCTGGCCCACCTCACGGCCGTCGGGTACGACGCGCCCGTCACCGTCGTCCACGCGGACCGCTCCCCCGCGCACCACGCCCTGCGCGCGGACCACGAGGCCCACGCGGCGAAGCTGCCGGACGCAGCCGTGCACCTCTGGTACGAGCGGGAGGCCCCGGCGGGCGCCCGGACCGGGCTGACCGACCTCGCCGACGTGCCCGTCGCGCCCGGCACGCGCGCGTACCTGTGCGGCCCGCTCCCCTTCATGGGGGCGGTGCGGGCGCAGCTGATCGCGAAGGGGGTCGCCCCGGCGGACGTCCACTACGAGGTGTTCGGCCCCGACCTGTGGCTGGCGACAGCGGGCTGAGGCCTCGCCGCGGCCGCACCTGGGGCGGCGGGCCCCGGCGTC
Organism: Streptomyces sp. NPDC020597; assembly: GCF_044335095.1. Classification (NCBI taxonomy): domain Bacteria; kingdom Bacillati; phylum Actinomycetota; class Actinomycetes; order Kitasatosporales; family Streptomycetaceae; genus Streptomyces; species Streptomyces sp. NPDC020597. The sequence goes on along the minus strand of NZ_JBIRUL010000006.1, from coordinate 71,619 downwards.
CCGGGGCCGGGGCGCCGCGCGGGTCAGGCCCGTCCGGGAATCCCCAGCAGCAGCGGGCCCGTCGGCTCCGTGACGAGGTCCGCCAGCGTGAGCGGGTCCAGGGAGCGGTAGAACGCCTCCTGGGCCCGGCGCAGAGCGCCTCGCAGGCGGCAGGCCGAACTCAGGGGACAGGCCACGGCTCCGCCCTCGCAGTCGACGACGTCGCCGTCCCCCTCGAAGGCGCGGACGACGGCGCCCACCGACGCCGCGCGGCCGGGCCCGCTGAGGGCGAGGCCGCCGCCCCGGCCCCGCCGGGCCTCGAGCAGCCCCATGTGCTGGAGCTCGGCGACGACCTTCGCCGCGTGGGTGTAGGGGACCTCCATCGCCGCGGCCACCTCCCGGGTCGTGGGAGTGACCTGCGGGTTCTCGCCCGTCACCGCGAGTCGCATCAGGACGCGCAGCGCAAGGTCGGTGGATCGCAACAGCCGCATGAGACGAAGCGTAGATAATGCGCATCTCGGGTTCAAATTATCTCGGACCTGGGCCGTGACCCGTCTACGACAAACCCGCGCGTCGGATTACGATCAGCGGACCCGTTCGTCAGTTCCCCCTTTCCCCAGAAGGACAGGCCTCATGGGTTCCGCCAACACCACCGGCAGTGCGGCGCGCAAGGCGCGCATAGAGGAGATGCGGCGGGCCGAACAGGCTCGTGAGCGACGAGGCCGGTTCCTCGTGATCGGGGGCAGCGTCCTCGCCGTCGTCGCGCTCGTCGCCGGTGGCGTGTTCGTCGTGAAGTCGCAGTCCGGCGACGACGCCTCCGCCGCCGACTCCAAAGACTCCGGGAAGTTCGTCACCGGCGCCGACGGGGTGAAGACGTGGAAGGGGAAGCTGGGGCGCACGCACGTCGCGAAGACCGTGAAGTACCCGACGGAACCGCCCGTCGGCGGCGACCACAACCAGGTCTGGATGAACTGCAACGGCGACGTCTACACCAAGGCGCTCAACAACATGAACGCCGTGCACTCGCTGGAGCACGGCGCGGTCTGGGTGACGTACAACAGCAAGGCGGCCAAGGCGGACGTCGAGGCTCTCGCCGCCAAGGTCAAGAAGACGCCCTACACGCTGATGAGCCCGGACGACGCCCAGGCCGACCCGATCATGCTCACCGCGTGGGGCAACCAGCGCACGGTGACCGGGGCGAGCGACCCGAACGTGGACGCGTTCTTCGCGAAGTTCGTGCAGGGCTCGCAGACGCCCGAACCGGGCGCGGCGTGCACGGGCGGGCTGCCGCAGTGAGGTACGCGGGAGTGGCCGTCGCCGTCGCCGGGGTGCTCGTCGCCGCGGGAGCGATCACCTACTCGGTGGCCGAGGACGGCGGGACGGGCGGCGACGCCCCGGCCGCCGACTCCGCCGACGCCGGGTTCGCCCGGGACATGGCCGTGCACCACCAGCAGGCCGTCGAGATGTCGTACATCGTGCGCGACCGGACGACCGACGAGGAGGTGCGGCGGCTCGCGTACGACATCGCGCAGACCCAGGCCAACCAGCGCGGCATGCTGATCGGCTGGCTGGACCTGTGGGGGCTGCCGAAGGTGTCGTCCGACCCGCCCATGACCTGGATGGGCATGCGCGGGATGAGCGGCGGCGAGGACGGGGCGCTCATGGTCGGCATGGCCACCGACGCCGAGATGAAGCGGCTCGGCACGCTCAACGGCAAGCAGGCGGAGATCCTCTACCTCCAGCTCATGACCGCCCACCACAAGGGCGGTGTCCACATGGCCCAGGGCTGCGTCGACAAGTGCACGGTCGGTGTGGAGAAACGACTCGCGCAGGGCATGGTCGAGGCGCAGCAGTCGGAGATCGGCCTCATGGCGGACATGCTGAAGGCGCGCGGGGCCAAGCCCTGACCGGTCGGCGGAGAGGCTGAGGGCGCGCGGGGCCAAGCCCTGACCGGTCGGCGGAGAGGCTGAGGGCGCGCGGGGCCGAGCCCTGACCGGGCCGGGCGGACAGGTCGGCGGGACAGCGCTGCCGCAGGTCACGACGGGTGCCGTGCGCCGGCCGCCGACGGTCCGTCGGCCCTGGCCCGCGCGACCCCCGACCGGGCCTCCGCGTCCCCTGGCCCGGCCTCGGCGCGGGTTTCTTGATCCCCTTGGCGGCTCAAGTCGTAGGGTTTTCCCTCGACTTCACGGACGTATCCGTCAAACCGTCCCAGAAAGCGGCCACTTGGGCGCTTCTTGGTCTTCGCATTCCCCTGGCATGAAGTGTTCGTCGCAAGAGTGGCCCGCACGTCGAGTGATCCACTCGCGTCGAACCACCTACAGGGGGTCCTATGAGATCCAATCGCGCCACGCTGCGCGCCGCGAGCATGGCAGCGACACTGCCCATGATCGTCGGCGCGCTGGCGCTCGGCATACCCGCGGCCCACGCCGCGGACGCCCCGGCCCGTGACACGCTGGCCGGCACCAAGCCCGCGTGGGCCACCGCCAAGGCGGACAAGGGTTCGACCTCGGACAGCGCAAAGGTCTCCGCCCGCGTCTACCTCGCGGGACGTGACGCCGCCTCTCTCGCGCGGTACGCGAAGGCGGTCTCCGACCCGAGCTCCGCCGCCTACGGCAGGTACCTCTCCGCCGCGCAGGCGAAGGCCCGCTACGGCGCGACCGCGGCCCAGGTGGCCGCCGTGAAGGCGTGGCTGACGGCGGCCGGTCTGAAGGTGACCGGCACGACCGAGCACTACGTCTCCGTGAGCGGTGACGTGGCCGCCGCCGAGAAGGCGTTCGGCACCCAGCTGCACAACTACGCCAAGGGGTCGAAGACCTACCGGGCCCCGGCCAAGGCGGCCACCGTCCCGGACAGCCTGGACGGCGCCGTGCTGACCGTCACCGGCCTGGACAACGCCCCGCACAAGGCGACCCACAGCGACCAGCTCCCGGGCCCCGGCGCCGCGTTCAAGAACGCCGGACCGTTCTCCTCGTACTACGGCTCGAACGTCGCGACGACGCTGCCGAAGGCGTACGGCAAGGCGATCCCGTACGCCGTCGAGGGCTACACGGGCAAGCAGCTGCGCGCCGCATACGGTGCAGGCGCCTACACGGGCAAGGGCGTGCGCGTCGCGATCACCGACGCCTTCGCCTCGCCGACGATCGCCTTCGACGCGGCCACGTACGCGAAGAAGCACGGCGACGCGGCCTGGAAGACCGGCCAGCTGCGCCAGGTGCTGCCGAAGAACTACACCCACACGGGCGCCGACGAGTGCGACGCGTCGGGCTGGTACGGCGAGGAGACCCTCGACGTCGAGGCCGTGCACGCGGTCGCGCCGAACGCGAACGTCACGTACGTGGGCGCGGCGTCCTGCATGGACGACGACCTGCTCGACTCGCTCAGCAAGATCGTCGACAACCACCTGGCCGACATCGTCTCCAACTCGTGGGGCGACATCGAGGCCAACCAGACGCCGGATCTGGCGGCCGCCTACGACCAGGTCTTCCAGTTCGGCGCGGTCGAGGGGATCGGCTTCTACTTCTCCTCCGGCGACAACGGCGACGAGGTCGCCAACACCGGCACGAAGCAGGTCGACACCCCGGCCAACTCGGCCTGGGTGACGGCGGTCGGCGGCACCTCGCTGGCGGTCGGCAAGGGCGACAAGTACCTGTGGGAGACCGGCTGGGGCACCGAGAAGGCCTCGCTGTCCGCGGACGGCAAGAGCTGGACGAACTTCCCCGGCGCCTACACCTCGGGCGCGGGCGGCGGCACCAGCAAGACGGTCGCCGAGCCGTACTACCAGAAGGGCGTCGTCCCGAAGGCGCTCGCCACGGCCAACAACGCCGCCGGCAACCGCGTCGTCCCGGACATCGCGGCGATCGCCGACCCGAACACCGGCTTCAAGGTCGGTCAGACCCAGACCTTCCCGGACGGGTCCGAGCAGTACAGCGAGTACCGCATCGGCGGCACCTCGCTGGCCGCGCCGGTCATCGCGGCCGTGCAGGCGCTGGCCCAGGAGGCGCGCGGCGGCCAGGCGATCGGTTTCGCCAACCCGTCGATCTACTCCAAGTACGGCTCGCGGGTCTACCACGACGTGACCGACAACCCCACGGGGTCCGGACTCGCCGTGGCGCGCGTCGACTTCGCCAACGGCGTCGACGCCACCGGCGGCCTGCTGACCTCCGTCCGCAGCCTCGGCAAGGACAGCTCGCTGTCCGCGGTGAAGGGCTACGACGACGTCACCGGCGTGGGCACGCCCGCAAGCGGTTACGTCGACTCGTACCGCCGCCACTGAGCACTGCGAAGGCCTGGCTGAACGTGGCGTGACGTGAGGGGGGCGTGGGGTGATCGACACCCCACGCCCCCCATCGCGTCGCTCTGACGATTACACTGTTCCCGTGCCTCAACTTCGTCTCGCCCTGAACCAGATCGACTCGCGTGTCGGCGACCTCGCCGGCAACACCGAAACGATCCTCCGCTGGACCCGGCACTCCGCCGAGCAGGGGGCCCACCTAGTGGCGTTCCCGGAGATGGCGCTGACCGGGTATCCCGTCGAGGACCTCGCCCTGCGCTCGTCCTTCGTCGAGGCCTCCCGCACCGCGCTGCGCCGGCTCGCCGTGCGCCTCGCCGAGGAGGGCTTCGGCGGGCTGCCCGTCGTCGTCGGCTACCTCGACCGTTCGGAGAACGACCAGCCGCGGTTCGGCCGTCCGGCCGGGTCCCCGCGCAACGCCGCGGCGGTGCTGCACGGCGGCGAGGTGGTGCTGACCTTCGCCAAGCACCACCTGCCGAACTACGGCGTCTTCGACGAGTTCCGCTACTTCGTGCCCGGCGACACCATGCCGGTGCTGCGCGTCCACGGCGTCGACGTGGCCCTCGCGATCTGCGAGGACCTGTGGCAGGACGGCGGCCGGGTCCCCGCCGCACGCTCGGCACAGGCGGGGCTCCTGCTCTCCGTCAACGCCTCGCCCTACGAGCGGGACAAGGACGACACCCGCCTGGAGCTGGTCCGCAAGCGCGCGCAGGAGGCCGGCTGCACCACCGCCTACCTGGCGATGATCGGCGGTCAGGACGAGCTCGTCTTCGACGGCGACTCGATCGTCGTCGACAAGGACGGCGAAGTGGTCGCGCGGGCCCCGCAGTTCTCCGAGGGCTGCGTGGTCCTGGACCTCGAGCTGCCCGCGGCCTCCCCCGACGCGCCGACGGGCGTCGTGGACGACGGACTGCGCATCGACCGCGTGGTGCTGTCGGAGGAGCCGCTGCCGCGTTACGAGCCCGAGCTGAGCGGCGGGTACGCGGAGCGGCTGGACGACGCCGAGGAGGTCTACTCGGCGCTGGTCGTGGGCCTGCGGGCGTACGTCGCGAAGAACGGCTTCCGGTCCGTGCTCATCGGTCTGTCGGGCGGGATCGACTCGGCGCTCGTCGCGGCCCTCGCCTGTGACGCGGTGGGCGCGCAGAACGTGTACGGCGTGTCGATGCCGTCCAAGTACTCCTCCGACCACTCCAAGGGCGACGCGGCGGAGCTGGCCCGGCGCACCGGGCTGAACTTCCGCACGGTGCCGATCGAGCCGATGTTCGACGCGTACATGGGGTCGCTGGGCCTGACGGGCCTGGCCGAGGAGAACCTCCAGTCGCGCCTGCGCGGAACGATGCTGATGGCCATCTCCAACCAGGAGGGCCACATCGTCCTCGCGCCCGGCAACAAGTCGGAGCTGGCGGTCGGCTACTCGACCCTGTACGGCGACTCGGTCGGCGCGTACGGGCCCATCAAGGACGTCTACAAGACGTGGATCTTCCGGCTCGCGGAGTGGCGCAACCGCGCCGCGGCCGAGCGGGGCCAGACCCCGCCGATCCCGGAGAACTCGATCACCAAGCCGCCGAGCGCCGAGCTGCGCCCCGGCCAGGTGGACACGGACTCGCTCCCGGACTACCCCGTCCTCGACGCGATCCTGGAGATGTACGTGGACCGGGACCAGGGCGCGGACGCGATCGTCGCCGCCGGGTACGACCCCGCGCTGGTCGCCAAGACCCTGCGCATGGTCGACACGGCCGAGTACAAGCGGCGTCAGTACCCGCCGGGCGCGAAGATCTCGGCGAAGGGCTTCGGCAAGGACCGCCGCCTCCCCATCACCAACGGCTGGCGCGAGTCGCTGTAGCCGGGATCGGGGGTCCGCCCCGGCAGGGCTCCGCACGGAACCCGGCCGGGGCGGCGGGGCGGGTCAGCGCACGGTGGCCCGGCCCGCTCCGACCGCCCCCAGGGCGCGCTCCACGGTCTCCCGTTCCTCGCCGACCGGAGCCACGTAGCCGAGGACGTCGCGCGCGGCGTCCTCCCCGAGCACCCGGGTGATCACCCAGGTGGCGAGGTACTGGGACGCCAGGCAGCCGCCTGCCGTGGCGATGTTCCCCTCGGCGTGGAACGGCTCGTCCAGCACGGTGACGCCGCAGGCCTCGACGAAGGGCCGGCTCTTGACGTCCGTGCAGGCCGGCATGGAGCCCAGCAGCCCGAGCCGGGCGAGCACCAGCGCGCCGGAGCACTGCGCGCCGACGAGTTGGCGCGAGGGGTCGAGCCGCAGCGTGGAGATCAGCCGTTCGTCGGCGACCACCTCGCGTGTGCGCACCCCGCTGCCGATCAGCACGACGTCGGCTTCCGCCACGAACTCCATCGGGCGCTGTCCGGTCACCTCGACGCCGTTCATCGACGTGACCACCGGCGCCGGTGTCGTGACGAACGCCTCCAAGCCGTCCTTGCGGCACCGGTTGATCAGGGCGGAGGCGATGAAGCTGTCCAGCTCGTTGAATCCGTCGAAGGTGACCACGGCTACCTGCATCGCAACTCCTCGGGGACGGCGACGGATCACCAGTCTGCGGGGCGCCGGAGGCCGGGTCGAGGGCCGATCGGCCGTGAGTGGCACGCCTCGGGGAGCCGAGGGCCGGTCGGCGGTGAGTGGCACGCCTCGGGGACATGCCACCCGCCGCTCACCGGTCACGGGGAACGCCGCACAGCCGGCCCGCCGCCGGGGCGGGGCGGGCGGGCCGGCGGTCGCGTCAGTGCCGTGCCGCCGCCTCCGCCGGGCGCGGTACGTGGGTCGCGACGACGCGGTCGCGGCCGCTGGGGCGCGGAGCGCGGCGGGCGTCGACGGCGTACGCGACGCCGGCCACCCCCAGGCCCAGCACCGCCAGGGCCGCCCCCGCGACCGCCGGGGAGGTCACACCGTAGCCCGCGGCGAGGGTCAGGCCGCCGATCCAGGCGCCGCCGGCGTTGGCCATGTTGAACGCGGCCTGGTTGGCGGAGGAGGCCAGCGAGGGGCCCTCGGCCGCCCGCTCCATCACCATCAGGTTGAGCGGGGAGCCCGTCACGAACGCCGCGATGCCCAGCAGGACCACGGCCAGCGCGCCGCCCCAGGGCGTCGTCATCAGCAGCGGGAACAGGGCGAGGACCACGGCCAGCGAGGTGAGTCCGGCGAACAGGGTGGGCCGCATCGCGTGGTCGGCGAGCCGGCCGCCGAGCAGGTTGCCGACGGTGGCGCCGACGCCGAACAGCGCCAGCAGCAGCGTCACGCTGGAGCCGGCGTAACCGGCGGAGTCCGTCAGCATGGGCGTGATGTAGCTGTAGGCGGCGAACAGGGCGCCGAAGCCGGCCACCGTCGTGCCGAGCGCCAGCCACACCGGCAGCGAACGCAGGGCGGACAGCTCGCGGCGCAGGCCGACGGCCGGAGCCCGGGTGTGGTCGTGCGGGATCAGCAGGGCCAGGGCGGCGATCGCCGCCAGGCCGATCACGCTGACGCCGAGGAAGGCCGCCCGCCAGCCGAGGTGCTGGCCCACGAGGGTGGCGGCGGGGACGCCCGCGATGTTGGCGACGGTCAGACCGAGGAACATCAGCGACACCGAGCGGGCCTTGCGCTCCGGCGCGACCAGGCTGGTGGCCACCACCGCGCCGACGCCGAAGAAGGCACCGTGCGGCAGGCCGCTGAGGAAGCGGGCGGCCAGCAGCCAGCCGTTGTCCGGGGCCAGCGCGGAGAGCGCGTTGCCCGCGACGAACAGGACCATCAGGGAGATCAGGACGGTGCGGCGGGACATCCGCGCGGTCGCCGCGGCCAGCAGGGGCGCACCGATGACGACGCCGAGCGCGTACGCGGAGACCAGGTGTCCGGCCGCCGGGATGGAGATGTGCAGGTCGCCCGCGACGTCGGGCAGCAGGCCCATCATCACGAACTCGGTGGTGCCGATGCCGAAGGCACCCACGGCCAGGGCGAGCAGGGCCAGAGGCATGAAGGACTTGCCTTTCAGGGAGAGCGGATTCCGTTCATCATACGGTTCGTATGTTCAAGTACGGAACAAAGTCTCCCCGGCCCGGTATTCCGGCGGGCGACGCCCCAGTTACGTTGTGGTGACCTTCACACGAGCGGCCACCGGCAGATGGTCGCTGCCCGTCTTCGGCAGCGTCCACGAGGTGACCGGCTCGACGCCCTTCACCATGATCTGGTCGATCCGCGCCATCGGGAACGACGCGGGCCAGCTGAACCCGAAGCCGCTGCCCGCAGCGCCCTGCGTGGAGCGCATCTGGGAGGTCACGGCGTTCAGCGAGCGGTCGTTCATGGTGCCGTTGAGGTCGCCGAGCAGGACCACCCGGGTCAGCCTCTCGTCGGCGATCGCCTCACCCAGCGCGTCGGCGCTCTTGTCGCGCTGCCGGGCGGTGAACCCGGCCCGCAGCTTGACCCGCACCGAGGGCAGGTGCGCCACGTAGACGGCGACCTCGCCCTGCGGAGTCTCGACAGCCGCCCGCATGGCGCGCGTCCAGCCCAGTTCGATGTCGACTGCCCGCACGCCGCTCAGCGGGTACTTGCTCCACAGCCCGACCGTGCCCTGCACCGAGTGGTACCGGTACGTCGCCGCCAACGCCCTCTCGTACACCGGGACGGCCGAGGCGGTCAGCTCCTCCAGGGCCAGGACGTCCGCCCCGGAGGCGGCCACGTCCCGGGCGGTGCCCGCCGGATCGGGGTTGTCGGCGTTGACGTTGTGGGTGGCCACGGTGAGGTCGCCGCCGGCGCCGGTCCGGTCGACCAGCAGCCCGCCGAACAGGTTCGTCCACACCACGGCCGGCAGGACGACGGCGATCAGCGCGGTCGCCGACCTGCGCACCACCGCGAGCACCAGCAGCACCGGCAGGAACACGCCGATCCAGGGCAGGAACGTCTCCGTGAGGCTGCCGAGGTTGCCGAACCGGTTGGGGATGCGTGAGTGCAGCAGCATCACCAGGGCGAGCGCCAGCGCCACGCCCGCGACGACCAGGCCGCGCCGCCAGATGCGCGGGTCCCCGCGCCACCCCGTGGTCAGCCGGCCGAGCAGACGTCCGATCAGGCGCCGGAGCCGGACTCCCCGAGGCTCGTGTCCCGAGTCTCCGTTGCCGTCCGTCTCCGTCATGTACGCCTGCTGCGCCATACCGTCGCCTCACTGCCTGCCGTGCACCGTCCGTCCCCCCGGGTACGACCCTAGGGGATGATCGGCTTGGTTCTCGCCGTCCCGTGACGGCCGTACGGGGTCGAGGACGAAGGGCGCGGCGCGACGGGTTCCGGAGCCGGCGGGCAGGGCCCGGTCTGTGACGGAACGCTCACATCCGGGTTACGCGTCCGGCGAGCTGACGGGGCGTAGGCCGGCGAGCAGCGAGTCGACGATGCGCCCCGGGAGGTCCTCGGGCAGATCGGCGTCGGGGCGCAGAACGGCACGCACGAGCATGGGGCCGACGAACATGTCGTTGACCAGTTCGACGTCGAGGTCGGCGCGGAGTTCGCCGTTCTGCTGTCCCCGGCGCAGGACTTCGACGCCCAGCCTGCGCCGGGGCGCTATCACCGTGTTGTGGTACGCCGTCCAGATCTGCGGGCTGCTCTTCATCTGGGCGTGGACGTTGTGCAGGATCGCCGAGGAGCGGCTGGCGAGTCCGCGCCGTCGCAGGGCCTCCAGCAGCACGACCAGGTCGTCGCGCATGGAGGTGCCGGGGAGTTCGGGGTCGTCGGGCTCGGCGGCCCGCAGCACGTCGACGAACAGCGCCTCCTTCCCGCTCCAGCGCCGGTAGATGGTGGCCTTGCCGACGCCGGCGGTGCGGGCGATGCGCTCGATGGACATCTCGGCGAGCGAGACGCCGTCCTCGAGCAGCTTCATCGTGACCTCGATGATGGCCCGTTCAAGGGCTTCGTTCCGGGGCCGCCCCCGGACGGGCTGCTCGACGGCTGCGCTGTCGGCGGGGCTCACGTCCACTGATCCTTTCGTCGCACTGGGGGAATTGTCGCCCACGGAGCGGGCGGACGCGGCGGCCGTCCGCCGCGTCCGCATCCGCGTCCGCCGGCCACTACGACGTGGTGCGGGCCGGCTCCTCCTCCTCCGCCTCGACGGGTGCGGGCTTCGGGCGGCCCGGCAGGAACGCGGCGACGACGGCCGCGCCCACGAGCGCCACCCCGGCCCCGCACAGGGCCGTGACGTGCATGGCGTGCAGGAAGGCGTCGTTGGCGGGGCCGACCAGCGCCTTGCCCCGGTCGCCGAGGCCCGCCGCGACCCCCAGCGTCGCCTCGATCGACTCGCCCGCCGTGTGGCGCAGTCCCTCCGGCAGCGCGCCGAGACTGCCCTGGATGCCGTCGCGGTACGAGGTCGACAGCACCGAGCCGAGGACGGCGATGCCGAGCGCGCCGCCGACCTGGCGGAAGGTGTTGCTCAGCGCGGAGGCCGAGCCGGCCTTCTCGCGGGGCAGGGCCTGCATGATGACCACGCTCGTCGGGGTCATGATGTGGGCCATTCCGGCGCCCATGCAGAAGAAGACGACCTCCAGCAGCCAGATCGGGGTGTCCGCCTCCAGCAGGGCGAACGCCACCAGCGTCGCGGTGAGGAGGAGCATCGCCGCCGTGGTCGTGGCCCTGACGCCTATGCGGTCCACGACGAGCCGGGCGCGCGGTGCGAAGATCAGCTGTGCGGCGGCCAGCGGCAGCAGCAACAGGCCGGTCTGCAGGGGCGAGTAGCCGCGCACGCTCTGGGTGTAGAAGACCGAGAAGAACGTCACGCCCATCAGCGCGAAGAAGACGAGCGCTATGACGGAGATCGCGGCCGAGAACACCTTGTTCCGGAAGTACCCGATGTCGACCGACGGATGGTCGCTGCGCTTCTCGAACACCACGAACGCGGCGAGGACCGCCAGTCCGGCCCCTATGGTCACGAGCACGGTCGGGTCGGTGAAGTCGGCCAGCTCACCGCCCTTGATGATGCCGTAGACGAGCAGGACGAGGCCGACGACCGACAGGACGACGCCGACGGGGTCGAGACGGCCCGGGCTCGGGTCGCGGGACTCGGGCACCAGCCACAGCATCAGGCCGAACGCGAGCAGCACGATCGGCACGTTGATGAGGAACACCGAACCCCACCAGAAGTGCGCGAGGAGCAGGCCGCCGGTGATGGGCCCGATCGCGATGGCGAGGCCGACGCCGCCCGCCCAGATGCCGATCGCCTTGGGCTGCTCCTCGCGCTCGAAGACGTTCATCAGGACGGCGAGGGTGGCGGGCATCACGAAGGCGGCGCCGAGGGCCATCAGCGCGCGGAAGGCGATGAGCTGGGCGGGCGAGCCGGACTCGGCCGCGAGCGCGGAGCCGATGCCGAACACGGCGAGTCCGCCGAGCAGGACCTTCTTGCGGCCGATCCGGTCGCCGAGGAGGCCTGCGGAGAACAGCAGTCCCGCGAAGACCAGCGTGTAGGCGTTGATCGCCCACTCCAGCTCGCTCTGGGTGGCGCCGAGGCCGGTCGGGGCGGGCGTCGAGATCGTCTTGATCGCGACGTTCAGGATCGAGTTGTCCAGCACCACGATCAGCAGGCTCAGCATCAGGACGCCGAGGATCGCCCAACGACGCCGGTGCACCGCTTCCGGTATCCGCGGAGCGGTGGGGACGGCAGGAGTAGTCATGGCGCCGAGCTTAAGCGTTTCCGATACGGACCCGTCTCGTATCGGAAAGCCCGGGGGTGTTTCTTACTGAGGTTTTACCCACAGCGGGCGCTCTGGCTCTCGCCCGGGCGAAGTGCCACCATGGGCAGTGGTCCGGGGACGCCGTGAGGGCGCCTCGAGATGACGTTAGGAGCCGTTGCCATGACGCAGCTCTCGGCTGCCCGGAATGCCTCGCAGAAGCCCACCGACGGCAGCAACGCGCTGTACGGGGGCCAGGGGACCCGCCGAATCACCGTTCGCGACATCGCTCTCGCCAAGGAACGCGGCGAGAAGTGGCCCATGCTGACCGCCTACGACGCGATGACCGCCTCCGTCTTCGACGAGGCCGGGATCCCCGTCATGCTCGTGGGCGACTCGGCGGGCAACTGCCACCTCGGGTACGAGACGACCGTGCCCGTCACCCTCGACGAGATGACCATGCTGTCGGCGGCGGTCGTGCGGGGCACCTCCCGTGCGCTGATCGTCGGCGACCTGCCGTTCGGCTCCTACCAGGAGGGTCCGGTGCAGGCGCTGCGCTCGGCCACGCGCCTGGTGAAGGAGGCCGGCGTCGGGGCCGTGAAGCTGGAGGGCGGCGAGCGCTCGCACCGGCAGATCGAACTGCTGGTGGAGTCCGGCATCCCGGTCATGGCGCACATCGGCCTGACCCCGCAGTCCGTGAACGCGATGGGTTACCGGGTGCAGGGGCGCGGCGAGGAGGCGGCCCAGCAGCTGCTGCGGGACGCCAAGGCCGTGCAGGACGCGGGCGCGTTCGCGGTGGTGCTGGAGCTGGTCCCGGCGGAGCTGGCGGCCGAGGTCACCCGGATGCTGCACATCCCGACCGTCGGCATCGGCGCCGGCCCGGAGACGGACGCCCAGGTGCTGGTGTGGACCGACATGCTCGGGCTGACCGGGGGCCGGGTGCCGAAGTTCGTCAAGCAGTACGCGAACCTGCGTGCGGTGATGGGCGACGCCGCGAAGGCGTTCGCCGAGGACGTCGTCGGCGGTACGTTCCCGCTGGACGAGCACAGCGTCCACTGAACCCCTCGCGTGAGCCTCTCGCGCCGACCGGGTGGACACCGGGCCGGGACGGACGCCGTCGGCCGTGTCCACCCGTCGGTGCGCTGTAGGCGCTCTGTCGGCGGTCTGTAGGCCGTCTGTCGGCGGTCTGCGGGCCGTCCGCCGGTCCCTGCGGGGGCCGGCGGCCCGGTGTCGGCGCTCTGTCGGAAGTCTGTCGGCGGCGGTTGCCACCGTTGCGGCATGACGCGAATCCACAACAACCCCAGCGGCGCGGGCAGCGCCGTGACCGTCCGGGGGCTGGTCAAGCACTACGGCGAGACGAAGGCACTGGACGGGGTCGACCTCGACGTGCACGAGGGCACCGTGATGGGCGTCCTCGGTCCGAACGGCGCCGGAAAGACCACCCTCGTCCGGATCCTGTCCACCCTGCTGGCCGCCGACGGCGGCCGGGCGACGGTCGCCGGCTACGACGTCGCGGCCCAGCCCCGGCAGCTGCGCCGGGTGATCGGCCTCACCGGCCAGTACGCCTCCGTCGACGAGAAGCTCCCCGGCTGGGAGAACCTCTACCTCATCGGCCGGCTGCTCGACCTGTCCCGCAAGGAGGCCCGGCTGCGCGCCGACGAGCTGCTGGAGCGGTTCACACTCACCGAAGCCGCCAGGCGGCCCGCGGCCACCTACTCCGGCGGCATGCGGCGGCGGCTCGACCTCGCCGCGTCGATGATCGGACGGCCGAGCGTGCTGTTCCTCGACGAGCCCACCACGGGGCTGGACCCCCGCACCCGCAACGAGGTGTGGACCGAGGTCAAGTCCATGGTCGGCGACGGTGTCACCGTCCTGCTGACCACGCAGTACATGGAGGAGGCCGAGCAGCTCGCCTCCGAGCTGACCGTCGTGGACCGGGGCAAGGTCATCGCCGGCGGCGGCATCGAGGAGCTGAAGGCCCGGGTCGGCGGCCGCACCCTGCGGATCCGGCCCGCAGACCCTCTGCAGCTGCGACCGCTGGCCGGCTGGCTGGACGAGCTCGGCATCACCGGGCTCGCCGCCACCGCCGTGGACGCCGAACGCAGCTCGATCCTGGTCCCGGTGCTGAGCGACGAACAGCTGACGGCCGTCATCGGCGCGGTCAGCGCCCGCGGCGTCACGCTGACCTCCCTCACCACCGAACTGCCAAGCCTGGACGAGGTGTTCCTCTCCCTCACCGGCCACCGCGCCGACTCCACCCCGAACGACGCCACCCCCACCGAGACCCGCGAGGAGGTCGCCGTATGAGCGCCGCCACGATCGACATGAGCACAGGAGCCGACGGAGGCATCCCGCTGCGCAGCCACCTGCGGCACACCGGTGCGCTGATCCGCCGCAACCTGCTGTGGATCCGGCAGGACCCGGAGTCGATGTTCGACGCGGTCCTCTTCCCGGTGATCTTCACCCTGCTCTTCGTGTACGTCTTCGGCGGCTCCATCGGGCAGTCGTTGGGCGGCGGTCAGGAGGCGTACGTGCAGTACGTCATTCCCGGACTGCTGGCCATGATGGGGATGAACATGGCGCAGGGCGTCGGCACCGGCTTCAACACGGACTTCAACTCCGGGGTCATGGACCGCTTCCGGTCACTGCCCATCGGACGGGGCTCGGTGCTCTTCGCAAAGATCGTCGTGGAGCTGATGCGCATGCTGGTCGCGTGCGTGATCCTCATGGTGGTGGCCGTCCTGGTGGGCTTCGACATCACCCACTGGCCCGGACTCTTCGCCGCCGTGGGACTCGCCACGGTGTTCGGCTCGGCTCTGATGTGGGTGTTCCTCACGCTCGGCGTGATCATGAAGAGTGCGCAGTCCGTGCAGGCCATGGGCTTCCTGGTGCTGATGCCGCTGCAGTTCGGCTCGTCGATCTTCGCGCCGACCCGGTCGATGCCCGGCTGGCTGCAGAACTTCACCGAGTACAACCCGCTGTCCGCGCTCGCCGACGCGGCGCGCGGACTCATGGTGGGCGGTCCGGTCGCGCACGGCCTGTGGGTGACGCTCGCCTGGTCGGCGGGCCTCACCGCGGTGATGGCGCCGGTCGCGATCCACAAGTTCCGCACCAAGACCTGAGCCGCGGGCGGTGCGCCGGGCCGTCGCGACGGGGCCGGCCCGCCCGGGCCGGCAGGGACGGGCGTGTCACACCAGGGCGGCGGCCTCCTCGTAGGAGAGGTCGCCGCCCTCGGCGTACGCCCGCTCGAAGCGTTCGTCGCCGAGCGCCGCACGGGTGCGGCTCAGGGCGAGTTCACGGGCCTCGCGCTCCAGGCGCGGCGGGACGTGCCGCGGCGGCAGCAGGGCGGCGGCGGCCCCGAGACAGCGGGCACCGGCGTCCGCGCCGCCGTCCCGGCCGGTGAGGGCGGTCGCGGCGATGGAGAGGTAGAAGGAGCGCAGGTGCGGGGCGACGGCCCGGGACACCGGATCGGTCGCCCGCCCGAGAGCGGAGCGGATGCCCGGCAGCGCCTCCTCGTACCGGCCGTCGACCACCTCGATCCACGCCTCGGCGCCCAGGATGAACGCGTCGAAGACGGCGAAGTGCCCGAACGCGAAGCATTCGCGCAGCTGCCGGAGCTGTTCGCGCCCCTCGGCGATGCGCCCGGTCGAGCCGAGCCAGCCGGCCAGGAAGAGGCGGGCCGCGGGGACGGCCTCGTTGCCGCCGTGCGCCGGCCCGTCGATCACCGCGCGCAGCAGCCGCTCGCCCTCCTCCCCGTCGCCCGCCTCCAGCAGGACGCTGCCCAGCCGGGCGCCGAGGACCGCGGTGTGGGCGCGGGCGCCGAGCTGGTCGGCGTGCTCCCTGGCGCTCTCGTAGTCGTCGGCGGCACGACGGTAGTCGCCCAGCCGCTCATGGGCTTCGGCGCGCGCGGACAGGGCCTCCACCACGCCCCACACGTCGCCGAGCCGCCGGAAGATCTCCAGGGCCTCGTCCGCGTCGCGGAAGGCGTTGCCGGCCCAGTCCGCGCGGTTGGCGAGGATGTTGGCGCGCATCTGCAGGCAGGAGGCGAGCTCCCACTCGTAACCGGGCGTCCGGCGGCAGGTGTCCACGTTGGCGTCGACGATGACGCGCATGCGGTCCGTGTCGCCGGTCAGCATCACGGCGAAGAACCAGAGCAGGCCGGGCGCGCGGCAGGTCTGCGGGAGTCCGGGCTCGTAGGTTTCGGCGATCCGGGCCAGCTTGCGCTGCGCCGCCTGGGTCTGCCAGAGGTCGGACTGGTTCTCCAGGCAGGCGAGATGGGCCAGATGGACGCCGCGGCGGGCCTCCAGGAGGGTCTCGCCGGTGAGCGGCGGCGGGAAGTCGGTGCAGGGCCTCCACACCGGGGCCGCCCGGCGCAGCGGCTCGGCGAAGGGGTCGGGACCGAGGGCCATGACCTCGGCGCACCAGGCTCCCGCCTCGATGCGCAGGTCCCGCATCTGCCAGTACCAGACGAGGGACAGCGTCAGGCTGAGCGCCTCCTGCTCGTCCCGGGCGGCGACCGCGCGGCGCAGCGCGGTGCGCAGGTTCTCGTACTCCAGTTGGAGGCGTTCGGCGGCCTCGCGCTGACCGGGGCCGCGCAGCAACGGCTCGTTGGTACGGGCGAACTCGCGGTAGTACGTCAGATGCGCGCGCTCGGCGGCGGCCCGTGCGCCCGACTCGTCCAGCCGTTCGGCCGCGTACTCGGCGACCGTCTCCAGCAGCCGGTAGCGCATGTCCCCGCCGGGCGCGGGGGCGGCGACGACGAGGGACTTGTCGACCAACGAGGCGAGGGTGTCGAGGAGTTCGCGGGGGGCCCGGCCCGTGCGGGCGTCCCGCACGTCACCGCCGCCGTCCTCGCCGCCGTTGCCCTCACCGCCGTTGCCCTCGCCGCCGTCCTGGCCGGCTGGGACGGCGCCGCACACGGCCTCCACGGCGTCGAGGTCGCAGCCGCGCGCGAAGACCGACAGCCGGGCCAGGACGTCGCGTTCGTCCGCGTCGAGCAGGTCCCAGGACCAGTCGACGACGGCCCTCAGGGTCTGCTGACGCGGCAGCACGGTGCGGCTGCCAGAGGTCAGGAGGCGGAAGCGGTCGTCGAGACGGTCGGCGATCTGGCGCGGCGTCAGCATGCGCAGCCGGGCGGCGGCCAGTTCGAGGGCGAGGGGCAGACCGTCCAGACGCCGGCAGATCTCGGCGCAGGCCTCGGGGTCGTCCTCGGTGCGGAAGCCCGGCCGGGCGGCCGCGCCCCGGTCGGCGAGCAGCCGCAGGGCGACCGGCTCGGGCAGCGGATCGAGCGGCCGCAGCCTCTCGCCGGGCACGCCGAGCGGCTCCCTGCTGGTGGCGAGCACCGTCACTCCCGGGCAGCGCGCCAGCAGTTCCTCGACGAGCCGGGCGGCCGCCTCCACCACGTGCTCGCAGTTGTCGAGAACGATCAGCATGCGGCGCCGGGCGCAGTGCTCGACCAGGCGCTCCACGGGGTCGTCGTGGCGTTCGCCCGCGGCCCGCAGTTCCTCGGCGCCGGCGCCGTACAGCACGGTCTCGCGGGCTCCCAGGGCGGTGAGCACGGCCTGCGGGACCGCGTCCGGGGCGGCGACGGGCGCGAGTTCGGCCAGCCACACGCCGTCGCTCGCGAGGTCCCGGACGGTTTCGGCGGCCTCCTGCGACAACCGTGTCTTGCCGGCCCCGCCGGGCCCGAGCAGGGTGACGAGCCGGGCGCCGGCCAGGTCCTGCCGGATGGCCGCGATGTCGTCCTCCCGGCCGACGAAGGAGGTGAGCCGGGCGCGGAGGTTGCCGGGGGCCTGCGGCTCCGGGGCCACGGCGCCCGCTCCCAAGGAACTCGGGCCGGCAGCCCCCGGGCGACCGAAGGCCCCGCTGTCCGGGCCCCCCGGTCCCTCGACGTCCACAGCCTTCGCACGGGGCTCAGGAACCCCGGGAACACCGTGCCGCTCCGTTCCGCCCCCGGTCCCGCCGGTCCCGCCAAGCCCGCGGAAACCACCGACACCGCCCGTGCCACCGGCGCCGCCCGTGCCGCCGAGGTCGCCGGAGCGGTCGGCCCCGTCGGGACGGTCGAGGCCGCGAAGAAAGCGGGAACCGCCGGAGGCGCGAGAAAGCCCGGCGTCGCGGGAGCCCCCCGGATCACCCGGGACACCCCGGTCGCGGTCGCTGTCCGGATCGCCCGGGACACCCGTACTCGGGCCGCCGTGGCTGTCCGGACCGCCCGGGACACCCGTACTCGGGCCGCCGTGGCTGTCCGGACCGCCCGGGGTGCGCGGGTCTCGGGAGCGCTCCGGAGCGGCCGGGACGCCGGCATCGCGTGCGGGCCCGGGGCCTCCGGGGCCGGTCGGGGCGGCGGTGGCGGTGGCGGTCCCGGGGTTGAGCAACTCCGCGTGCAGTGAGCGGAGTTCGGGGCCCGGATCGGCTCCGAGGCGGTCGGCCAGCAGTCGGCGCACCTCGTCGTACGCGACCAGCGCCTGCGCGGCACGGCCCGCGTCGCGCAGGGCGCGCAGGCGCAGGGCCTGGAGGGGCTCGTCCAGGGGGTGGGCCTCGCACAGGGCGGTGAGTTCGGGCAGCGACTGCCCGGCCCGGCCCTGGGCGATCGCGGCGGTGTGGCGGGCGCGCAGCGCGTCGAGCCTGCGGGCCTCCCAGCGGCCGGCCTCGGCGGTCCGGTCGGGCAGGTCGGCGAGGGCCGGCCCGTGCCAGAGGGCGAGCGCGTCGTCCAGGAGGACGGCCGCCTTCGCCGGGTCGCCGTCGGCGAGGGCGCGGACGCCGTCGCCGGTCAGCCGCTCGAAACGGTGCAGGTCGACGTCGTCGGGGGCGGCGGCCAGCCGGTAACCGCCCTCGGCGGAATCGATCGCGGCCGCCCCCAGGGCCCGCCGCAGCCGCCCGATGAGGGCCTGCAGCGCGCCCGGCGCGTCGGCGGGCGGGTCACCCGTCCAGACCTCCTCCACCAGCAGCCCCGCGGGAACGCTGCGGCCGGCCCGCAGGGCCAGCACGGTGAGCAGCGCGCGCAGCCGCGCTCCGCCGACGGCGACGGAGCTTCCGTCCGGACGGAGTGCCTGGGTGGTGCCGAGGATGCGATAGCGCACGGGGTTCATTCTCTCCGGTGGGATCGTGGTCGGTCACGGGGTTGCGTCGGGGTGGCGCGGGCGGCCGCCGCACGGGAGGCCGGCCGGGCCGGAACCGTGGGCATGGACGGGACGTTTCTCCTGTACGTCCCGTCCGGGTACGGTCGGGCAGTTCCACCCGCGCGTGCCGGACGCGCGAACCGATCCAGGGGGCTTCATGACCACCGCCACGTCCCGCCGCAGCGAACGGCGGATCAGTCCCGTCTTCCTGGGGATCCTCGCCGTCACCGCGGTCACGGGCTGGGCCACCTGGTCCGGTTTCGCCGAGCAGCCGGGTGTGGCGGTGTTCCTGTTCGTGACGGCGGCGTGGATCGTGTCGCTGTGTCTGCACGAGTACGCGCACGCCCGTACCGCGCTGCACAGCGGGGACATCTCGGTCGGCGCGAAGGGATACCTGACGCTCAACCCCCTGAAGTACACGCACGCCCTGCTCAGCGTCGTGCTGCCGGTGCTGTTCGTGATCATGGGCGGGATCGGCCTGCCGGGCGGCGCCGTCTTCATCGAGCGCGGGCGGATCCGCGGGCGGTGGCGGCACAGTCTGATCTCGGCGGCGGGTCCGCTGACCAACGTGCTGTTCGCGGTCGTGTGCACGGCGCCCTTCTGGCTGGACGCGCTGGACGGCGTGCCGGACGACTTCCGGTACGCGCTCGGTTTCCTCGCCCTGCTCCAGGTCACGGCGGCGATCCTGAACTTCCTGCCGGTACCGGGGCTGGACGGCTACGGGGTCGTCGAGCCCTGGCTGTCGTACAACGTGAAGCGGCAGGTGGAGCCGTTCGCGCCGTTCGGGCTGCTGTTCGTGTTCGCGCTGCTGTGGGTGCCGGCGGTCAACGGGGTGTTCTTCGACATGGTCGACGCGGTGCTGCGCGCCCTCGGGATCAGCGACTTCGACACGTACTGCGGGCAGTCGCTGTACCGCTTCTGGCAGGGCACGGACGAGTACTGCGCGGTCAGCCCGTGACGTCGGCACCGGCGGCCCGGCGGGCCTTGTCGCGCTTCATGTAGTACCAGGTCATGTTGGACGACAGGCCCGCGAGCAGCACCCAGACGACGCCCAGGAAGCTGCCCTGGACGAACGAGACGACGGCCGCGGCCACGGCGAGCACGCAGACGACGAGGGTGTAGAGGGCGAGTCGCCGGGCCGGGCCGGGCGGGGGAACGGGGGACATGGGGCGGTTCTCCTGTCGAAGGGACACGGCTCGGGGGCGCGGCTCGGGCACAGGGCTCGTGGGCACCCCGCTCGGGGGACACGGCCGGGCCGGTTTCGACCAGTGTCCCCCATGCGCTCATACGTCTGTGACGCGCAGCCCGGCGTGGGCCTTGTAGCGGCGGTTGACCGAGATCAGGTTGGCGACCAGGGACTCCACCTGGTGGGCGTTGCGCAGCCGGCCGGCGAAGACGCCCCGCATGCCGGGGATGCGGCCGGCCAGCGCCTGCACGATCTCGACGTCGGCGCGCTCCTCGCCGAGCACCATCACGTCGGTGTCGATCTCGTCGATCTCCGGGTCCTGGAGCAGGACGGCCGACAGGTGGTGGAAGGCGGCGGCGACCCGGGAGTCCGGCAGCAGGGCGGCGGCCTGCTCGGCGGCACTGCCCTCGTCCGGCTTGAGCGCGTAGGCGCCCTTCTTGTCGAAGCCGAGCGGGTTGACGCAGTCGACGACGAGCTTGCCGGCCAGCTCCTCGCGCAGGGACTCCAGGGTCTTGCCGTGGCCGTCCCACGGGACGGCCACGATCACGATGTCGCTGCGGCGCGCGGTCTCGGCGTTGTCGGCGCCCTCGACGCCGTGACCGAGCTCCTCGGCGGCGGCGTGGGCGCGGTCGGCGGCGCGCGAGCCGATGATCACCTTCTGGCCGGCCTTGGCCAGCCGGTAGGCGAGGCCCTTGCCCTGCGGCCCGGTGCCGCCGAGCACGCCGACGACCAGTCCGGAGACGTCGGGGAGGTCCCAAGGGTCCTTCGCGGGCGCCTTCGCCGGCGCGCCCGCGGAGGCGTTTCGTGCACTGTCGGTAGAGGTCATGGGCCGACTTTACGTGGGGGTGCACGGCGGTCTTCCCCACGTCGGGTGAATGCGGGGCGATCGCCGGCCGGCGGCGGCCGGGTTACGGCAGCATGCGGCGGCATGGACGCCGTACGGGTCGCGCTGCTGCGTGAGGTGCTCGCCGGGACCGAGTGGCTCGGGGCCACCCGGCGGTTCGCCGCGGTGCTGCGGGGATCGGTGGTGTCGCACGGTGGCGGGCTGCTGCTGGTCGGCTCGGCGCGGCACGAGCCCTGGCACCTGGCGGCGCATCTGGTGGACGAGGCGGCGTGGTCGGGCACGCCGGAGCTGGCGCCGACGCTGGTGCGTCATCGTCCTCGTGCGTCGGACCCGGCGCATCTGGCGGTCGGCCTGGGCCGCATCGAGGCGGCGCGGCGCGGCGAGACGCTGCTGGTGGCGACGCCGTCGGCGGACGCGCCGTTGCTGGAGCGGGTGTCGGACGCCCGGCGGGCCGGGGTCACGATCCTGGCGCTCGGCGTCGGAGAGGCGCAGCTGACGGCGCTGGCGCACGAGACGCTGGCCGTCCCGGACGGCTCCGCGCTGGACCTGGACACGGTGCAGCACCTGGTGAGTGCGGCGGCCGGCGAGACGCTGCCGCCGACCCGGGGGCGCCGGCGTCTGTGCGACCGTCTGTCCCGTCTCGCCGAGCGTCTGACGGCTCCGCCGCCGCCCGCGTGGTGACCGACCGCCCCGAACCGCCGGACCGGGGCGGGAGCGGACCGTGGGGCGCCGAAGGGGGCCGACGGCCGGGCAGATGCGCAGCGGCGGCGTCGCGGCCTGGGCGGGGGTGCGGACGTCCGTCTGGTCGGGCGGTCTGCTGTGCGTGGGCGCGGTGGGGCTGCTGGCGGTGGGGCTGCCGGGGCTGATGACCTACGACGCCCGGACGAACGAGCACGCGGTGCGGCTGCGCGCACGACGCGCGGCCGCACCCTCGCCCGCGCGCGGCGACTGGTCAGCCGCCGTCCGGCGCGCCGCCCCTGGGGGCGTCGTGCCACTTGGGGTCGTTCTCCCACTCGAGGTTGCGCTCGCGGGCGGTCTGCATCGCGTGCTCGGCCTCCCCACGGGTGGCGTACGGGCCGAAGCGGTCCTTGGCCGGGCACTCGGGACCCTCTTCGACCTTCTTGTGCTCCAGGCAGTAGTACCACTCGCCCGGCTTGCCGGCGGTCCGCTTCTTGAACAGGGGCATGACGGCTCCTCTCGCCATCGTCATGTTCCCCCATGGCCGCTCGTTAGACTCACTGGCATGTCTGGCCAGTCACTGCTCGTCCCGGGCGAGCTGTCCCCCATCCGTTCGGTGCCCGGAAACATCCGCCGGCCCGAGTACGTCGGCAAGCCCGCGCCGACGCCGTACACCGGGCCGGAGGTGCAGACGCCGGAGACGATCGAGGCGATGCGCCGGGCCGGCCGGATCGCCGCGCAGGCGATGGCGGAGGCGGCGAAACTGATCTCGCCGGGCGTCACGACCGACGAGCTGGACAGGGTGGCGCACGAGTACATGTGCGATCACGGCGCCTACCCGTCGACGCTCGGCTACCGCGGTTTCCCCAAGTCCCTGTGCACGAGCGTGAACGAGGTCATCTGCCACGGCATCCCGGACTCGACGGTGCTGCGCGACGGCGACATCGTCAACCTGGACGTGACGGCGTACATCGGCGGGGTGCACGGCGACAACAACGCCACGTACCTGGTCGGGGACGTGGACGAGGAGTCGCGGCTGCTGGTGGAGCGGACCCGGGAGTCCCTGGAGCGGGCGATCAAGGCGGTGCGGCCCGGCCGGCAGATCAACGTCATCGGGCGGGTCATCGAGTCGTACGCGAAGCGGTTCGGGTACGGGGTGGTGCGGGACTTCACCGGTCACGGGATCAACTCGTCGTTCCACTCCGGGCTGATCGTCCCGCACTACGACAGCCCGCACGCGACGACCGTCATCCAGACCGGGATGACGTTCACGATCGAGCCGATGCTGACGCTCGGCACCCACGACTACGACATGTGGGACGACGGCTGGACCGTGGTGACCAAGGACCGTCGGCGGACGGCCCAGTTCGAGCACACGCTCGTCGTGACGGACACCGGCGCGGAGATCCTGACGCTGCCCTAGTTGTATTGCCCTGACCGGCCGGCCGTGCGCCGGTGCGAGGCGAGACCCGTTCCCGACCGGGAGCGGGTCTTTTCTCGCCCACCTTTACCGACAGAGTGTCGGCAACATATTGACTTAGGCAAGCCTTACCCCGAAGGATGGGTGCATGGACTCGTTCTCGACTCTCATCCGTACGGCGTCCCACGAGCAGCACGTGGAGGCGGAGACCTCGACCTTCATGGGCGACCTGCTCGGCGGCAGGCTCGGGGTCGACGCCTACGCGCGCTACACCGAGCAGCTGTGGTTCGTGTACGAGGCGCTGGAGGCCGGTGCGGAGCGGCTGGCGTCCGATCCCGCGGCCGGGCCGTTCGTCCGGCCGGAGCTGTTCCGGCTCGCGGCGCTGGAGCGGGACCTGGCGCATCTGCGGGGCGCCGGCTGGCGCGAGGGCCTGTCGGCCCTGCCGGCGACCGAGGCGTACGCGGCGCGGGTGCGGGAGTGCGCCGAGCGGTGGCCCGCGGGCTACATCGCCCACCACTACACGCGGTACCTGGGCGACCTCTCGGGCGGGCAGATCATCCGCGACCGGGCGGAGCGGACGTGGGGCTTCGCCCGCAGGGGCGACGGCGTCCGGTTCTACGTCTTCGAGGAGATCGGCAACCCCGCGGCGTTCAAGCGCGGTTACCGGGAGCTGCTGGACGGGGTGCGCGCGGACGACCTGGAGAAGCAGCGGATCGTGAGCGAGTGCAAGCGCGCCTTCGCGCTGAACACCGCCGTGTTCCGGGAGCTGGGCGAGGAGTTCCCGCTCTCGGCGTGAGCCGGTCGCACGACGGGCCCCCTCGCTCGCGGAGCGAGGGGGCCCGTCGTGGTTCCCGGCCTGGCCGCCCGGCGTCAGGTCAGAAACGGTCGCAGTGCTTGCCGGCCCAGAAGATGTCGGCCGAGACCGTGTCGACCGCGCCGATGTACGGGCTGCAGACGCCCTTGTCCCCGCCGAAGTGGTGGTGGTGCTCGCGGGGACCCTCGTCGGCGGTGGCGGCCGTCGCGCCGGCGGCGGCGAGGGCGAAGCCGAGGACGGTGGCGGCGAGGACTGAACGGATGCGCATGGTGTTCCTCTCACGGGGCTGAGCGATCACGCCCAGTGGTCCCCGTTCCCCTCCGCGCGCACACGCCACACCACCCGTACGGACGCCGACGCCCAGCCGGAGGGCTCAACGTTCGAGGAACACGCGCCCGCCGATCTCCACCCAGCCGTACGGCTGGGGGGCCGTGAGGATCTGGGAGCCCGCGCCCTGGGTGATGTTCAGGGCCCGGCCGAGGCGCTCGGTGAGCAGCAGCGCCGCGGCGCCCGTCGCCTCGTCCTCCTCGATGCCGTCGTCCCGGCCGGGAAAGCCGCGGGCGCGGATCCGGCCCGCCGGCTCGTCCTCCCAGGCCCATGCGTAGATCCACTCACCCTTCGGCGGTACGGGCAGGTCGTCGACCTCGGCGGCGGTGGCGTACTGACGCAGGGTGCGCGGCGGGGCCCACTCGGCGCGCGCCTCGATCCAGGTGAACTCCCCGTCGAGCCGGGTGCCGACGACCCCGGCGGGCGTGACGAGCTCGGGCACGTCGAGCAGCCAGCCGACGCCGACGCACGGGTGGCCCGCGAACGGCAGCCGCGTGGTGGGCGTGTAGATGTCGATGACGCCGCGCTCGGGGTCGTCGACGAACACGGTCTCGCTGAAGCCGAGTTTGGCCGCGAGCTCCTGCCGGTCCTCGCGTTCGGGCAGCACCGAGCCCTCGCGCACCACGCCCAGTTCGTTGCCGTAGCCGCCGTTCGGCGCGCAGAAGACGCGGAGCACGTCGTAATCAGTCACCGGGGAATTGAAGCACTGCCGGCGGCCGCGCACGGCGATCCCGGCGACCCGGAAAACGGAATCTTTGAATCTCCTTTGACTGGTTCTTGACGTCCGTTTTGTAAGTTCGTGATCACCTCGTGCTCTTACAGCGTCCATGAGAGCTGAATCACGGTCCGGACGGGTATTACGCAGGTAAGCCTTGGATAAGTTAGGCGAGCCTCACCAATCCGTGTGAGCCCTGTCACGTGATTTTTCAGCCACCGCTGGGAGCCCGAATGCGAGCCGCCCGACTCTCCGTCGTCACCGCCGTCGCCATGGCGACGGCCCTGACCGCCGTCACGGCCTGCACCTCGAAAAGCGGGGACGAGGACGGCGAGCGGGTCATCGCGGTGACCGCCACCGACTCCAAGTGCGAGACCTCCAAGAAGGAGATCTCCGCGGGCCACGTCGAGCTCGCCATCGAGAACAAGGGCTCCAAGGTCACCGAGGTCTACATCCTCTTCCCGGACGACAGGGTCGTCAGCGAGCGCGAGAACATCGGCCCGGGCACCAAGCAGCGGGTCACCGCCGAGGTGAAGGCCGGCGCCTACGAGATCGCGTGCAAGCCGGGCATGAAGGGCGACGGCATCCGCCAGGACCTCAAGGTCACCGGCGGCTCCGCGGCCGAGCGCGATCCCCGTCTGGACAAGGCGGTGGCCGCCTACCGCTCCTACGCGCAGGCCCAGGCCGACGAGACGCTGCCCAAGGTCGCGACCTTCGTCGCGGCGGTCAAGGCCGGCGACCTCGAGGCCGCGAAGCGGGCCTACGCCCCCTCCCGCATCGGCTGGGAGCGCACCGAGCCGGTCGCGGAGAGCTTCGGCGACATCGACCCGAAGGTCGACGTCCGCGCCGACGGCCTGGAAGCCGGCCAGAAGTGGACCGGCTGGCACCGGCTGGAGAAGGCCCTCTGGCAGGACAAGAAGATCGGCGCCGAGGAGAAGACCCTCGCCGACCAGCTCGTGACCGACCTGACCGACTGGCAGAAGCGGGTCGGCAAGGCCGAGATCAGCCCGACCTCCATGGCCAACGGCGCCAAGGAGCTCCTCGACGAGGTCGCCACCGGCAAGGTCACCGGCGAGGAGGAGCGCTACTCGCACACCGACCTCGTCGACTTCAAGGCCAACGTCGAGGGCGCGCAGAAGTCGTACGAGCTGCTGAAGCCGGTCGCCCAGGAGAACGACCCGGCCCTGGTCACCGAGCTGGACAAGCAGTTCGCCGCGCTGAACGCACTGCTGGACGCCTACCGGCCGAACGCAACGTCCTACGAGTTCACCTCGTACGACAAGGTCGGCGCCGCCGACCGCAAGAAGCTGTCGGACGGGGTCAACGCGCTCGCGGAGCCCCTGTCCAAGCTCGCCGCCGCCGTCGCCAAGTAACCGAACAGCATCCGAGGGGTTAGGACATGACGGAGTCGGACATCCAGGGCGCCAGCCCGTCGCGACGGTCACTGATCGGCTGGGGCGGGGCCGGGCTCGCGCTCGGCGCCGCCGCGGCGGGCGGCGCGGTCGCGATGACCCGCACCGGCAACGACGTCGAACCGGTGGCAGCCGACGCGGGCGCCGCGGTCGACTTCCACGGCGCCAACCAGGCGGGCATCGCCACGCCCGTGCAGGACCGCCTGCACTTCGCCGCCTTCGACGTGACGACCACGGACCGCGCCGAGTTCGTCCAGCTGCTGAAGGACTGGACCGAGGCGGCCCGCCGGATGACGGCCGGGAAGGCGGTCGGCGAGGGCGCGTTCGGAGGCCTTCCCGAGGCGCCGCCGGACGACACCGGCGAGGCGCTGGGCCTCAAGCCGTCCCGGCTGACGCTGACCGTCGGCTTCGGGCCGTCCCTGTTCACCAAGTTCGACCTCGCCGCCCGGCGGCCCGACGCACTCGTCGACCTGCCCGCCTTCGCCGGGGACGCGCTCGACGCGGCCCGCAGCAACGGCGACCTGTGCGTGCAGGCCTGCGCGGACGACCCGCAGGTCGCCGTGCACGCGATCCGCAACCTGGCCCGGATCGGCATGGGCAAGGTCGTCATCCGCTGGTCGCAGCTCGGCTTCGGCAAGACCTCCTCCACCACGCCCGACGCGCAGACCCCGCGCAACCTGATGGGCTTCAAGGACGGCACCCGCAACATCGCGGGCACCGAGACCGACCGGCTGAAGAAGTTCGTGTGGGTCGGCGAGAAGGACGGTCCCGACTGGATGACGGGCGGCTCCTACCTCGTCGCCCGGCGCATCCGGATGCACATCGAGACCTGGGACCGCACCTCGCTGCAGGAGCAGGAGGACATCTTCGGCCGCGACAAGGGCGAAGGCGCCCCGGTGGGCAAGGCGAAGGAACACGACGAGCCGTTCCTGAAGGCGATGAAGCCCGACGCGCACGTCCGGCTCGCGCACCCCGACTCCAACCAGGGGTCGACGATCCTGCGCCGCGGCTACTCCTTCACCGACGGCACCGACGGTCTGGGCCGGCTGGAGGCGGGGCTGTTCTTCCTCGCCTACATGCGCGACGTGAGCAACGGATTCATCCGCATCCAGCGCCATCTGGCGACCGACGCGCTCAACGAGTACATCCAGCACGTGGGTTCGGCCGTCTTCGCCGTCCCGCCCGGCGTCCGCGACAAGGACGACTGGTGGGGCCGGACGTTGTTCTCCAAGGAGGCGTAGCCGTGTTCTCCAACTACCTGATCGGACTGCGCGAGGGCCTCGAGGCCAGCCTCGTCGTCTGCATCCTCATCGCCTACCTGGTCAAGACCGGCCGCCGGGACGCCCTGAAGCCGGTGTGGGCCGGCATCGCCGTCGCGGTGCTCATCGCCATGGCCTTCGGCAGCGTCCTCGAATTCGGCTCGCAGGAGCTGACGTTCGAGGCGCAGGAGGCGCTCGGCGGATCGCTGTCGATCGTCGCGGTCGGCCTGGTGACGTGGATGGTGTTCTGGATGCGGCGCACCGCCCGGCACCTGAAGGCGGAGCTGCACGGCAAGCTGGACGCGGCCCTCGCCATGGGCACCGGCGCGCTGGTCGCCACCGCGTTCCTCGCGGTGGGCCGGGAGGGCCTGGAGACGGCCCTGTTCGTGTGGGCGTCGGTGCACGCGGCCGGCGACGGCACCCCGCGCCCGCTGATCGGCGTGGCACTGGGCCTCGCGACGGCCGTCCTGCTCGGCTGGCTGTTCTACCGCGGAGCGCTGCGGATCAACCTGGCGAAGTTCTTCACCTGGACGGGCGGCATGCTCGTCGTGGTGGCCGCCGGCGTGCTCGCCTACGGCGTCCACGACCTCCAGGAGGCCGACTGGTTCCCGGGTCTGACGGACAAGGCCTTCGACGTCAGCGACACGATCCCGCCCGACAGCTGGTACGGGACGCTGCTGAAGGGCGTGTTCAACTTCCAGCCCGATCCGACGGTCGTCCAGGTCACGGTGTGGCTGCTCTACCTGATCCCGACGCTCGCGCTGTTCCTCGCCCCGGTAGGGTTCGCCTCCGGGAAGGGGAAGGTGAAGTCACCTGATGAGCAGGGAACGCAGCCTCACGACGCTCGGGGCTCCCAGCAGGCGCAGGCTCCGAAGGCGTGACCGGTACGCACTGACCGCGGCCTCGCTCACCGCCGTCTCGCTCCTGGCGAGCGGCTGCGTGGTGGTCCACGGGGAGCGCGAGGTGCTCCCCGGCGCCACGGCGAAGGAGGCCGCGCAGGCGGTCGACCGGTTCACGTCCGCGTACAACAAGGCGGACGCGGCGTACGACGCCTCCCTGGACGCCGAGTACACCGCCGGCGCCCTGCGGGCCATCGACGCGGCGCGTCTGAAGGCGGGACGCGTCAACAACCCGAACGGCAACCCCGAGCACAAGCCGCTGGTGCTGTCGGACGTGTCGTACACGATCCCCGAGAAGGCCGGCTGGCCGCGCTGGTTCGTCGCCGACGCCAAGGGCAACAAGGGCGGCGACGCGCGCTGGCTGCTGGTGTTCACCCGCGACGCGCTGTCCCAGCCGTGGCAGGCGACCTACCTGACGCTGGTGGCGCCGGGCTCGCTGCCGGCGTTCGCGAAGGACGAGGACGGCTGGGCGCAGGCGGTGCCCGCCGACACCTCCCGGCTGGCGCTCGCGCCCGGGGACCTGAGCCAGGACTACGCCACGTACCTGCAGAGCGGCGGCGGCCCCTTCGCTGACGGCTCGTACACCAGCGCGCTGCGCGCCACCCGCACGAAGAACGCCAGCCGGCC
The DNA here is from genome assembly GCF_044335095.1 of Streptomyces sp. NPDC020597. Lineage (NCBI taxonomy): Bacteria > Bacillati > Actinomycetota > Actinomycetes > Kitasatosporales > Streptomycetaceae > Streptomyces > Streptomyces sp. NPDC020597. The sequence continues at coordinate 42,433 of NZ_JBIRUL010000006.1, read as the reverse complement.
GGGGCTCGCGACGCAGTACATCGACGAACAGCTCACCGAGGGCGACTACGCGCCGCTGGCGCTGCGCACGACGGACGGCGGGGCGCTGGTGTTCTTCACCACGCACCACTACGTGAAGCAGACGGCCGCGGCGGGCGCCGCGGTGCCCACCCCGAACCAGAGCGTGCGGGCGCTGACGACGGGTGAGATCAAGCAGTCGCTGACGATGGAGTTCGTCGCCAACGAGGTCGCCCTGGCCCCCGCGAAGGGCTCCGCCGGCGGGAGGGTGTCGCTGCTCAGCCGGCTCGAGGGGCTGACGGCGGCGAAGGGCGAGTGACGCGCCGCCGCACGGCGCGGAGGGGGCCGGGGACGGGCTCGGCGACGGCCCGGGCCCTCAGCGGTGCAGGGGCCAGGCGCCGGCGCTGTGGTCCGGCGTCTCGCCGGCATGGCGGGCGCACGCGTCGGTGAGGATCTCCAGGAGCGTCAGCGGGTCGGGCAGCGGGTGCTCGGGGCCGCGCAGCCAGTGCACGCTCTGGCCGTCGTCGCCGGGCAGCCGGGCGGGCGGCACGAGGACGTAGGAGCCCCGGCAGTGCCAGCGCAGGCCGGGGTGCTCGTCCATGGTCTCGGGGTGGCAGTCCAGCTCGCAGGGCCACCACTCGTCCTCGTCCTCGGGGGTGCCGCGGGTGAGGGTGAAGAAGAGCAGCCGTCCGTCGTCGCTGACGGCGACCGGGCCGACGTCGACGCCGGCGTCCAGCAGCCGTTCGAGGGCCGCCCGGCCGGCGTCCAGCGGCACGTCGAGGACGTCGTGCGTGCTGCCGGTGGCGGTGATGAAGTTGGCCTGCGGCTGATGGCGGGCCCAGCGCTCGATCTGGGCGCGGTCGGTGGTGGACTGCGTCTGCCAGGCGAACGACACCGGGTGCCGGCCGGGGGTCGGACAGCCGACCCGGTCGCAGGAACAGCCGTATCCGGGGGCCGGATGTGCGGCGGGCGCGAGCGGCAGACCCGCTCCGGCGGCGGCCAGCAGCAGTTCCTCGCGGCCGCCCTCGCCTGCGGTTTCCGTCGGGCCGCTGGTGCGCAGCCACCCCGACATCCTGCCCCACAGGCCGGTCCGGCCGCCGAACTCCGCGCTCATCTGTCCCCTCGCCTCGCCGTGGTGCGGACAGCATGCCTCATGGTCCCACCATCCTGCGCATCGGGGGGCCGGAGCCGTGAATCGGGGCAGGTGGTACGGGTGGGGCCAGAGTGGCCCATGTGGTGCTCGCTCACCGAGGGGCGAGGCCGTGCAGGGCGTGGTCGACGAGGGCGTCGGTGTACTCGTAGGAGATCGGGCCGGTGTACTGCAGCCAGCGCTGGGCGAGCGGCGAGACGAAGAACTCCAGGGCGATGCGCAGGTCGACGTCGGCACGGACCTGACCGGCTTCCTGGGCGGCGCGCAGCCGGTCCGCGTAGAGCCGCAGGGACGGCTCCAGGAGCTTCTCGGTGAACTCGCGGCCGACCTTCTCGTCCACCACGCCCTCGGCGGCCAGCGCCCTGGAGGGCGCTTCGAACCTGGGGTCCCCGAGCTGGTCGACGGTGGCGCGCAGCACGGTCTTGAGGTCGGCCGCGACATCGCCGGTGTCGGGGATGGCGTACGGCTCGTGCTCCGCCGCCCCCGCCTCCCGCGCCGCCTGTTCGCCGAGGTCGAGGAAGGCTTCCAGCAGGACGTCGGCCTTCGATCCCCACCAGCGGTAGATGGTCTGCTTGCCGACGCCGGCCCGGGCGGCGATGCCCTCGATGGTGGTCTTCGGATAGCCGACCTCCGCGACGAGGGCGAGGGCGGCGTCGTAGATCGCGCGCCGGGACCGTTCGCTGCGGCGGGCGGTGTCGGGGGCCGGCTTTCCGGGCTGGGTGACCATGCCCCGACGGTACCAAGCGGGTGAGACGGTCCGTCTCGGGAACCACCGCCCACCGGGGCGGGGCGGGGCTTTCCCGGCGGAGGTTCCGGCTCGGCGGGGGCTCGGCCTTCCCGGCCGGGCTCGGGCGGGCTCGGGCGGCTCGGGCGGGCTCGGGCGGCTCGGGCGGGCTCGGGGGCTGTCAGGCGTTCTCGCCGGGGTAGCGCACCCCGATGCGCTCGCGGACGGCGTCCAGGGTCCGCATCACGGCGAGGCTGCCGTCGAGCGGGACGAGCGGGGACTCGGTCTCGCCCGCCCGCAGGGCGCGCATGACCTCGCGGGCCTCGTGCCGGAACGTGGTGCGGGGTCCGTCGGCCGGGTCGGCGGCGAACTCCTCGGGATCGTGCCCGGCGCGGTGCAGGACGATCCGGTCGGGGTGGAAGAAGCCGGCCGGAACGTCGATGCGGCCCCGGGAGCCGGTCACCGAGGCGGTGGTGCCGGTGCCGCCGGAGACGGAGCAGTGCAGTGCGGCGAGCGCGCCGGAGTCCCAGGACAGGGCCAGCGCGGTCTGCAGGTCGACGCCCTCCGCGGACAGGACGGCCCGGGCGGCGATGCCCGACGGCTCGCCGAGCAGCAGGTGGGCGAAGGAGACCGGGTAGACGCCGAGGTCGAGGAGGGCGCCGCCGCCCTGGGCGGGGTCGCGCAGCCGGTGCGAGGGCGGGAAGGGCCCCTCCAGGCCGAAGTCGGCCTGCACGGTGCGGACATCGCCGATCGCGCCGTCGTCCACGAGGGCCTTCAGGCGGCGGATGACCGGGTTGCAGTACATCCACATGGCCTCCATGAGGAAGCGGCCGCCCGACCGGGCCAGCCCCACCAGTTCCTCGGCCTCGCGCACGTTCAGCGTGAACGCCTTCTCGCACAGCACGTTGCGCCCCGCCTCGAGGCAGAGTCCGGCGGCGACGCGGTGGGCGGCGTGCGGGGTGGCGACGTAGACGACGTCGACGTCGTCGTCGGCGGCGAGGGCGGCCCAGTCGCCGTAGGCGCGGGGTATGCCGAACCGGTCCGCGAACGCCTTCGCGGAGGCCTCGGTGCGCGAGGCGACGGCCACGACCTCGGCGTCGGGCAGGTCGATCAGGTCCGCCGTGAACGCGGCGGCGATCCCGCCGGTCGCCAGGATGCCCCACCGCACCGTGTCCGTCGTCATACCGCGCCCCGCCCTCGTGCCGTCCCAGCAGTGTGTTCGAGCTGAGAGCATAGGTGGCCGAGACGTAGGAGAGGGAGGGGCGACCGTATGCCGGAGGGTGGGGCCGTGCACCAGGCGCCGGACACGGCCGTGGCGCCGCCGGTGCGGGAGCGACGCCGGACCGGACTGCTCGTCACGCTCGTGCTGGGCGGTCTGACGGCCACTCCCCCGCTGTCGATGGACATGTACCTCCCGGCGCTGCCGGAGGTCACCCGCTCGCTGCACGCCTCCGCCTCGACCGTGCAGCTCACGCTGACGGCGTGCCTCGCCGGAATGGCTCTGGGACAGCTGGTGGTGGGGCCGATGAGCGACCGGTGGGGGCGTCGGCGTCCGCTGCTCGCCGGGCTCGCGGTGTACGTCGTGGCGACCGTGCTGTGCGCGCTGGCGCCGACGGTGGAGACGCTGGTCGGGTTCCGGCTGGTGCAGGGCCTCGCGGGCGCGGCCGGGATCGTGATCGCGCGGGCCGTGGTGCGTGATCTGTACGACGGCGTGGCGATGGCCCGCTTCTTCTCCACCCTGATGCTGATCTCCGGGGTCGCCCCGGTGGTGGCGCCGCTGATCGGCGCGCAGATCCTGCGGGGCACGGACTGGCGGGGCGTGTTCGTGCTGCTCGCGGCGGTGGGGCTGGCGCTGGCCGTGCTGGTGTGGACCAGGCTGCCGGAGACGCTGCCCGCCGCCGGGCGGCACGAGGGCGGAGTGGGCGAGGCGCTGCGCGCGATGCGCCGGCTCCTGTCCGATCCGCCCTTCGCGGGCTACCTGCTGACGGGCGGTTTCGCCTTCGCCGCGCTGTTCGCGTACATCTCCGCCTCGCCGTTCGTGGTCCAGGAGATCTACGGGGCCTCCCCGCAGACGTTCGGCCTGCTGTTCGGCGCGAACTCGGTCGGGCTGGTGCTGATCGGCCAGCTCAACGGCAAGGTGCTGGTGGGCCGGGTGCGGCTGGACCGGGTGCTGGCCGTCGGGCTGGCGACGGTGACGGTGGCCGCGACCGCACTGCTGCTCCTGACGACCGGCGTGTTCGGCGAGGTCGGCCTGGCCCCGGTGGCCGTCGCGCTGTTCGTGCTGATGTCCGCGATGGGCGTCACCCTGCCCAACGCCCAGACGCTCGCCCTGATGCGCGTGCGGCACTCCGCCGGCTCGGCCTCGGCGCTGCTGGGCACGTCGTCCTTCCTCATCGGGGCGATCGCGTCCCCGCTCGTGGGTGTCGCCGGCGAGCACACCGCCGTCCCGATGGCCGTCGTCCAGTTGACGGCGGTGCTGGTGGCGGCGGCCTGTTTCGTGATGTTGTGCCGTCCCTGGCATGCGGGAACGGAGGAGGAGAGCTGAGCACCCCGAAACTGCGCGTCGGCACACCGGAGCGGGCCGGCCTCGACCCCGAGGAGACGCGGCTGCTCGTCCGCGACGTCGTGGACGTCACCGCCGGGGACCGCCCGTGGGCGGCGGGCGCCGTGGTGGTCGCCGGGCGCGGCCCGGTGATCGCGGTGCGGGAGGCGACGGGATGGGCGGTGCGGTACTCGGCGTACGATCCGGCGGCCGACGCGGGCGTGGAACTGCCCGCCGGGGAGCGGGTGCCGATGACTGTGGACACGCCCTTCGACCTGGCGTCCCTCACCAAGCTGTTCACGTCGGTCGCGGCGGTCCAGCAGATCGAACGCGGCACCCTCGGCATCGACGCGCTCGTCGGCGCCTATCTGCCGGACTTCCGCGGAGCCGCCGAGCACGGCGTCACCGTCCGCCAGCTGCTCACCCACACCTCCGGGCTGCGGCCCGAGCTGCCCCTGTACGACCGCGCCGGCGTCGCGGAGCGGATGGCGATGCTGCGCGCGGAGGCCCCGGCGGGCGAGCCGGGCGAGTACCTGTACTCCGACCTGAACATGCTGCTGCTCCAGCAGCTCCTGGAGCGGCTGACCGGCCGCACGCTCGACGTCCTCGTGCAGGAGGGGATCACCCGTCCGCTGGGGATGACGGCCACCGGGTTCGGCCCGTGCCCCGGCGCGGCGGCCACCGAGGACCAGCGGCGGCCGTGGGCGAAGGCGGACCGGGGGATGCTGCGGGGCGCGGTGCACGACGAGAACGCGTGGGCGCTGGGCGGGGTGGCCGGTCACGCGGGGCTGTTCTCCATCGGCGACGACCTGGCGGTGTTCTGCCGGACGCTGCTGGCGGGCGGCTCGTACGGCACCGCCCGCATCCTCGGCCCCGACTTCGTGGAGCTTCTGCTGACGCCGCCGGGGCTGGGGTTCGCGGTGGACCAGCCGTGGTTCATGGGCGAGCTGGCGGGCGACGGCGCGGCCGGCCACACCGGTTTCACGGGGACGTCGCTGGTGCTGGACCCGGCGACGGACACGTTCGTGGTGCTCCTGGCGAACACGGTCCACCCGGTGCGCCGCCCGCCGGACAACTCGCCACGAGCACTGGCGGGGACGCGGATGGCGATGGCGGTGCGGTAGGAGCGCCTGCGGATATGGGCGGCGCTGGGCAAGGTAAGCCCGTCCGGCGTTTGAGGACGAGGCCCCTTCAGGGCCGAAGCGGGGTCCGGGGGCGGCAGCCCCAGGGAGGGCGGCGCTGACACCGGGTGCCTCATAATCGCCGGGTGAACGTCTCCGTATCCGCCGCCGAAGCCCTCCGCACCGCGCTTGGGGAGCTCCTCGACGGGCTGCCGCCCAGGCAGGCCGCGCAGGCCGTCGACCGGCTCATCGCCAGCTACCGGGGCGCCACCCCCACCGACGCGCCCATCCTGCGCGACCGCGCGGACGTGGCGGCCTACGCCGCGTACCGGATGCCGGCGACCTTCGAGGCGGTGCGCTCGGCGCTGGAGGCGTTCGCGGACGCGGTCCCGCGGTGGACGCCGGGCAGCCATGTGGACGTCGGCGGCGGCACCGGCGCCGCGACCTGGGCGGTGAGCGCGGTCTGGGAGGGCACACGCCCGGTGACCGTCCTCGACTGGGCGGAGCCCGCGCTCGCCCTCGGCCGTGAGATCGCCGCCGCCAACCCGGCGCTGGCGGAAGCCCGTTGGCAGCGTGCCCGGATCGGATCGGCGCTCGCCCTGGACCCGGCGGACCTGGTCACCGTCTCCTACGTCCTCAACGAGCTGCCCGCCGCCGACCGCGCCGCCCTCGTGGACGCCGCCGCGTCGGCCGCACAGGCCGTGGTGATCGTCGAGCCGGGCACCCCCGACGGCTACGCCCGGGTGATCGAGGCCCGTGACCGGCTGATCGGCGCCGGTTTCCGGGTGGCCGCGCCCTGCCCGCACAGTGCGGCCTGCCCGATCGTTCCCGGCACGGACTGGTGCCACTTCTCGGCGCGGGTCAGCCGTTCCTCCCTGCACCGACAGGTCAAGGGCGGCTCACTGCCGTACGAGGACGAGAAGTTCAGCTATGTGGCGGCCGCGCGCTTCCCGGTCTCCCCGGCCCCGTCCCGCGTCGTCCGCCGTCCTCAGATCCGCAAGCGCCAGGTGCTCCTCGACCTGTGCGAGACCGAGGAGCGGCTGAGCCGCACGACGGTGACGAAGAGACACGGCGACCTCTACCGGGCCGCCCGGGACGCCGACTGGGGGGACGCCTGGCCGCCGGCCGACGACTGACCCGGCCGGGAGCCCTGAGCCCCCTGCTCGAAGAAGGACCCCGTTCTCCGCCTCTCGTAGGCGGGTTCGGCTCTCGCCATCCAGGCGTCGACGTCCATGACGTCCTCGACCTTCGCCGTCACAGTCACAACCTCCGGTAGACGCGCCACTCAAAGGTGTTCCCATCGGATCGATGCCCCCGACACACCGGTCTCTGCCCGAAGTGAAGCGCTACGCACTCCTCGACCAGGTCATGGGGTTCGTAGGCGGCCTGCGTCACACGGTCCGCGGGCTTCACCCTCGTAGAGGGCTGCGTTCGCTTCCGTCGCGGCGAAGACGTCAAGCGAGAAGAAGGGTCTCCCCGAACAGTGAACCCGATTCGTCCATAACTGTTGCGTCCACCGGAATCACGCGAAACTCCCGGTGACCGAGGAGATCCTTCCAGCACCAGCAGGTCGACGCTCGGAGGGGCAGGCTTCGCTCCCCGTCGGAGGCGCCGCGCCGACAGCCCGTTTCTGGCCACCTGTAGAGCAGCGCCCGGACCGCTACCCGCTACCCGCTACCCGAGCCAGGACATCCGAGCTACTGTGGATGTTATGCCGACGGCCTACGAGGACGTACCCTTCAGCGAGCTGCTCCACCACCCCGCTGCCACCGCCCGGCGCCTGGACGTGGTCCGCGCACTACGCCTGCGCCGACGCGACGCGAGAGACCTGGCGCTCATTCGCGCCGACCAACTGGCGCAGGACTCCACCGTGGTCGACTTCACCGCCCGCCTGCTCGCCGGGCTGGTCCGCACCGAGAACACCGCCGCGCTGCGACAGGCCCTGCCTGATGCCCTGCCCTGGTCGGTCTTCCTCCCGGAGGACGACGTCGAGGCGATGCTCGGCGAGCTCGTGGACACCGCCCGCGGCGCTGCCGCGCTGGAGAACCTGGCCCCCATCGCGCTGCTGCTCGCCCAGTGGCGGCACAGTGCCGAGATCTACGCCGACCCGGCCCTGCACGACTTCCTCACCCGCGAGCCCGACGGCGACCTCGGCCCTGTCCCCGTACCCGAGGGCGAGACCGCCGAGTGAGCCCCAAGCGCGGTGACCGCGCGGCCCCACCCTCGGTCGGCGACGAATTCGACCTGCGCTTCGCCAACACCGAGGCGGCCAACGGCTGAGACCACCTCTCTCGCCACGCCGCAGGCAACCTCCGCCGCGCCTTCGACAAGATCCGATCCGCCCCGCGAGCCGCCGACGACCCCGAGCGCCACCACCGCCTCAAGGGCAAGCTCGGCTCCGCAGTCTGGAAAGGGCAGACGCTGGAGCGCTGGCAGTACGAGGTCACCGGCGGCGGCCGCATCTGGTACCTCGTCGACGACGCCAACCGCACCGCCTGGATCACCTACGCAGGCACCGGACACCCCAAAGCCACCGACTGATCACCCTTCACCTCCATCCGCCTGCCGTGTCCACGATCAGCGGTCGCCGTCGCCCCTGCCGTCAGACAGTTCAGACCAGATACAGCGTCTCCCGCTGTTCCAGGGAAACTGGCCATGCCGGCAGGGAATCGGTGAGGTCCATGCCCAGGTCGTTGTCGCGGCGGCACTGGAGGAGGAGGCCGCCGTGGTCGTCGTTGAGGCTTTGGCGCGTTCGGGTCGTCGTAGCACTCGGCGGTCCGGCCTCAGCCCGGAAAATCTTCGCCGAACACCGACGGTGGAAGTCGCGGCACCTCAGCAAGCCCTGCGCACTCGAGCCAACGGGCGATCTCGCTGCCGTGGGTCCCAGACCCGGTCGCACGTGCGACGTTCGCACTCGCGTCAAGGTTTTCCTCGCCATTACGGCAGACCAAGTGCAGCGGCCAGACAGGGAACGTGCCGGGACCGTTGTCGAACGGCGTCCAGTTCCACGGTGCGCGATATTCCCACATGCGCCCCTCGCTGTCGGCCACTTCATCACCGTCCGCCAGGAAAGCATACGGACGGAAGATCAATTGTGACTCGATCGGCTCCACTGGCCGCGCCAGACGCCCTCCCCGCCGAGGGGCCGGAGCAGGACAGCCGACCCAGCGGGTCATAGGTGAAGCACTGCCGCTCCTCGATGCCGAGGGAGCCCTCCTTGACGGAGGTGACGTTGCCGGACGAGTCGTAGGTGTACGACCGGTCGGAGACCAGCCAGGGGTTGTTCGGGTTCTGGTCGACCAGGGAGGTGTCCCCGGGCTTCTCGCGGAAGACCGACTGCTGCTTGAGCTCGCCGCTGGACTCGTCGAACGTGTTCTGCGTCCACACCCGGTAGGGCTGGGCGCCGAGCGTGGAGCGCAGCACCTGACCGTAGGGGTCGTAGACGGTCTCCGAGCCGTACCAGTCCTTGCCGGAGACGGAGATCCGCAAGGGCCAGGTCCCTCCTCGACCTGTGCGAGACGGAGGAGCGGCTCAGCCGAACGACGGTGACGAAGCGGCACGGGGACTTCTACAAGGCAGCGCGGGACGCGGACTGGGGAACGCCTGGCCGTCGGAGGGCCTGTGAGTCCGGAGCCGGCCTGCGCCTGAGCTCGCCAAACACCCGAGGGGCCTCACCAGAATCGATTCCGGTGAGGCCCCTCGGTCATTCATGTGACCCGCGAAGGACGGGCTGGCAGGCAGGAACCCCGCCCGGCCTTCTCAGCTATTCGGCCCGGGCACGCACGAGGGCTTCGGTGACGGTGCGCAGGGCCGCCTTCAGCCTCTCCCGCTCGTCGCGCACCTGGTCGACCTTCTTCCCGGACGCCTGGTAGGCGGTCTTGAACGCGACCCAAGCCTCGTAGGCCACGAGCAGCCCCTCGGAAGCGGCCCGCCCTCGCTCGAACTGTTGCTGGAACCCCAGGGGAGGGTCATGACTCCCGATCCACAGTTCGAGCCGAGCATGCTCGGCCATGTACTGCGCGGCGAGTTCGACCACGTCGTTTCCGACGATGTTGCTGCCGATCACCCGCACACCGAGGTTGAGGGCCGGCGACGCCGTCGGTGCGTGCAGAGGCTCGGGCACCTTGCTGGACGGCGGCTGCTCTTTCAGCCAGTCCCATTCACCTGCCATTACAACCTCCTCCGCGGAAAGTCCGTTTCCAGGAGCCAGCTTGCGATTTCCATCGAGGTCGAAACGGGCATTTCGTAGCCGCCGGCCGGCGGCTTTCTGGGCCGTCCAACGGTCGACCGCCGTGATCTGGACGTACGTGCCCGCACTGGTCCGCAGCCACTCGCCGGACTTGAGGTCCGTGGCGTTCACCCATGCGCCGAGCTCCGGGACCCAGAAGGGGTGGCCGTCGGTCGCGGTGACCTGGGCCGTCTTCGTGCCGGCCTTGCCGTCGACGTCGATCGTGACCTTGACCAGGTGCTTCAGGCCCTGGCCCTTGATCTCCGCCGTGACCGTCTCGACACGGGTCTCACCGGTCTTCGGGTCGGTCGCGACGACCTTGTCGCCGGTCTTGACCTGCTCGATCGACTTCGTGGTCTCTGCGAGCTTCTTCTCTCATTACTCATAGGCTGGGGCAGCCGCACAGCAACCCGTTAGGCCGCGTCAGGGACATCGTCAGTAAAATGTCGGACATGGCGCATGTAGACGGACCCACAGACTTGATCAGACTTTCGGATGACGATTCCAGCCTTCGCGTTTGCGTGCTCGGTCGACGAACGCCGGAGGTACTCCCCCTGCATGACTTGCTGGATGCAGAGATCTTGGTGGAGACCAGCTTCATCCATGGACGCCTAAGCATCTGTTTCTATCCAGCGAATCTGGAAGAGTGGTCTCGATGTCTCGCCGCGCTTCGCGCAGGTCAGGATGTCGAATGGCTCAACCAAGGAAACGGGCCGACGATCAGAGTCGAGTGGCCCGAGGACAATGACGAGATCGTACTCATACATGTACAGGACGCTTCCGGCTCAGGCGCGTCAGCGAGCATCCCCATCGTCCTGGAAAGCGACTGGATCCAACAACACCAGGAACTCCTTGACACTGTGAGGCAGACCTGGCCGAGTGAGGTGCTGGTGACGTCACCAGGCGCGTATGAATGGGACCGAGGCTGAATGAACAGATGCTGAACAAGCTGACAGGAAAAACGGCGAGGGCGGAGCCTCATCACGAGGTTCCGCCCTCGCCGTTCCCTCATCTCGAACGACTACTGGAAGAAAGTCTGCCCCATGGACCACCCGTTGTCATCGAAGGCTTCGAGGGTGATGGCATGCGGCACATTACTACCCGGTAGATAATGTGGTGTTGCCGAGTACATGATGGTATTCCTGCCCTGGGCGACATGCGCCACGACCAGCTTCTCGAATTCATTCATCGGACCATTGTCGATGGCTGCCGTCGTCCTGACGAAGTTTTCCGGAGTATTCCCGGATCCACCCAGCGCCTGCGGGAGGAGGTGGCCACGGGCGTCACCATTATCTCCACTCACAAAGCCCGGAGGTTTCATGCGCCTCGACGCCTTGGTTCCCATGTCGGCATCGACCATTTCCGGAGTGACGATCGCGGTGACTCCGGAGCGTCGCCCATCAGACGAAATGCTTCCATAGTCGATCTCACCACCACAGTTATGGACGAGGACCGACGTCCCGACCGCCGCCACGTAGTACGTGTGGACGTCACCGACGGTCAGGTTGTGAACTGTCGCGCCGCGGCTCGTCCAGCGCTGGACCGAGCTGACCTGGACGTACGTGCCCGCACTGGTCTGCAGCCACTCGCCGGCCTTCAGGTCCGTGGCGTCGACCCACTTACGGAGTGCCGGGACCCAGAAGGGGTGGCCGTCGGTCGCGGTGACCTGGGCCGTCTTCGTGCCGGCCTTGCCGTCGACGTCGATCGTGACCTTGACCAGGTGCTTCAGGCCCTGGCCCTTGATCTCCGCCGTGACCGTCTCGACACGGGTCTCGCCCGTCTTCGGGTCGGTCGCGACGACCTTGTCGCCAGCCTTGACCTGCTCGATCGGCTTCGTGGTGCCGTCGGCCATCAGGACCTTGGTGCCCGGCACGAAGCTGTTGCTCACCGGGCAGGAGCCGCCACCCTCGGCCTTGCCCGAGCCGCCGCTGCCGCTGGAGCCGCCGTTGCTCTTGGAGGAGCCGCCGGACTTGCCGCCGGGCTTGGAACCTCCGCCGCCGCCCTTTCCGCCGCCGCCGTGGGACGAGACCTTCGGGGCTGCCTTGGACTGGGCCTGCTTCTGGACTCGGTTGCCGGTCTTTCTGGCTGCGGCCGCCGCTCTGTCGGCTGTTCGTTTGGCTGCTTCGGCCGCCTTCTTCTTCGCTCTCTGCGCCGCGAGTTTCTTGGCTCGCTCGATCGCGAGTTTCTTCGCTCTCAGCGCCGCGGCCTCGGCGGCCTTCGCCGCCTTCAGGACCAGCTCGGCCGCCTTCTTCGCCGCTCGGAACGACTCGATCGCCTTGATCGTGCGGTTGACGGCCTTGATGACGGACGGGATCTTGCCGAGCTTCGTCCACGGGATCGCGTCGACGGCGATGCCGACACAGGACCACATGTCACCGCCGAAGCACGCCATCGCGTCGTTGATGCCGATGAAGTCCTTCAGCGTCTCCCATGCCACGGCCAGGATCACCGAGGTCAGGGACTTGCCCATCATCGACTGGGCCTGCGCGACCTGCGCCGCCGACAGACCCGCGCCCGCCAGTGCCGCGGCCCGCTCGGAGGCGGACAGCGAGATGGCCAGACCCGTCGGGTCGGACATCGTCACCGGGTTGTTGTGCGCGTAGGCGTAGCCGTTGGACTGCAGGAGGTCGTTGAGGTCCAGGACCGGGTCGGCGGACAGGAAGCGTCCGACCACCGGGTCGTAGAGGCGGGCGCCCAGCGGCTGGTAGCCGGAGGCGTCGTCCTCGGTGGCGCCGAGGAACCCGGCGTGGGTCTGCCGGTTGACGCCGGCGGTGTCGACGCCGCGCTGGTTGCCGAACGGGTCCTGCTTGCGGATCCGCACCGGCATCTCGCCGCTCATGGCGATCTCGGCGTAGGTGCTGCCCTGATGGTCGCTCGTCAGCGCGACCAGGTTCTCGGGGCCGTTGCCGTAGGCGTAGCGCATGACCGCTCCGCCGGGGGCGGAGTAGGTGCGCTGGGTGTTGACCAGGACGCCGCCCCGCTGGACGGTGACCTCGGTGTCGCCCAGGTGCAGCGTGGCCTGCTTGCCCTTGATCGTCAGCAGGCGGGAGCCGTCGGGGCCGTAGAGGTGACGGGTGTCGTTCTGCGGCGCCCACTGCTGCTCGGCCTTCGCGGTGTCGCAGGCGGCCAGCACGATCGGGGTGGAGTTCGCCGAGTTCGCGCCCTGCACCGCCAGGCACAGGTTCGACGCGGCGTGGATGAGCTGGCCGGAGGTGTTCCGCTTGAGCTCCTGATCGGCCGAGCCGTTGCACTTCTGCACCTGGACCGCGGACCCCACCGTGCCCGCGGCCGGCTGCACACACCACTTGTCGTAGACGTTCAGCGTGCCCCGGTCGCGGTCGGTCTGCGTCGTGCCCGGGGTGGGGGTGAAGCGCCAGTTCTGTGCCTCTGACGCGTTGCAGGCGTACAGCTGGATCGCCGTCGCGGTGGCCGGAACACCGCTCTTGAGGTCGAGGCACTTGTCGGCGAGGCCCACGTACGGGGTCTTGCCGCCGGTGCCCTGGCCGGTGATGCGGTCGACTTGCCCGTCGTAGGTCCAGGACAGTGACTGCTTGTCGCCGTTCTCGACAGAGGTGACGGTCTTGGTCTCGCCGGTGAGCTCGTACAGACGCTCCGCCTCCGCCTTGACCTGTGCGCCGGCCGGCGTGGTGTAGGTCTTCGACACCTTGGTCAGCGTGTGCGGCTGGGTGCTGTCGGCCTTGCCGTAGGCGTAGGTGGTCGTGGCGTCCTTGGCGGCCGCGCCGGTGAGGTCCTTCTCGGTGAGCTTCTTGCGGTTGCCGAGCAGGTCGTACTCGTACTCCTGCCAGTAGCCGGAGTTGTCCTTGCCGGCGGCGACGTTGAGCGTGCCGTCGCTGTTCTTCGGCGCGGTGCAGGCGCTCTGGTCCTTGGAGGTCCAGGCCGACTTCAGCTGACCCAGCGGGTCATAGGTGAAGCACTGCCGCTCCTCGATGCCGAGGGAGCCCTCCTTGACGGAGGTGACGTTGCCGGACGGGTCGTAGGTGTACGACCGGTCGGAGACCAGCCAGGGGTTGTTCGGGTTCTGGCCGACCAGGGAGGTGTCCCCGGGCTTCTCCCGGAAGACCGACTGCTGCTTGAGCTCGCCGCTGGACTCGTCGAACGTGTTCTGCGTCCACACCCGGTAGGGCTGGGCGCCGAGCGTGGAGCGCAGCACCTGGCCGTAGGGGTCGTAGACGGTCTCCGAGCCGTACCAGTCCTTGCCGGAGACGGAGAGCGGCTTGCCGTCCTTGTTGTAGCGGACGACGAGCTTCTCCTCGGCGAACCGGCCGGCCTTCGGGAGGGTCGACTCCTCCAGCACTCCGTCGTCGCTGTACTTGTAGGAGTACTTGTACGTCGTGTCCAGACCCCAGGTGTCCTTGAGGGACTGCGGCAGGGTCAGGGTGGTGGAGGTCGGCTGGTAGTCCTTGTTGTAGCCGTCGACCTGCTGGGTGTAGGCCTCGTTGTCGGTGTAGCGGGTGGCGGTGTGGGGCATGCCCTTGCCGCCGGGAGCCAGGTCGTAGGTGTAGCCGGCCAGGAGCGGGCCGTCCGCGGTGTTCAGGTGCTGTTCGGTGGGCCGGGACAGCAGGTCGTAGTTGTTCCAGACGTCGATGCCGCGGGCGTTCTTGGTGTGGAGCACGCGGTCGTACTTGTCGTACCACGTCGAGGTGGTGCCGGTGTCCGGGTCGGTGGCGGTCGTCTGACGGCCGCGGTTGTCGTAGGTCCACGTCCACGGGTGCGTGCTGTCGACGGTGTGGTACGCCATCACCATCTGGCCGCGCGTGTCGTAGTCGTACTTCATCGACGTGAAGCCGCCGGGCGCGTCCTGGTTGAACGTGTCCACCCGCTTGGTGCGGCCGAGGGCGTCGGTGTAGACGCGGTAGTCGGAGGTGCCCTGCGGGTTGTCGACCTTGGACCAGTCCAGGCCGTACTCGTAGCGGGTGGCCCGCGCCGGGACCGGCTCCGACCTGGACTCGCCGGTCAGCGGGTCCGCGACCTTGAGGACCGGCATCTCCTCCAGCACACGGCCGGAACCGTCGTAGGAGTAGCGTGTGATGTTCGGGACGGCCGTGTCGCTGACCGGGGTGAACAGCTCGCCCGGTTTGGCCTCGTGGGTCAGGTAGGCGTTGTTGGTCTGCCACACCTCACCGGAGCTGTTGTACAGCGTGTCGGTGATGAGGTTGCCGCCGCCGTCCGCCTCCTCCTGTGTCTGGCGCTCGCGGCCGAGACCGTCGTAGAGGGTGACGGAGGTCTCGATGCGGTCGTTGTACCCGCGCGAGTAGGTGGTGACGTAGGAGGGCTTGCGGTCCTCGCCCTTCTTGTACTCCGGGATGGTGTAGACGGCCCGGAAGTCCGGCACGGCCGAGTCGGAGGGCGCCCGGTCCGCCGCCCAGGCCTTCAGAAGACGGCCGAGCGGGTCGAACTCGGCCTGCGTGACGTGGTTGTTGGCGTCGGTCGTCTTCAGGGTCGTGCCGCGGCCCGGTTCGACGTCGCGGGTCTCGGAGTGGCCGACGGCGTTGGACTGGACGACCTGGAAGACCTGTCCGAAGTTCGGCTTGTAGGTGAGGGTGCCGGCGGTCTTGTAGTCGCGGTCAGTCATCCGGGTGACCCGGCCGACGTCGTCGAACTCCGTGGTGCCGTTGGTCTGCCAGCCGGTGCCGGCGCCGTTCAGCGACCAGGACTCGGTGGCCTCGCCGAGCGTGCCGGAGCTCAGGGCGGCGCCGTAGGCCTGCCCGTCGTACGCGGTGCGGGTGCCGCCGGTGAGCGTGGACAGGTCGGCGAAATCGGCGGCCGCGCAGGTGGTCGGGGAGACCAGGACCTGCCTGGACAGGCCGATGAGGTTCTTGGCGGTCTGGTGGACGTACTCGGACCTGGTGCAGGACTCGTCACCGGTCTTGCCGGTGTCGCCGAGCGACTCCACCAGGGTGGGCAGACCGTATGTCGGCTCGTAGGTGGTGTTCGTCCTGACGACCCGCTCGGTGCGGGTGTCGTCGCTGTTGGTGCCGGAGGACTTGGTGTACGCGATCTCGGCGGGCTCGGTGACGCGCCAGGCGTACAGCGGATCCAGGCCGTCGTCGCGGTCGCGGTGGGCCAGTTCGGTGGCGACCGGGACGGTGACGCTGCGCGAGACCCAGTCGGTGTCGGCGGCGTTCGCCTCGTCGTAGTCGAGTTCCTCGGCGATGCGGCCGGCGAACGCCTCACGGTCCTTGGCGATCTCGACCCCGGCGATGTCCTTCATCGACACGGTGTCGCCCATGCCGCGGAAGTAGCGGGTGACTGCCTTGGAGCGCTTGGAGTTGATGTCGTCGTTGTCGGCGCCCGTGATCACCGTGGTCTGCTCGACGCCGGCGAACTGCGAGTACGTGCGGGTGGACTTCTTGGTGAACTCGCCGTCGGCGAGCTTCCAGCCCGGGTTCTTGTACTCGTACGCCGTCTTCGTCGCGAACGCGCCGTCGACGTTGGGCAGCTCCTCGATGGAGTCCACCACGTACTTGTGGAACCAGTCGATGGCCTCGGCCTCCGGGTCCGGAGACCAGAAGCTCGGGTAGCACAGCCGGGTGTTGGCCTTCAGGCCCGCCTTGTCCGTCTTGCCCGGCAGGCCCGTGCCGGTGGCGCAGTCGCCCGCGGCCGGCTTGTAGGTGACGACGGTCTCGCCGCCGTACTCGTTGATGACACGCCCGATCCGCGGCCGCGAGAACCCCGGACGCGGGTCGTTCGGACGCATCACCCGGTTCGGCATGTCCTCGGCGTTGGACTCGAAGCGCACCGCGTTGAGCGCGGCGCTCTTGCCGTCGCGGTCGTAGCCTGTGCGCCGGACGGACTCCAGCCACAGGGCGGTGTTCGGGCTCGGACCGGCCTTGAAGACCGGGAAGTTCTGCGTGAGGGCGTGCTTGTCCACCAGTTGACGCGCGGTGGTCGACGTCTTGCGCTGCGCCTCGGTGGTGATCTCCGTCAGACGCTTACGGCTCCAGAACGACGGACCCGCGTTCCAGCACTTCGTCTTGTACGTCGTGGTGACCGGCTTGCAGTTCAGGTCGGCCGGAGTGTCGTACCAGATGCGGTACTTGCCCGGGTCCTTGTCCTCGAAGTTCGCGTCCGAGCACGCCAGGCCCCCCTCGGGCAGACACCGCTCCTCGACCTTGAACCGGACGGAGGCCGCAGCGGTCGCCGAGAACAGGGTGCCGGCGCGCTGACCGTAGTCGATGTGGTCCAGCCAGCCGTCGCGGTCGTAGACCACGGGCTTCTTGAAGTCGAAGTTGCGCGCGTAGTAGTTCTGCGCCTTCTGCCACCACAACGACATCGCGTTGCCGTGGACGTCCTCGACGTAGTCCAGGTTCCAGCGCCAGCCCTGCGTGCAGGCCGACGCCTTCCAGTCGCCCGCCTTGTAGCAGTCCTCGCCGTCGTGGTTGCCGTACACCGGCACCGTCAGCGTCGAGTTCGTCACCGGCTGACCCGCGCTCCAGTTCGGCAGTCTGTTCCTGCCGAAGTGGTACTTCGTCCCGTCACGCGTCGTGACGATCCAGTACTCGCCCTTGTACGCGCCGTTGCCCGACGACTCGTCCTGGACCCGCTGGATCCGCGAACCGTCCCCGTTGGCCGTCAGCCACGTGCCCCGGTCCTTGTCCCAGACCAGCTCCGTCGTCATCCCGCCGAGCGACAGCGTCGCGTTGTCCGAGCCCCAGCACAGATCCGCGGTGCGGTGCGTCTTGTTGTTGGAGCCCTCCTTCTTGGAGTCCTCACGGCAGTTGGCGTACGTCCGGGTGATCGAACCCGGGTTGTAGTCCCAGCCGTCGCCGATCCAGGAAGCCTGGTTGTTCGTCGCCGACGTGCGCCCGTCGACCGACTGCGACGAGTAGCCCAGCGACACCTTCGGCATCAGACCGCCGGCGGTCTCCGGCACCTGCACGTCATAGGAGTAGGTGAACGCACCCGACGACGAGCCCGCCGCCCACGAACCGGACGACAGCAGCGGCGAGGCGGTGAAGTCGCCGGAGGCCGAGGCCCCGGTGTCCATCGCACCGACCACCTGCGGACCGGAGGCGTCCACCACCGGCAGCGCGTCGCCGGCGCGGAACGACGCCGTGCGCGCCGAGGCGCCGGACGTCGTCGAGCCGGCGTTCCCGCCCAGCAGACCCGAGACCGGAACCGCGCCGGTGAGGACCTTGCGGGTCGCGGACTTCTTCGCCGCGGTCGTCCTGGTCGGCGCCTCCTTGGCGGGGACGACCTCGACCGAGCTGCGCAGCCGCTGGGGCTGCTTCTCCGTCCTGCCCGACATCGTCGTCACGCCGGCGTCCGGAGCGCAGTCACCTGTGTCCGGCGCGTCCATGACGCAGCTCGGCAGCAGCACCAGACCGAAGCGCTCGGCGGCCTGCGGACCGTAGAGGTCGGCGAAGCCGGTCGTGTCGACGTCGATCGCGACCTGCGCGGCCGGATCGGCATCGGCCGGCGGCGTGACCTTCATGATCATGCCGGACACGTTCGCGTCCTGCGACGCGCTCGGCGCCGCCAGGTCGACCTTCCACGTGCCGTCGAGCGCGGCCGGATCGCCGCCCTCGGGCACACCCAACGCGATCGGCAGATCCTCCACGGGAACCGTCGTGCCGGGCGCGGTGTCCGCCTTCAGCGTCGCGACGCCCGTGTCCCCGGCCCACGGCGTCACCGCAATCGGCGCATACGGGTCGATGGGGACCTCGGGCGCGGTGGTGAGGTTCTTCTCCGCCTCCTCGTCCGCCGGCAGCGCCGTGCTCTCCGGCAGCTCGGGGAGCTTGACCTCTTCACGCGTCATGCCGGGGCCCGGTATCGCCCACGCCTGCGCACTCAGACTGCTGACCAGCAAGGCGGAGGACAAAAGAAGGACGGTCGCCACACGGCTCTGCCGGCGGCGCCGTCGTTGTGACTCCGTCCTGACCGGGCGCGACCGCCCCAGCCACGACGGCGGACTTTTAGCACGCATACGCGTCGACCCCACCAAAGCATGCAAGAAAAACGACAGAGGAGTCCCAAACCTTCTGTCATGCCCCCCGCATCATTCAAGATCCGTCACCGGGGGCTCCCGGAGCGTGATGTGATCCGCCTCACGGGATGAGAGTTGACTGATCGTCACCTAAAGGGATAAGTCGTCAAGATCGCGATTACCCGTACCTATGACCGCACTTTCGGTGATCGAAAGCCGCAAATGGCTGCACGGTCAAGCGCCGGTCAAGCACTCACCATCGCATCATCACGACTTCATAAAATCCTTATACGTGGATTTGCTGCGCGGTTCGTGTGACGGTGTGCGCGCCCATGCCCCGCGGCCAGCCGACCGGGGCTGTTCGTGCTGTCCCTATCCGCCTGGTCCACACGGGAGTAGACGCCGCCGTGTCCGCGCCGCCTCGTTTCCTCAGCCCCTTCGTGCGCACGCGCACCAGGCTGGCTCTCACCCTCGGCCTCGTACTGGCCGCCCTCACCGTCGCGCTGTTGCCGTGGTGGCACCCTGACGATCCCTCACCTCCTGACGCCCGCAAGGCGTCCGACGCCAGACAGGCCGGCCTCGGCCCGCGCGACGAGAGCGCCGCCCAGGCCGAGGCCCGGCGCACCCGCAAGCCGGTCCTCGTCGACACCGCCACCACCGCCACATCCCAGACCTGGGCGCAGCCGGACGGCCGGCTGCGCATGAAGATCACGGCCACGGCGACGCGGGCGAAGACCGCGAACGGCACGTGGGCGGCGATCGACAACCGGCTGCGGCGGGTGCGGAATGCCGCCCGCGGCCTGGGCGTCCAGCCGATCAACCCCGCCCAGCCGGTCCGCTTCTCCAGCGGCACCCCCGGCAAGGGCGCCGACCGCGCCGACCGCTCCTTCGCGCGCTCGCCGCTGGCCGACGGCCCGCAGGCGCAGGCGACGGTGCTGGCCGAGGTGGACGTCGCCGGGCACACCGTCGCCTACACCTGGCCCGGTCAGCTGCCCGAGCCGGTGCTCGACGGCCCCCGCGCCCTGTACTCCGAGGTGCTGCCGGGCGTCGACCTGCTTTTGGTCGCCCGGGAAGAGGGCGGCTTCGCCCAGCTCCTGATCGTCAAGAACAAGGAGGCCGCGCAGAACAACGCGCTGGCCACCGTGGCCTACGGGCTGCGCTCGAGGACGGCCGTCTTCCGCCATGACGCGAGCGCCGGCCGCATCGCGGTGCAGGACGGCTCCGGTCAGGAGATCGGCTCCATCGCGACCCCGTTCGCCTGGGACTCCAGCGGCCGCGACCCCGAGTTCGACGCGGGCCAGGGCACGCCGCGCACCTCGGTCGCCACGCCGGCCGACGTGCTGAAGCTGTCCGGCCTGAGCGGCGTCGAGCCCGGCGCGCACAGCGCCCCGATGCCCATGCAACTCGCCGGCGACGGCACCGGCGCCGCCCGCCTCGACCTGCACGCCGCACAGACCGGTCTGTTCGCCGACCCGGACGTGAAGTACCCGGTGTTCGTCGACCCGCCGCTCAAGACCGGCTGGGCGGGGTGGACCGTGGCCTACAAGCCGTACCCCAACACCAGCTTCTGGAACGGCACCAACTTCTCCTCCGGCACCTCCGACGCCCGCGTCGGCCACGAGAACGACACCGGTGGCACCGCCCGCTCCTTCTGGCGGATGAAGTACGACGCCGCCCTCAAGGGCGCGGCCATCACCAGCGCCACCTTCAAGGTGCTCAACAACCACTCCTGGTCCTGCACCGACCGCGAGTTCCAGCTCTGGACGACCGGCGCGATCTCCTCCGGCACCACCTGGAACAAGCAGCCGAGCTGGTCCAGCGAAGTCCAGCGCAAGTCCTTCGCACACGGCTGGTCCTCCAGCTCCTGCCCAGACGAATACGAAGCGTTCAACGTCAAGACCGCCGCCCAGAAGGCCGCCGACGGCGGGGCGTCGAGCCTCACCCTCGGCATGCGCGCCTCCAGCGAGAACGACACCCAGACCTGGCGCAAGTTCCAGGCGACCAGCGCCACCCTCGAAGTCGCCTACAACCGCCCGCCCGCCACGCCGTCCAGCGTCTCCAGCGTCCCCGGCGGCACCTGCAACACCACCACCGCCGGCGCCACCGTCGGCAAGACCAACCTGGTCCTGTCGGCGAAGTCCACCGACCCCGACGGCAATCTCAAGGGCCTGCGCTTCCGGTTCTGGAAGCACGGCGCGGCCACCCCGGCCGGCACCCTCGTCACCAGCCTGACCAGCGGCAAGGGCACCCTGACGATCGCCTCCAGCACCCTGGTCGACAAGGGCGTCTACCACTGGGACGTGCGCGCTGAGGACAGCAATTCCCCGACAGCGGTGTCCGCCTACTACCCGACCAGCGGCAACCGCTGCACCGTCACCGTCGACGGCTCTGGCCCGCCGCCGCCCACCGTGGACAGCGACGTTTTCCCCGAGGCCACGCCCGAAGCGCAGACCTGGGCTTCGGTCAAGTTCGGCACGACCGGCGCCGTCACCTTCACCTCCGAGGGCGCGTCGAAGTTCCGCTGGTCCATCGAGGGCAACAGCCCCGCCGACCTGCCCGCCACGAGCGGCAAGGCGACCCTGCCCGCGTTCGCCCCGGCCCACGCCGGGCCCAACACCCTCCAGGTCTACGCCTACGACTCCACCGGCAACCCCAGCAAGCGCACCGACTACACCTTCTTCATGCCTCCGCGGGACAACGCCGACGGCCCGATGGACACCGGCGGCGACAACACCCCCGACCTGCTGGTCGTCAATGCCGAGGGCAACCTGCGCACCTGCGTCGGCGGTGAGAACGGCGACCTGTACAACTGCCTCGAGGCCTCCTACGACGCCGCCAAGCAGCCGGACCCGCAGGGCCACTGGTTCGACCCGGCCACCGGCAAGGCCGCCCTGATCGCCCACTACCAGGACACCTACCCCGGCGACGGCTCGACCGACCTGTTCGCGGTCTCCCCCGACGGCAAGTTCTGGCTCTACCCCGGCGACGGCTACGGCAGCTTCGACGTCACCCAGCGCATCGACATCCGCCTGCCCGCGAACGCGCCCGCGCCCTCGACCTGGACCCAGATCAAGGCCGTCGGCGACATCACCGGCGACAAGCTGCCCGACCTCGTGCTGCGGTCCGGCGCCCAGTTCTGGGCGCTCTCCGGCTACACCGGAGCCACCTTCCACACAGCGACCCTGATGAACGTCGACGCCTGGGCCCGCCGCGACATCGTCAACGTCGCCGACGTCAACGGCGACAAGACGCCCGACCTGCTGTGGCGCAACCTCGACAACGGAACCATGTACCTCCGTCAGGGCAAGCCGGGCACCGTCGCCGGAAGCGTCGACCTGCCGTCCCTCATGCTGGGCAGCGACTCCCTCACCGGCAAGGACGAGCCGTACGGCACCAGCTGGACGGAGGCCAACGTGCCCACCGCCGTCGGCATCCCCGACGTCAACAAGGACGGCATCCCCGACATCTGGGCCCGCCTGGGCTCCGACGGCTTCACCCGCATCTACAACCCCTCCCGCACCAACACCAACCCACCCGTCAAGGTCGTCCTGTCGCAGGACTGGAACGCGTACAAGGCCTTCGGCTGAGCAGTTCTTCGGCTGCCGTCCTTGCGCAGACCCGGCCCCGACTCCCTCCGTACGGGGGAGCCGGGGCCGGGCCGTTCTTCCGGGCCACCGGCGGGGGGCGTCTCCCGTCGGTCTCCCTGCCGTCTTCTCCCGTACGCTGCGGGGCCATGGACGGGAAGAACACGAGGATCGCGGTGGTGACCGGCGCCGGCTCCGGCATCGGGCGGGCGGTGGCCGGCGAACTGCTGCGGGCGGGCTGGTCGGTGGCGCTGGCGGGACGGCGGGCCGAAGCCCTGGAGGAGACGGCCGCGCTGACGCCGCAGGGCACGAGTCTCGCGGTGCGGACGGACGTCTCACGCCCGCAGGACGTGACCGACCTCTTCGCCGCCGTGCGCGAGCGGTTCGGGCGGCTGGACCTGCTGTTCAACAACGCGGGCACGTTCGGCCCGGGCGGTGTGCCGTTCGAGGACCTGCCCTACGAGGCCTGGCGGCACGTCGTGGACACCAACCTCAACGGGGCGTTCCTGTGCGCGCAGGCGGCGTACCGGCAGATGAAGGAGCAGCGCCCGCAGGGCGGCCGGATCATCAACAACGGCTCGGTCTCGGCGCACACGCCGCGTCCGCTGTCCGCGCCCTACACGGCGACCAAGCACGCCCTCACCGGCCTGACGAAGTCCCTCTCGCTGGACGGCCGGGCGTACGGCATCGCCGTCGGGCAGATCGACATCGGCAACGCGGCGACGGAGATGACGGCGCGGATGGGGACGGGCGCGTTGCAGGCGAACGGCGAGATCGCGCCCGAGCCGGTGATGGACGTCGCCGACGTGGCCCGCACGGTGCGGCACATGGCGGAGCTGCCGCTGGAGGCCAACGTGCAGTTCGCGACGGTGCTCGCGACGGCGATGCCCTACGTGGGACGGGGCTGAGCGGCGCCGGACGCCGCCCCACGGATCGTCAACTCCTCAACCTGCACAATCGGAATTCCTCGGTCCGCACCATTGCGGCCGGTGGCGGAC
Organism: Streptomyces sp. NPDC020597; assembly: GCF_044335095.1. Classification (NCBI taxonomy): domain Bacteria; kingdom Bacillati; phylum Actinomycetota; class Actinomycetes; order Kitasatosporales; family Streptomycetaceae; genus Streptomyces; species Streptomyces sp. NPDC020597. The sequence continues at coordinate 19,142 of NZ_JBIRUL010000006.1, read as the reverse complement.
CTATGCTCAACTCTTCTGCACGGAAACTTCACACTTGGTGCACGAGGATTCCGCGCCGAAGGACCGCAGGGCAGAAGGACCGAAGGACCGAAGGACCGACGAGCCATCCCGAGGGGGGAGGGCAGCCGTCCCATGGCACCGGGTGGGGGTGGACCTCGCCGGGACCGCGAGGTACGCACCGGTGCCGTGGGACGGCTGCCACACCGTCAACTGTCCTGCGCGGCCTGCCGGGTGCGGCGTCTGCGCAGGGCGTAGGCCCCGCCCACCGCGAGCGCCACCGCTCCTCCGGCCCCGCCGAGCATCCCCCACCCGTTCGGCCCGCCGCCCGCCGACGAGGCCTGCCGCACCCCTGGATACGGCGGTGCCGCCGCGGCCGTCGCCTTCTTCCCGCCCTCGCTCGACGCCTCGACGAGCGTCCCCACGGGCCGCGCCGAACTCCCCTGTGCGAAGCCCCAGTCGAGCAGTGCGGCCGTCTCCTCGTAGACGGCGTTGTGGCCGCTCTCGGGATGCAGCACGGTGACGATCAGCGTGCGGCCGGCCCGGGTCGCGGCGCCGGCGAAGGTGTTGCCCGCGTTGCTGGTGAAGCCGTTCTTCACGCCGATCAGACCCGGGTACGGCGTCACCCCGGAGGAGCCCGACAGCAGCCGGTCGGTGTTCTCGATCACGCGGGTCCGCCCGCCTTCGTCCGGGAAGCGGGCGGTCCTGGTGGCGCAGTAGGCGCGGAAGCCGGCGTCGCGCAGGCCGTGCCGGGCGAACAGGGCGAGGTCGTAGGCGGAGGACAACTGGCCCGGCTGGTCGTACCCGTCGGGGCTGACGACGTGGGTGTCCAGCGCCTGGAGGTCGGCCGCCCTCGCCTGCATCTCGGCGACCGTCTTCGCGACCCCGCCGTTCATCCGGGCGAGCACCTGCACGGCGTCGTTGCCCGAGCGCAGGAAGACGCCCAGCCACAGCTGTTCGACGGTGTACGTGACGCCGGCCCGGAGGCCGACGAGGCTGGAGCCGGACGGGACGCCGGCCAGGTCCGCGTCGGTCACGGTGCGCCGCTCGGTGCGCGGGAACCGGTCCAGCAGGGTGTCCGCGAACAGCATCTTCAGCGTGGACGCGGGTGCGAGACGCAGGTGCGCGCGGTACGCGGCGAGCACCTCGCCGCTGTCGTGGTCGGCGACCAGCCAGGCGCGGGCCGTCAGCTTCCTCGGCAGTGCGGCGGCCCCCGCGCCGGCCTGGACGCCGCCTGCGGCCAGCCGGGCCCCGCCGACCACACCGCGCGTCGCCGCGGCTGCCGGCGCGGCGAGGATCGGCGCGGCTGCGAGGGGCGCGGCAGCCGCTGCCGCCAGCAGGGAACGCCGGGAGAAGGGCGCGGCCGACGGCGGGGCTGACGGCTGGTGCGCAGGCTTGTGCGGGGACCGCTGCGAGGGCTGGTGCTGCGGAGGCTGGTGCGGGGAGGGGCCCGAGAATGCGTGCACTGCGGGACCGTACACGCATTCTCGGCCCCCCACGCACCCCGAGTCCCCACACGCTCCTTCGCCCGGGGGACGCGGAGTTCCCGCGTCCCGCGCCTGCTACGCCTGGCCGGTCTCGAACCGGGAGATGCGGCCGTCGTCCGCGACGACGAAGCTCCACCGGGTCCGCATCTCGCCCCAGGTGTCGTTGCGGTAGTCGGCGACGAGAGCGCGGCCGCCGTCCGACTCCCTGGTGACGTCCAGGTGCCCGTGCGAGGAGAAGATCTCCCGGTCCACCCACTCACCGAGGTCGCGGTCGGAGCCGTCGTCCGACATGGTCGCGTCGGGCGTGAGGAGGCGGCGGAAGGCCTCCTCGTCATGGGCGTTGACGGCGGCGACGAAAGCCCGGACCGCCGGGTCGCTGAGTCTGTCGATCTGAATCGCCATACGGGCCACACTCACACCGCGGTCCGGGCCCCGCCACCCGGGGTCCGGGCCCCGCCACCCGAACGGCGTGCAGGACGGGCCGGACGGGTGTGAGAGGTGCGACGGTGGAAACGCGTGGGGGTGTTCCTGTCGTTGTTCCCGCTTCCCCCTCAGGGAGACACCGTGACCTGTTACGAGCGACGTGACCTCGGCCTGCTGCTGCTCCGGCTGGGCACCGGCGGAGTCCTGGCGGCGCACGGCGCGCAGAAGCTGTTCGGCTGGTTCGGCGGACACGGCCTGGAAGGGACCGGCCAGTTCATGGAGTCCGTCGGCTACGCGCCCGGCAAGGCGAGCGCCACCGCGGCGGGCCTCGCGGAGGCCGGCGGCGGCACGCTGCTGGCGCTGGGCCTCGCCACCCCGGCGGCCGGCGCTGCGGCCGCGGGCGCGATGGCCGGTGCGTCCGCCGTCCATACCCCCAACGGCTTCTTCGCGACGAGCGGCGGCTACGAGCACGCCGCCTCCCTGGGCCTGGCCGCCGCGGGCCTCGCCGTCACCGGCCCGGGCCGCCTCTCCCTCGACCACGCCCTCGGGCACACCGTCGACCGCAGCTGGATGGTCCCGGCGGCGCTCGGCGTGACGGCGGCGGTCACCGCGGTCGTCGTGGGCCTGCGCAACCAGCGGCTGCGCAAGCGGGAGGAGGGCGAGCAGGAGGCGCTGTTCGAGGAGTAGCGCCCTGTCCGGAAAGGTGCATCTGCCACGACACCGGCATCGGTACTGGCACTGGTACCGGCACCGGCAGCGGCACCGGCAGCGGCAGCGCTCAGACGTGGGCAACGGCACGGCCACGGCCACGGCCACGGCCTGAGAGGCTGCGCCCATGAGCACCGAGCCGCCGCCCCGCCCCCAGCCCGGACCCGCGCCCCGGCGGGATCCCGCCTCCCCGCCCTCGCATACCGGCGAAGCCGCCGAACTCTGGGCCACCGTCGACGCCCTCCGTGCCTGGCTGGACGCCGGGCGCGTGCACGACGGCCTCGACGGGCTGCTGCTGCGCGTGCTGAAGCTGTCGGAGGAGGTCGGCGAGGTCGCCGAGGCGGTCATCGGCGCGACCGGGCAGAACCGGCGCAAGGGCGTCACCCACACCTGGGACGACGTCCAGGGTGAGCTGTGCGACGTGATCATCACTGCGCTGGTCGCGCTGCGCACCCTGACGCCGGAGGCCCCGGCGGTGTTCGCGGCTCATCTGGCGCGAGTGGCGGAACGGTCCCTCGGCGGCGCGGGCGACCGGCCGGCGTGACCACGGAGGCGTCGCGCCTTCTGTCGGCTCTCCGCCGCCGTCACGGGCGAGCCCGTTACCAAGGCCGGACTCCGTTCACGGAACCGCCCGCCCGCGTATCGCGTACCTCTGTACGATCACCGCACGCGAAGCGGGGGCGCTCAGGCGGAGGGGCGGGCATGGACGACAACACGGGCAGACGCAGGTCGACTTGGCTGAGAGCCACGGCGTCGGCGGCCGCGGCCGCGGCATTGCTCGCGGGCTGCGGCTCCGGGGACGGCAAGGCGGCCGAACCGAGCCCCTCGGCGCCGGCCGTGTCCGGTTCGCCCTCTGCCACCGCGTCCGCCTCCTCGGCGGGCGGGAGTGCGGCCACGCCGACCCCGTTCGCGGCGGACCCCGCCAAGGTGCCCCGGACGGGGCGTCAGGCCGAGCGACTGGCGCAGGCGGTCGTGTTGCAGCCGCAGGCCTGGGGCGACGGCTTCCGGGCTCAGCAGCCCGCCGCGAGCACCCCCCGCACGGTCGCCGTGCTGGACACGCAGTGCCGCTGGCAGCGTCGGCCTCTCCCGAAGACCGTCCTGGCCTCGCTGTCCCGCTACAGCGAACTGCCGGGCGCCGGCGGCAAGGGAACGTTGAAGGTGACCGCGGCGATCACCGTGCACGCCACGGTCCGCGACGCCGACCAGCAGTTGTCCACCACCCTGGAAGAGCCGTTGCGCTGCCCGGTGCAGCAGGTCCGCACCGACGAGCAGATATCCGGGCTCCTGTCGAACGCCAGCCCCTACGGCCAGGGCAGCAACACCTACTCCGACGACCAGGTGGTCGAAATCGGCTCCTACGTCACGGGAGCGAGCGCGCAGACGTACCGCTGGTTCGTCACCCGGCTCGGCACGGTCACCGTGGCTGTGTCGGTGATGGGCGCCACGGGATACAAGCCCGACGAGTTGGTGCAGTACGCGTCGCACGGCACCACCACGATGCTCAGCCGCGTGGAGTCCGAGCTCGGAGGGAAGAGCTGATGGAACCGCTGCGTTCTTCCGACCCCGCGCACATCGCGGACCACCGTCTGCTCGGCCGGCTCGGCGCCGGCGGCATGGGCGTGGTGTACCTGGCGCGCACGCCGGGCGGCGCGCTGGTGGCGCTGAAGGTCCTGCTCGCCGAGTACGCCGAGGAACCGGGCTTCAAGGAGCGGTTCCGCCGCGAGGTGGAGGTCGCCCGGCGGGTCGACAGCCCCTGGGCGGTGCCGCTGGTGGACGCCGACGCGGACGCCGAGGCGCCCTGGCTGGCGACGGCGTTCGTGCCGGGTCCGTCGCTGGGCGAGGCAGTGTCCGGGTACGGTCCGCTGTCGGAGGCCGGGGTGCGGCTGCTCGGCGCGCGGCTGGCCGAGGCGCTGGGCGAGGTGCACCGGGCGGGACTGGTGCACCGGGACCTGAAGCCGGGCAATGTGCTGATCGCCCACGACGGACCCCGTCTCATCGACTTCGGCATCGCCCGCGCGCCGGAGGACACGGCGCTCACCGCGACCGGCCTGGTCGTCGGCACCCCCGGCTATCTCTCGCCCGAGCAGGCCACGGGCCCCGGTGGCGACGACATCGGCCCGGCGAGCGACGTGTTCTCCCTCGGCTGCGTCCTGGCGTTCGCGGCGACCGGCCGTGCGCCGTTCGGCACCGGAGCGGTGGACGCCCTGCTGTACCGGGCGGCGCACGACCCGGCGGACCTGGACGGGATCCCGGCGGCGCTGCGCGAAGTGGTGGAAGCCTGCCTGGAGAAGGACCCGGCCCGGCGTCCGGACGCCGCGGAGCTGGTGCGCCGGCTGACGACCGGAAGCGAACCGCAGGACGGGCCGCCCGGTGACCCGCGGGACGACTCCGACGGCGACCCCCGGGACGACTCCGACGGCGACCCGCAGGGTGGACCCCCGAGCGACCCGCGGATCGCCCTGCAAAGGGCGCCGCAGGGAGAGCGGAAGCCCGAGCCGCAGGACGAGCCGGAGGACGAGCGGGCTTCGGGATGGCTGCCCGAGCCGGTCACCAGGCTGATCGCCGAGCGGTCGGCCGCCGCGCTCGCGCTGCCGGACATCGAGCACACCCAGGTCACAGCGTCCTCCCCGGCACGGTCCGGCGAGGCGCCGGAAGGCCTGCCGGACCCCGCCGCCGACGTGCAGGACACACCCCCCGGCCAGGTCACCGGCGACAGGACGGTCTCGACGCCCGGGCCGCAGGACGCCCGCCCGCCCGGCCGACGCCGCTTCCTGCTGCTCGCCGGTACAGCCGTGGCGGTCGCGGCGGGCGCGGGCGGCACCGCCTGGTGGGCGGCCACCCGGGACGACGACGCGAAGAGCGCCACGCCCGCCGCCGCACGGCGACCCGTGCACACCTTCGCGCTGCACGGCGACCTCAGCGGCCCGCAGCAGGCGACGGGCCGGGCGCAGGAGCGCGGACTGCGGTTGGCCGTCGCGGAGTTCAACGCGCGCGGCGACGCCCCCTTCACCGTGAAGGTCAGGGCCGTCGACGACAAGGGCGACCCGGCGACCTCGACCCGGCTCGCCGCGGAACTCGCGGCCGACCCGTCGGTCCTCGCCGTGGTCGGTCCCACCACCGACGCCACGGCGCAGGCGGCGCTCGGGAAGTACGCCGCCCGGGGGCTGCCTGCCGTCGCCGTGTCCCCTGGCAGCATGAGCCTCGTCATCCAGGGTTTCAGCTCGTTCCTGCTCGGTCGGCTGCCCGACTCGGTGCTCGCCCTGTACATGAGCAACTACCTTCGCGGCACCGGCCGTTCACGCAAGGTCGGCCTCGTCGTCGACCGTCCGGCCGGTAACTACGGGACGGACCTCGCCACGTCCCTCAGCACGCAGCTCAACAACGCACAGCTGCCCGCCGTGCCGGAGGTGGTCAGCGCGATGCGCGACGACTTCGGCAACGTGGTGGACGCGGTGCTCTCGGCCGGCGCCGACTCCGTGTTCTTCGCCGGACTGCCCGACAGGGGGGCACTGATCGCCGCGGCTTTGCGGCAACGGTCCTTCCAGGGAGCGCGGGTGTCCGGCCCGGCGCTGCTCGACGCCCGGTTCCTGACCGCGGCTCAGCAGGACGCCGAGGGCTGGGCGATGGTGGCTCCGGTCATCGACGCGACCCGCAAGCCCGAGGCGGCGAAGTTCGCGACCGCCTACCGCACGCGCTTCAAGGAGGCGCCGCCCCGGTACGCGGCGGAGTCCTACGACGTGACCGGGATGCTGCTGAAGGCCCTGTCCGGGCTGCCGGCGAAGAGCCGCACCCGGGAGAACCTCCATGAAGCCGTGCTGACGGGGAAGTACCAGGGCATCACCAAGCAGTTCGGCTTCGATCTGACCACCCCCCAGTTGGCCAGGTCCGGCCTGATGGCCATCGACGGCACCGGCGGCTTCCTCTGGCGGGTCGAGAAGGGCGGCTTCGTGTACGACGGCCCCGCGCCGCTCACCGTCTGATGGAGCCGCTGCGCACCGGCGACCCGTCCCGGCTCGGCCGCTACCGACTGTTGCGACGGCTGGGCGTCGGCGGCATGGGCGTCGTCTTCCTGGCCCGCGCACCGGGCGGGGCGGTCGCCGCGGTCAAGACGGTGCGTGCCGCATACGCGGAGGAGCCCGGCTTCCGGGCCCGGTTCCGCCGCGAGGCGCAGGCCGCCCGGCAGGTGCACAGCCCCTGGGTGGTGCCGCTGCTGGACGCCGACGCCGACGCGGAGACGCCGTGGCTGGCGACGTCGTACGTGCCGGGCCCGTCGCTCTCCGAGACGGTGGAGGTCTTCGGGCCGCTGTCCGTCGCCTCCGTGCGGGTCCTGGGGATCCGGCTCGCCGAAGCCCTCGAAGCGGTCCACGCGGCGGGGCTCGTGCACCGTGACGTGAAGCCGGGCAACGTGCTGCTGGCCCCGGACGGGCCGCGGCTCATCGACTTCGGCATCGCCCGCGCCCCCGAGGCCACGGCGCTCACCTCCAGCGGCGTCATCGTCGGCTCGCCCGGCTTCCTCTCGCCCGAGCAGGCAAGGGCGCGCGGCGGGGAGATCGGCCCGCCCAGCGACGTGTTCTCACTGGCGTGCGTGCTCGCGTTCGCCGCGACCGGGGTGCGGCCCTTCGGCGACGGCGGGGCGGCGGGCGTGCTGCTGCGCACGGTCTACGAGGAGCCGGACCCGGCCGCGTTCCCGGACGCCCTGGCGCCCCTGCTGACATCCTGCCTGCACAAGGACCCGGCCGACCGCCCCGACCTCGCCCGCCTGCGAGCGGAACTCGAGGCGGGCGTCGGACCCGGCCCGGGCGGGAAGGCGGGGTGGCTGCCCGAGCCGGTCGCCCGCCTGATCAGCGACCGGTCCGCCGCCGTGCTCGCCCTCGACGCCGTCGAGCCGACCCAGGTGTCCGCGCCGGCGAGCACGGTGTCCCCGGACGCCGCGACGATGACAGCCGTCAGGACAGCACCGTCCGTCGCGCCCGGAATCCGCCGTCGCAGCTTCCTGCGCCTCGGATCGACGGCCGGGGTCCTGGCGGCCGGTGGCGGTGGAGCCTGGTGGTGGAGCACCCGCCGCGGTACGCCGACGCCGCCTGTGGCGCGCCCGCGTCCCGAACTGGTCGTCGCGTTCCAGGGCGACCTGACCGGACCCGCGAAGGACAGCGGGAACGCCCAGCTCAACGGGGCCCGGCTGGCCGTCGAGCAGGTCAACGCCCAGAGCGTCCGTCCCCTTCGCCTGAAGCTGGTCCCGTACGACGACGGCGGCGACCCGACCCGGGCCGCGAGCCTGGCCGGGCGGCTGGTGAAGGACGCCGGCGTCCTCGCGGTTCTGGGGCCCACCAGTGACGCGTGCTTCCTGAGCACCGAGGCCGCGTACACCAAGGCGACGATGCCGGTGGTCACCGTCTCGGTGGACGTCGGTCTCGACGGCAGGTCGATCGGCTACAGCCAGTTCCGCTCCCACGCGGCGCTGCACGTCGAAAGGACGCTCCTCGCCGCCCCCTGCGTCCGCTACCTCAGCAACCACGTCGACGCGCGCAAGGTGTTCCTGGTGGACGACCGGGCGCAGGGCGACACCGCCTGGAAGTTGTGCGACCTGACCCAGAAGGGACTGCGGAGCGCGCGCCGGCAGGCAACGCTGACCAGCGTCCCCGCCGGGAGGATCGACTACAAGGCGCTGGCCGCGTCGGTGCTGGCCGCGGGGGCGGACGCGGTCGTGTGCACGGGCGACGCGGCACGGACCGCGGGACTGGCCTCCGCCCTGAAGGCGGCCGGGTTCACCGGCGCCCGCATGGCGACGGAACAGGCCTTCGGCCCCGGATTCCTCGCCGCCGCCGGGGCGGCCGCGGCCGGCTGGGTCTTCGCGACCTCGTTCACCGACCCCACCATCCGCCCGTCCGCCCGCGCCTTCTCCGCCGCCTACCGCACCCGGTTCGGCGCCGCCCCGGGCTGGTACGCGGCCGAGGCCTACGACGCCGTGATGTTCCTGGCGGCGTCCTGCGCGCAGGACGGCGCAGCCCTGCGGGAGCGCGTCGCGATCGCCCACCGCCTGCAAGAGGTCAAGCACACCGGGATCACCCGTACCGTCGCCTACCGCCCGTCGCACGGCTACAACGACGACGCGATGTTCCTCTACGAGGTCGCGGGCGGCGCGTTCCACTACCTCGGGCAGTACAAGGAGGCGGCGGTGTCGTGACCGGGGGCACCCCTCACCCTCCCGCCGGACCGGACGAGGGGGCAGGGGGCGGCCGTCGACGCGGCGCTCACTCCTCGTCGGCGACGACCGAGCCCACCCGGTCGGCCAGGCCCGGGTCGCGCCGGACCAGGAGCGTCGCGTAGCAGACGGCCGCGACGAGGGTGGCCAGCGCCGCGTACGGGAACCAGCTGTACGGGGCGGGCTGTCCCGGCTTGGCGAGGTAGTACAGCGGGACCAGCACGGCGAGGGCGCCCGCCGCGGGCAGCACCACGTGCCGCACGATCCGGAACTCCTGCGGACGGTACCTGCGGTAGTACAGCGGCAGCGCGATGTTGGACGCGAGGTAGACCAGCAGGATCAGGATGGCGCCCAGGGTCGACGACTCGGCGAAGAACACCACCGGGTTCATCTGACCGCCTTCGGCCCCGAGCACATGCCCCAGACCCCAGCCGACGATGATCAGCAGCGCGGTCGCGGCGAAGGTGACGATCGCGTTGTTCGGTGTGCGGCGCGTGGGGTGCACGTAACCGAAGAAGGACGGGAGCAACCCCTCGCGCCCCGCGTTGAACACCAGCCTGGACTGGGAGTTGATGCCGGCGATCAGCGCGCCGAGGGTGGAGGTCAGGCCGCCGACGTAGGCGAGGACGGCGAGCGCCCCGAGCGTGTGCTGGGCGACGTCGATGAAGGGGATGCGGGAGTCCCCGAGCCGCTGGACGTCGTAGCCGAAGCCGGTGACGGTGGCGTAGGCGAAGAGGATGTAGCTCACCGTCATGATCGCGACGGACGAGAACACGGCGCGGCCGACGTTGCGCCGCGGGTTCTCCGTCTCCTCGGCCAGCGCCGCCGAGTTCTCCCAGCCGATGAACAGGTACACCGCCAGCGGGAAGCCCGCCGCGAGCCCCTTGACGCCGTGGGTGAGGTGGGAGGGCAGGAACGGGGCGGCGGAGAGGTCGCCGCGGTGCTCGACGAGCGCGGCGACCGAGACGACGACCAGGACGAGCATCTCGACGACGAAGAAGTAGCCGGCCCACTTGGTGGAGACCACGATCCCGCGCAGCATCAGCACCACCGACAGGCCGGTCAGCAGCACCGTCCAGATGATCCACGGCAGGTCGACGCCGGTGTAGTGGTTCAGGGTGATCTGCATGAACCCGCCGGAGATCGCGATGACGGAGGCCATCGCGATGATGTAGCCGAGTCCGGCGAGCAGCGCCGTGGTCACGGCGCTGACCGGCCCGAAGGTCTTGCCCACGAAGGTGGTGAAGCTGCCCGCCGAGGGGTGCGCCCGGGAGAACTCGGCCAGCGTGTTGCCGAACAGGGCGACCGCCGCGCCCGCCGCCATGATGGTCAGCGGGGAGGCCACGCCCGCCGTGGTGGCGAGGAAGGCGAAGCCGAAGAAGAAGCTCATGGCCGGGCCGACGTTGGCCATCGTGGCCGCGGCGATGTCCGCCATGCCGAGGACGCCGCCGCGCAGCCGCTGGGGCGTGCCGTCGGCGGGGCCCGACGTCGGCGACGGCCCGGCTGATCCGGACTCGGTCATGGCGGCAACTCCCTTCCGAGAGGTCGGTTCGGTTCGGCTCTGTGCGGTCAGTGCGGTTCGGCGTGCCGGTGTGCCTTCACGGCTCGTACCGCCGGGTCCATCGCGCCGCGGCCGAGTTCGTCGAGCAGGTCCAGGTGGCAGCGGTTGCGGGCCCGTACGACCGCGGGGTCCGGCGCGGGCCCCAGCAGGCACTGCTTGCCGAGCAGGTCGGCGGCGAACTCCCTGATCCCGGCGCCGCCGAGCGTCTCGGCGAGGTCGAGGTGGAAGCGGGTCTCCAGTTCGAGCAGCCGGGCCGGGTCGCCGGGCGCGTCCATCTCCTCGACCAGCGCCCGCAGCCCGTCGAGCCGGCCGTCGGGCAGCTCGCCCACGGTGTGCGCGACGAGCCCGCACTCGAGCAGCAGATGGAAGGAGTCCAGCGCGGCCGCCTCGTCGGCGTCGTACATCACGGCGACGACCGCGTCCCACTCGGCCGCGACGAAGGTGCCTCCGGCCCGGCCCCGACGGCGGTCGAGCAGGCCGTCCTGGCACATGACCTCCAGTGCGCGGCGCACGGTGATCTCACTGATCCCGAGCTCCTCGGCGAGGACCCCCGCGTCCGGCAGCCGGTCCCCCGGCGAGACGGACCTCAGCCGCACCCGCAGGGCGATCCGGGACCGGACGAGCTCCGCTCCTGTGGGGCCCCGGCCGGCCAGGACGCGTGTGTCCCAGCCGCTGTAGGGGCCGAACTTGCCCGGTGCATTCACCACGGCGCCACCTTAACGGCCTGGCGAGCGGGGTCACGGTGTGGTCCACAGAGGGCTCCCGGAAGAGAGGGTTCCGCGCTGCACGAAAAATAGAGCAAGGTGAACAGTTAAACAAGTCTTGTGTTTTTCGATCGTACTGAACTAATTTCCAGACGCTCCTGGTCCGTCCTCCCTGTCCGTACCCTCCCCATGGATGTCGAGATGACCACAACCGTCCCCAAAACCCCTCCCGCCGAGTCCGGCGGTCCGGACTCCGGCGGCTCCGGCGGCCTTCAGGCCGGACTCAAGAACCGCCACCTGTCGATGATCGCGATCGGCGGTGTCATCGGCGCCGGCCTGTTCGTCGGCTCCGGCTCCGGCATCGCCGCCGCCGGCCCCGGCATCCTCATCTCGTACGCGCTCGTCGGCGTCCTCGTCGTCCTCGTGATGCGCATGCTCGGCGAGATGGCCGCCGCGAACCCCACCTCCGGCTCGTTCTCGGCCTACGCGGACCGCGCGCTGGGCCGCTGGGCCGGCTTCACCATCGGCTGGCTGTACTGGTTCTTCTGGGTCGTGGTGCTCGCCGTCGAGGCGACGGCCGGGGCGAAGATCCTGGCCGGCTGGGTCCCCGCGGTGCCGCAGTGGGGCTGGGCCCTGATCGTCATGATCGTCCTGACGGCCACCAACCTGGTCTCGGTCAGCTCCTACGGCGAGTTCGAGTTCTGGTTCGCCGGCATCAAGGTCGTCGCCATCGCCGCGTTCATCGCGCTCGGCGGCCTGGCGATCTTCGGGCTGCTGCCCGGCTCGGACCACCCGGCGAGCGGCTTCTCCAACCTCACCGCACACGGCGGCTTCCTCCCCAACGGCCCCGGCGCGATCCTCACCGGCGTCCTGATGGTCGTCTTCTCCTTCATGGGCAGCGAGATCGTCACCCTGGCCGCGGGCGAGACCGCCGACCCGCGAGCCGCCGTCACCAAGGCCACCAACAGCGTGATCTGGCGGATCGCGGTGTTCTACCTGGGCTCGATCCTGATCGTGGTGTCACTGCTGCGCTGGGACGACCCGGCGATCCTCAAGGACGGCTCGTACGTCGCCGCCCTGAGCTCCATCGGCATCCCGCACGCCGCGCAGATCATGAACACCATCGTGCTGACGTCGGTGCTGTCCTGCCTCAACTCGGGCCTGTACACCGCCTCGCGCATGGCCTTCTCGCTGGGACGCCGAAGCGACGCCCCGGCCGCCTTCGGACAGACCACGGGCCGCGGCGTGCCCCGCGCGGCCATCCTCGCCTCGGTGGTCTTCGGCTTCGTCGCCGTCGCCTTCAACTACCTCTGGCCCGACACGGTCTTCCAGTTCCTGCTCAACTCCTCCGGCGCGATCGCCCTGTTCGTCTGGCTGGTGATCTGCTTCTCCCAGCTGCGGATGCGGAAGATCATCGAGCGGGAGTCCCCGGAGAAGCTGGTCGTCCGGATGTGGCTCTACCCCTACCTGACCTGGGCGACCATCGCCCTGATCACCTTCGTCCTCGGCTACATGCTCACCGACACGGCCGACGGCGGCGGCCGCGACCAGGTGGTCCTGTCGACGGCGGTGGCCGCGGGCGTGGTGCTCTTCGCGGTGGTACGCGCACGCCTGTCGGGCAGGACCGAGGCACAGGAGACCGCCGGCAAGACTCCCCTGTCCTGACTGACCGAACCCGGACACCAGACACCGGGACTCGTCCTCTTTGGTTCAGGCCCTCGCCGGACTGGGCGGTTTCCAGGGATCGTCGCAACACATGATCGGTTGTGTCAGACGGCGAGCAGTTTATGCAGACGCTCGGCTGGGGTTTCCCAGCCGAGCGTTTTGCGTGGTCGGCCGTTGAGCTGGGCGGCGATCGCGCGAATCGTCGCCTTCTCAAGGAGCCGGTCGGCTATGTAGATCGGGTCGGCTTCCCGCAGGTACCGGGACGCACCAGAAGGCGGCAGAACCGGTCTGGCCGGTGCTGCCGCCTTCTGCCGCCGGAGGGGTTCCGGCCGTTGCGCCATCGCTTTCCCGTACGGAGGTTGATGCCAACGGCCTTGGCCGCCTCCGCGTAACTCGCCTTGCTGCACGAGCCGGAAGTATTCCTCCCGCTCACGGGTCAGCTTCCTGCGGCCCTGAGCCACCGTCCGGGTCCGCCGGATCTCGAACATCGCACCCCTTGAACTGGGGTGTTGCGACGATCGCTAGAACCTGAGCTGCCGTCCTGCCGGGGGCCTGTTCCGTTGGTGGTCAGCGGTCGCCCCCGGGACGGCATCAAGGCCTTGCCGCGCGGTACAACAGACCGACAACGCCCAGGCCTACGGGCGCGGGTTCGCGAACGATCTGAACGACGCAAGGAACGCACTGCACTGATGACCACCCATTCCCCCGCGGACGGCGACCGCGGCTGCCTTCGTCTGGTCCTCGCCGTCCCCCTCACCCTGCTCACCCTCGTCGCCGCGTACTTCTGCTGGACCGCGCTGACCATCACGCCGTCCGGCCCCTGGGACGACGACGCGTACGCCGGAATCGTCCTGGCCTGCGTCCTCACCATCGCGGCAGCCGGAACCGCCGCGGCCCTGTGGCTGTCGCCGTCGGCGCGCAGAGCCCTGCCTTGGTGGTGGCTACTCCCGTCCCTGCTGCTGAGCACGGTCGCGGGGGCACGGTGGGTCGTGGGCGGTTAGAGGCCGGTCACAGGCCGGCCCGGCGACTTCCGATGCAGCCGTCGTACTGAAAGCGCGACGGCACGTTCCACCGCGTCGCCAGTACATGGAGGCGACGGTTTCCTGAACGACGCGGTCCGTCGTCAGGTTGGTCGCGCACCACAAGGGGCCGCGCATCAGAAGGCACATCCGTGCGATAGAACTGGTGGTCAGTTGCTCGTGTTCACGGGCCTGTTCACCGGACCGGACGGAGATGAGCGTGGGACTGCCGCTGGACCTGAAGGTCATGGCCGAGGGCATGATCAAGGCGTCCATGGGAATGGTGGGCACGGTCATGGTAGGGACGCGGGACACCACTGTCGCCCTCTTCCACGAACTCGACCGGCAGCGCGGCATGGCCGGGGACGACGACGCCGGGCGGGCGTTCGCCGCCGTGTACAAGTCGGCCGCCTCCACCACGCTCGACAAGATGGGCTTCAGCGCCTACGTGATGGGCGAGACCGGCAAGGGCCTGATGCGTAACGCCCGCGAGTTCATGGCACGCGAGAGTCGGATCGCCTCCTCGATTCTGAACAAACAGGTGGACCTGACCGCCGGCATGGGCGACCCCGGAGCAGACTGCACCGAGAGTTTCCTCGGGCTGGGGCAGGAGCTGCCGGAAGCCGTCGGCGACACCGCTTGGTACGACCAGTACGCCCCAGCCGGCATGAGCGACCGCTTCCGCGGCTCGCCGGAGAAACTGCGGGACGTCGCCGCGTCCTGGCGCGCGGGCGGGAAGATGATGGTGCGCTTCCTGGAAGACGCCCAGGCGTACGCACACACGGCCGACCAGGCTCATTCCGGGGAGGCCGCGGACGCGTTCCGCGCCTACTTCCGAGGGTTCGTCGGCTTCGCGGAACCACCCGAGCGCGCCCAGCCTGACGAGACGTTGGTCGCCAACCTCGTGGCGGCGTGCAACCAGCTCGCCAAGGCCTGTGACCGGTACGCGGATCACGTCGAGGCGGCGAAGCGGAAGATCACCCAGAACGATCTGGACCCTTTCCACGTCGAGATGCCGTGGGACCAGCCGATGTTCGGCGGTAACGGCGACGACGGAGGGCTCCTCGACGCGGTGCTCGGCGATCCCTGGATCCACCAGCTCGGCGACGTCGCCCATGCCCTGGACTCTTCCGAGAAGCGAGTCAAACTCCCCCAGGGGTCGGATGCGCCTCCCGGACTTCCCGTGCCGCCCCTTCTTCCGGTGCCTGTTCCCGTACCCGTGCCGCTGGTCGTCGCCTCCTTCCACGGCCAGGCGCCGGCCATCCTTCCCGCGATAAACAGGGTCGACCCCTCCATCCCCGGGCAGGACCCCATCTTTCCGGCGCCCGGCACGACCCGTCTGCTCACACCGGGAGAGCAGCCACCATTCCGTACCTGGCTGAACTCTCTCAACACGGGGGGCTTCGCCGGCGGCGGCGGCCCCACGAACCCCGACAACGCCTATCAACTGCGCGTGTCCGGATACCCGGAGCGCGAGGTGCCGCTGGCCGGTCGCAAACAGGGGCTCATGGTGGACGGGATACGCCCCGTCGACGGCTACCTCGTCGAGGCGAAACACGTCCGCGACCCGGACTGCGCGAAGCGCAGCTTTCGCAGTATCGAGCGCGTCAACGAGACACTCGCCAAGCCCGTGAAGGTGGATGACCAAGGGAAGCCGAAGTGGGACCCGCTGATCGACGGCATGTACCGGAGTGACGAGTCGGAGCTGCGCCGGTACAAGAGCGCGATGGCCAACCCGGCGAACTCGGAGATCCGCGGCCTTGAGATCGTGACCAACGGCAAGGACAACGCGGCCTACTGGGAGTCGATGATCGCCATGAACGGCGTCACCGGGTCCGCGCGGTACGTGCCCTGAGAGTGAAGGACTTCTGTGACAGTCGAGCACACCTTGCGGTCGAACTTCGTCTTCGCACCCCCCGAGGACACTCCAGCCGCATGGCAGGCGAGCCTGGATACGTTCAGGGATGCGCTGGAGCGGGCTTTCCCCGATGCCTTCCTGGAGACGAACACCTCCGGTCTCCGCGATGTGCCTGTCCTGGACTTCGAGATCGAGGTGGCGCCGGAGGTCTTCGTGACGGGTACGGCCGCCATGCCGACTCTGGACTACGCCCACGTCAGCATCATCGACGTGACCGCCGACACGGCCGCCTTGTTCGCCCACTGGCTCCGCGACTCGTACGTTCCGTCCCCGGCGAGTGTGCGATTCCTGAGCAGCTTCGTGATGGAGAACGGTGACGAGACACCCTGGGCGGTCCCGTCGACGGGCGACGCCGCGGAGATCGCGACTGTACTGCGCAGCCACCTGGCCACAGCCGGCGCTTGACGGACTTTCCAAGGAAAAGCCCCCGACGGCCTGAGACCGGGCCCGAAGATCGATACCGTGACGTAGGACGCGAGTGATGTGGGGGGCCATGAGAGCGGACACCGTCGATCTGCGGCGCATCTTCGGCAGGGATATCCGGTACACGGTGCCCCTGTTCCAGCGGCCGTACGTATGGACCAGGGACGACAATTGGGCAGCCCTGTGGGAGGACATTCGCCGCACCGTCGAGCGGGCCGAACGGGCCGCGCAGACCGGTGACACGGTGGCGCCGCATTTTCTGGGCGCGGTGGTCTTCGACGAGACGCCCTACCTATCGTCGAACCTGGAGACCCGGCAGGTCATCGACGGCCAGCAGCGGCTGACGACACTTCAGCTGTTTCTGTTCGCGGCCCGGCTGTCGGCGACGGTACTCGACCACGAGAGGTCGGTGCGACTGCTGAGCAAGTTCCTGGAGAACGACGAGGACCTGTTCGACAGCGGCCGGCATCCGGACCATCGCTACAAAGTGTGGCCCACCAACGCCGACCGCAACGAGTTCCGCTCCGTGATGCTCGGAGAAGGAGGAGACGGCCGTCTCGCTGGGGCTGTCGCCTACTTTCAGCAGGAGATCGACGCATGGCTGGCGGAATGTCCTGAGCCGCACGAACGCCTCGGAACGCTCGTACAGACGATGCGAGAGCAACTGCGTCTGGTCATCATCGACCTGGAGGAGCACGACGACGCGCAGGTCGTCTTCGAGACACTCAACAGCCGCGGTACGCCTCTGGAACATGCGGATCTGATCAAGAACCTGCTGTTCCGCAACGCCGAACAATCCGGAGCGGATGTCGACCGGCTCTACAAGGCATACTGGGCACCTTTCGACCAGGACGAGTGGCGCACCGAGCAGACGACCGGCCGCATCACACGCAGCCGTCTCGACGTCTTCCTGACCTACTGGCTCACGATGCGCACAGGGCGCGAGTTCACCGCTTCCTCTCTGTTCAAGGAGTTCGAGCACTGGCTGACATCGGCCAGCGCTCCCAGCGAGGACGTCTTCGCCGAACTCGCGCGGTATGCCGAGATCTACGACCGGATCGACCAGCACCCATTGCACGGCGTCGAGGGCCGTTTCCTCTACCGGATGAAGGTCATGCAGACCTCCACCCCGATGCCCCTGCTCCTTTTCCTGTACGGCCTCGACGACGCCGTACTGCCGGCGGAGCGGCGGCACCGTGCCATCCGGGCGATCGACAGCTACCTCGTCCGCCGGGCGATCCTCAACCTGAGCAGCCGCGACTACAACAACGTCTTCCGTGACCTCGTCACAGCCGCGTCCCGACAGCCCGAGCACGCGGACGAGGTGATCATCAAGGCGCTCTCAGCCATGCAGGGCCATCACCGCCAGTGGCCCACGGACACGGAGTTCCGTACCGCACTGGAACAAGACCCCATCTACACCCGCCTCTACCGCCACCGCGTCCGCATCCTCCTCGAAGCGCTGGAGGACGAGCTGCGTACGGACCACACCGAGCAGCTCACCGTCCCTGTCGGCGAGCAGCTCGGGGCGAAGCTGACCATTGAGCACGTCATGCCGCAGAGCTGGCGCGACAACTGGCCTCCCCTCGAAGACGATCCCTCCGAGGGCGCCGACCGCGACGAACTGGTTCACACCCTCGGCAACCTGACCCTGGTCACAGCCCGCCTGAATCCCGCGCTGGGCAACATGGCCTGGGACGACAAACGGAAGTGGCTCGGCGAGCACAGCCTCCTTCGACTCACCCACGGCACACTGCTCAATCCGCCGCCGACCGCCGAGATCAACGGTTGGGCCTCTGCCTGGAACGAGCATCGCATCAGCGCACGAGGCGCCCATCTCGCATCGTTGGCTCTGAGTATCTGGCCGCTGGCAGACCAGCTGCTCGCCGCCCCGGTGACGCTGGAGCTCGACAACAGGTGACGTGGGCGTTCCACGGGTTCGGCCAGGAGGTTCCGGCCTGTCGGTCGGCCTGATCGGCTAGCTTGTCATCCACCCGATTCGCCGTCTTTCACCGGCCGGACCCGACGCGACAGATCCTGCGCTCCGCACTGGAGGTACTCGGCGAGGAGACCTACGACGACCTCGACGGCAGTTCGGAGACGCTCGCCGGGTACCGTTCCGTGCTCAGCGGCGGTACGCCCGGCATGCACCCGTCCTCGGACTGGCAGTCGGAACGTGAGGCGATCGCCGCGCACATCCTGGCCTGGGACGCCGATCCGGACGAACGGATCGCGCACGAGCAGATCGCCATCTGTGTCCCCACCAACCGCATGGCGAGCGAACTGGGAAGCACGTTGGGGGAACACGGCATCCGAGCCTTGGAGATCGGCGCCGACGGTGCCCGGGGCGAGCCCGGGATCCACATCGGGACCATGTTCCGTTTCAAAGGGCTGGAGTACCAGCGCATGATCATCGCCAGGGTCAGCGACGGCCTGGTCCCTCGCGAGCAGGTCAACCAGCTCCGCCAGGCGGACCCTGCCCGCTACCGCAGGGAGGAACAGCGGGCGCGTTCCCTGCTTTTCGTAGCGGCGACCCGGGCACGGGACAGTCTCGACATCTTCTGGCACGGCAATCCGAGCCCGTTCCTGCAACGTCTTCTCGCCTGAGGAGACACCTCGCGTGGCATGTTCGGCAATTCACGGTCGTGGATCTTGCGGGGCGCGGGGCCGAGAGCTCCTGGCTGCGATCATCTTTCGTGGCCACTCGGACTGCGCTGAGCAGCAGTCCCCTCGTCCTGGGCTTCCGGGGGCCGACGGCCACCGCCGCTCGGGGGAGTGCTCCAGGGCCCGACGCCTGGGCGGAACTGCCCGCTTGTGCTGAACAGGCCGGGCCCTCTTCACCCTCAGCCCTGCGACCTGAGAAAAAAGGATCCTGACCCTCTACTTAGACGGTGTCCTATGTGGTGAGGCGTCGTTGAACTCGGCATGGGGCGGGGAACCTGGAGTTGGATTGTTCCGGACGGGCTGTGGGAGATCGCGAAGCCGCTGATCCCTCCGTCGAAGGTGCGGCCACAGGGTGGCGGAACGCAGGACAC